>NZ_JASJGN010000059.1:0-5037 GCF_033791525.1 Desulfosarcina sp.
GGGCAGGGCCACTACCAGGGGCCCGCACATGCCGATGCAATGACCGGTACCCAACAAGCCCAGCATGAAAAGGGCAATCATATCGATCGGCGTTGTCATCCGCTCACCAATAAGTTTGACGGATTCGTAAAAAACCCGATATCTGCGTTACGCTTCATCCTTCGTCACTGCGGCGTACCGTAAGTACTCCTCATTCCTCAGGATTCGCAAGCCTTGATCTCGGGCTTTTTACGAATCCGTCGGAAATGCGACTTTTTATGAGTTCATCAATGATTCGTTGTAAAGAAAATGATTAAAGAGGAAACCGTCAACCGTTTCTCGGATTCACGGGGATTTGTATTCGAACCGGTGCAGGGAGAACTTCTTGCAAACCAGAGGAATACGCATGTCGTGGTGAGCCGACCCGGGGCCGTGCGGGGGAATCACTACCACGTCCGGGGCACGGAGACGCTCGTGGTTTGCGGACCGGCCCTGGTCCGGATCCGCGAGGACAATGCAACAAGGGACATCTCCATTTCCGCCGACACGACCTGCCGCTTGATCATTCCGCCCGGAGTCGCCCATGCCATCCAGAATACGGGTGAAATCGACAACCTGCTGGTCGCCTTCAACACCGAGCCCCATGATCCGGACCAACCCGACCTGGTTCAGGAGATTCTGATACCCGTTTGAACCGAAATCCTCGTCGTTTCCGGCGTTCCGGGCCTGTCGACGACCCTTGCTTTCATGCTACGACCGCTTTAACGATTTGCCCGCACTCCAGCACTTGCCTAAGGCCGGACCCAGCCGCCAGTATCTGACACTGGCCATATCGAAGAGCAGCGGCCGCATTTTCGCGATATCGATTGTTCCGTCGGTCATGACACCGTCATCCGCATAGGTCTGAACCAGTTCACCGATAAAGACTTCATGGGTCTGAAAATCCAGCACATCATGGAGCTTGAGTTCCATGTTGACCGGGCACTGGCGGATCATGGGTGCTGTTTTCAGTTCGCCATGGAAAACATCGAACAGCGCGGCTTTGTCGGTCTTCTTGCCGGTCATGGTCCCGCAGTAATCGGTTTCCACCATCAGGTCCTCGGACGGCAGGCAGATGCTGAACGTCCGATTCTCATGGAGGCCAGCGTTGGAATAGTGGGCCTTGGCGAGGCCGATTGAAAGATACTGGGGGGTTCCGTGGTTCAGTATCCCCACGTGCGCCACCGCCAGAAAATTGGGTTTGCGGTTCACGGTTGCGCCCACCAACGTGGTGGGCATGGGATAAAGGGCATTTACCGGGCCGATAGGATTCATGTCTCTACTTCTCCTTATTCCTGTTGGCCGCTTTCAGGGCCGACGTCGTGCCCAGTGAGTCAGACGGTTTATTCCTTGTCCCGCAATATCCGTTTGAGGATCTTGCCGGTGGGGCTTTTGGGGAGTTCATCCACAAATTCGAACACAGAAGGGACTTTATACACGGCGAGATGTTTGCGGCAGTAGTCATTGATCTCCTCGGCGGTGGCTGTTGCCCCCTCCTTCAAGACGATGGTGGCCTTGACAATCTCTCCTTTTTCCGGGTGCGGAATGCCGTAAACGGCAAGTTCCATGACGGCAGGATGCCGGTAGAGAAACTGCTCGACTTCTGCTGGCCAGATCTTGAGACCCGCCATGTTGATCATGTCCTTGACCCGATCGACGATAAACACGTAGCCGTCCTCGTCCATGGTGCCGATATCCCCGGAGTGAAGCCATCCGTTGCGCAGTGCACGGGCCGTCTCCTCGGGCTTGTTCCAATATCCTTGCATGACCCCCGGCCCTCTAACGCAGATTTCGCCCCACTGGCCGAGGGGCATCTCCTGGTCGGACTCATCGAAGATCTTGATTTCGAAGTTCTCCACCGGGGTGCCCACACTGCCGAATTTATGATTAAAGTCGTGATTGTAGCAGGCAAAGGGCGAACACTCCGTGAGACCATAACCCTCGTATACGGGGCGTCCGAAGCGTTCGGTCCACCGGGCCGAAATTTCCTGCGGCATGGTGGCGGCGGCAGAGAACTCGTACCGGATGGAGGCGAGGTCCGCGGGGTCCACATCCATATTCAACAGGTGAATGTAAATCGTCGGAACCGCGAAAAACATGGTCACCTTGTCGTTGCGGATGGATGCCAGGACCTGGTCGGGCACGAAACGGCGATGCAGCACCAGTGTCGCGCAGGCCAGAAAGGTGGCGTTCATGATGAAGTTTTGCCCGAACACGTGAAACAGGGGCAAAAAGAGGATCATGCGATCATCGGCGGTAAAGCCCGCGTGGTGAACGGTTGTCCATATATTGGAAACGACATTTCCATGGGTGAGTGTCGCGCCTTTGGGAAATCCCGTGGTCCCCGACGTATAGAGCAATACGGCAGGGTCTTGAGGATCCATGTCCGTTCCGTTAAAAGTCTCATTACCCTCGCTGAGCCAGTCGTCGAGGGTTGGATGTCCGGCCCCTTCACCCTCGCAAACCACGATTTTGCGCAACTGTGGATAGTTGTCCGGGTTGACATTCTCAAGCAGTTCACTCACGGTAAACAGCAGCACTGCCCCGGCGTCATCCAATATATACTTCAATTCTTCAGCTTTGAGCATGGCGTTCGCCGATACGGCAATGGCACCAATGCGCACGGTGGCGAGGTAGCTGATCACAAATGCGGGAATGTTCGGCAGGTAAAGCGCTACCCGGTCGCCTCTGGCGATTCCCTCCGTAAGCAGGGCACTGGCTATCCGGTTGACACTGGCGTTCAATTCTATGTATGTCAGATGGGTCCCTTCAAAGAGGATGGCCGTTTTGTCCGGGAATAACCTGGCGGCACGTTCAACGTTCTGCGCGATGTTCATCTGTCTCTCCCTCTTGGATTGTTAGCATTGCCTCTGAATAATTGATGAACTCGTAAAAAGCATTTCCAGTCCCTGCATGGACATAAATCCGAAAGGAAACGGGAAGCCGCTCCTACGAAAAATGGGCCTTCTATTGGGGCACGCTTCCTTAGAAGTCGCATTCCCGACGGATTCGTAAGAAGCCCGAGATCAAGGCTTGCGGGCCGCGAAAGCGAGCTTAAGCGAGCGAACAGTATATCGATCTTCATCATTACGGCGAACATTCATGTTCCATCCTGAGAATACCGCATTCGCGGGTGCCGAAGGCAGCGTACTTTCGGTACGCCGCAGTGCCGAAGGATGAAGCGTAACGCCGATATCGGGCTTATTACGAATCCGTCAAAATTGATTTTCAACTTAGCATTAATTCAGGCCATCGTCCATAAAAAGGCCTGGATCTGAAAGCGCCTCACTCCGCGCGCAACGCCTGGATGGGATCCAGCCGGGCCGCCTGGCGGGCCGGAAGGATGCCCGACAGCAGGCCGATGACCGCCGCCAGGACTTCCGCAAGAATTACATAGGACATGGGGGTATGCGTGGGCAGTTTGGGCACCAGCGTTTCCAGGACCCATGCGCCGCCGGTGCCCAGTATGACGCCCGCGATCCCGCCGATGCCGCCCAGCAGGGTGGCTTCGATGGCAAACAGGCCCATGATCCAGCCTCGCCCGGTTCCCAGTGCACGCAGCAGGCCGATTTCCGCACGGCGCTGGCGTACGGCGATGGTCATGATGGTGGTGATACCGACACCGCCCACCAGCAGGGAAATCCCGCCGATGGCCCCCACGGCGAGGGTCAGCACACCCAGCACCGAGCCCAGTACATCAAGCATCTGGGTCTGGGTAACGATAGTGAAATCCTCGCTCCCGTGACGGGATATTAAAAGGGATTTGATCCGGTCTGAAATTTTGTCCGCACTGCTGCCGGCGGCAAACAACACATCGATCTCCATGAGGCTTTCGCGGTTGAACATCGCCAGGGCCCGCGAAGCCGGGATATAGACCGCGTCATCCAGGTCGAATCCCAGCATCTGCCCCTTGGTGGCCATGACGCCGATGGTGCGGTAGCGTTCCCCGCCGATGCGGATTCGTTTTCCCAGAGGGTTCGACCCGCCGAAAAGCTCATGGCTGACCCGGCTGCCCAGCACGGCGAATGCGCGCGCACCGGCTGCATAATCCTCGGGGAGGAACCGGCCCTGGGCCACGGCCATCTGCCAGACTTTCGGTGCGGCCGCACCGACGCCAAACACATACGTCCGCCGGGTGCGCGGGCCGGACTCCACGGCTGCGTTACCCTGCACCACCGGCACGGTGTCCAGAATTCGCGGAATCCGGGACAGGGCTACGGCATCGTCGATGGAAAGGGGCCTGACATTGCTGATCACCGCACCGGAAACGCCCGTGGTGGAAGTCTTTCCCGGTGTGATCCCGATCAGGTTGGTGCCGAACTGGGTGAATTCTCCGAGCACGAACCGGTGAACGCCTTCTCCCAGCGAGGTGAGCAGAACTACGGCGGCAATTCCCACGGCAATACCCAGGATGGTGAGAAAACTGCGCAGTCGCTGGCCGGCAAGCGATTGAAGGGCCCATTTAAGTGCATCACGAAAAATCATCGGTTAACCACCCGTTTTAAAATTCCCCAATTCCCCAATTTCCCAATCCCATAGTCTGGTTAAACCGGAAATAACAAATTACAAATCTCAAATAAATTCCAAATTACAATATCCAAATCTCAAACGAAGTCAAAACCAAAACCTTTCGTCTATTTTGATTTTTCCACCTTACTGCTCTGGCGAATAGGAATGTCCTTTCCTCAAGATCATAAAGTTTGGAGTTTTGAACCGCGATAGCGAGCGCATTCCTAGCCGCTTGTCGGAGCAAAGCGGAGATCCCGCCACCGGGGTCGGCGCGAAGCAGAGATGCCGAGCAGCGGTGCAGCGGGGTTAGCGAGCGAACTGAAAATCGATTTTTTATCCTTACGGTGCTGCGCAGCACTGCCGTTACAGGCAGCACATTCCCTGCGGCTTGCCGCTGGGAGGGTTCAATTCCCCAATTCCCCAATTCCCCCATTCCACAATTCCCCTATTCCCCACTTCCCAATTCCCAATCCCCAATCCCTCAATCCCCAATCCCTCACTTCCCCTTCA
>NZ_JASJGN010000060.1:0-13203 GCF_033791525.1 Desulfosarcina sp.
GCCTATGAGGGAAGATATCTGGCGCCGTAACTGCGGTAAGATCGGCAATCCCCACGGGTTTTCCAGTTTGAAGTCGCGACGTGCCATAACCCATACTTTTTGTAATACTTTTTTATTATACCAAAATGGGAATCGCTCAGCGTGGGTAAAAGGTAAAAAATTGTGAATGACAACCAAGAACCTATACTGGTTTGTAAAGATCTTTGCATTTCATATTATACCCGGGCAGGAGAGATACCTGCCGTAGTCGATTTTTCCTTGACGGTTAAGCCGGGTGAGACCATCGGTATTGTCGGAGAGTCGGGCTGTGGTAAATCGACGGTTGCCATGGCGATCATGCAGTACATGGGTGCCAACGGCGGCATTAAAAGCGGCAGCATCACATTCAAGGGCCGCGATCTGACCCAGTTGTCCGAGGATGAACTGCGCCGGATTCGCGGCTCGGAAATCGCCATGATCTATCAGGAACCGTTTGCCTCCTTGAATCCAAGCCTCAAGATCAGCACACAGCTGATGGAAGTGCCGCTGGCCCATGAAAACATTTCCAAGGGGGACGCACGCAAGAGATCGGTAAACATGCTGACTGATGTCAAGCTGCCCGATCCTGAACGGATCATGGAGTCTTATCCCCATCAGCTATCTGGCGGACAGCAGCAGCGCGTCGTCATTGCCATGGGGCTTTTATCTAATCCATCTCTGTTATTATTAGATGAACCGACGACTGCGTTAGATGTGACCGTGGAAGCCGGGATTGTCAATTTGATTGCAGATATCAGCAAAAAGTTCGGCACGTCCCAGATATATATCTCCCATAATTTAGGCTTGATCTTAGAGACGTGTGACCGGGTATTTGTAATGTATTCCGGTGAGGTTGTAGAAGAAGGAACCATTAATTCGCTTTTTACCTGGCCAAAACACCCCTATACTCACGGCCTTTTTTCCTGTATCCCTTTGCCGACCGCCGATAAAAATGCGGCTCCCCTTAAGCCGATCCGGGGGCAACTGCCCCTGCCTTTTGAACGACCTATCGGCTGCTATTTCGCTCCCCGTTGTGATCATTTCCAACCGGGGTTGTGCGATAAAGCACACTTTAAAATGGAGCATGTTGATGGCAGCGCACCCGACCATCGTGTGCGCTGTTTACGCTATAAACTTATTGACCATGCAATCGAGTTGCCCGGCGATAAAGCCAAGGAAGTACTCAAGATCGGCAGAGAAGTCCTTGATGTCGATGACATGAAAAAATACTACGAGGTAAAAGATACCTCCTTGATGGCCTTGATTTCAGGTAAACGTTCTCGTTTTGTAAAAGCAAATGAAGAACTGAATTTTACAGCCCATGAAAGTGAAACGGTCGCCATTGTCGGTGAATCCGGCTGTGGTAAATCAACCTTTGCCAAAGTTCTCATGGGATTAGAGACAGGAACCGATGGAGAGATACGCCATAATGGTAAAGATATTTCAGACATAAAGGTTCGGGATCGTTCCACCAATCAGATCCGCTCATTGCAAATGGTTTTTCAAAATCCATTTGACACCTTGAACCCGAGTCATTCCATCGGTGGACAGATATCACGGGTTCTCAGACAATTTGGTGTTGAGACCGATAAAAAGAAAATTTTTGATCGGGTCATGAAATTGCTTGATACAGTCAAACTGCCCAGGGATTTTTATTTCAGAAAACCTCGGCAGTTGTCCGGCGGCCAGAAGCAGCGTATCGGTATTGCCCGGGCATTTGCCGGGAACCCGAGTATCGTCATTGCTGATGAGCCGGTTTCGGCTTTGGATGTCTCCGTAGCAGCGGCTGTGACTGAGCTGTTGATGGATATCCAGCGCAAACATAAAACCACCCTGCTCTTTATCAGCCATGATCTGAGTGTTGTGCGTTACCTGGCGGATCGAATTGTCGTCATGTATCTCGGCCATATTCTTGAACGAGGGTCGACGGAAGAGGTCTTTGCCCCTCCCTATCACCCCTATACGGAGGCGTTATTATCAGCGGTACCGATTGCCGATCCTGAAGTGACTAAACGAAAAATCGTTCTGGAAGGAAACCTGCCAAGTGCAATGAATCCACCCAAGGGCTGCCCATTTAGCACCCGCTGCCATCGAAGAATCGGTGATATTTGTGATAATGAGATGCCGCCGGTGCAAATTGTGGTGGATCGACATGCCATCAAATGTCATATACCGCTTGAAGAGTTGAAAAAGGTGGCGCCCGTAATTCATGTTCCGAATGAATCGGAACGGCTGCATAAAGCGCAGGCGGCAGAGAAATTGTAGCCGCTCACCGAGCGGGGATTTAAAGATTGCAGGGCCTTCCCGCCACCGTTCATCCGGGTCCGTTGCCACCCGTTGCGCCATTGTGTGCTATGGCTAATCACGGTTCCGTTTGACGATCTATTCGGGCGAGTCTGCCAACGCCAAACCTCCATTTCCGGTCCATCCAGCGGCCTGCATCGTATCGGGCTCAACGTTGCCCCCAAACGTATCCACATCGCCGATTGAAAAAATAATCCACAACCGACACCGGTGCATTGACAGGGTAACTCAAACGACACCAACAAAATGCAGGTGTCGTCCAGCCCACCGGCAAGGGTTTTTCTCAGGCTCACAGCTTCCAACCGTTGGCAGGCCTTTTTGATCGGCAGTAAGCGTTTATCGACGATCAAGGCGTGAATCGCCCAACAATTGGCCTTGACTTTGTGGTTGCCGCTTCATATTAGATTCTGGCTGTATATACCGGGTAAACATCCTTTCATCAATTCTAACTGGTTAACCATCAGATGGCCGGAAAGCCAGATTGCAATGCGTGACCGACTTCAGTCCGTGATATGCGGAGATATTCTCAAGGCCGACCTGAATGACCACACAATTACCCGGGAAACGATACCCGATTCACTGGTCGGCCGTTTCCTGGGCGGCCGCGGATTCAATGTGGGTTACCTGTTCGAGCATTTGCCGAGGGGCACCGACCCCATGGGGCCGGACAACATCCTTGTTATTTCATGCGGCCTGCTCACCGGTTCCCGGGCACCCACGGCCTCCCGGCTCCACCTCAATGCCCTGTCGCCCCTCACCGGGTTGATCGGAAGTTCCAATGTGGGCGGCTATGCCGGTGCCTGGCTGCGATCCACCGGTATCCTGAGCCTGGTGATCCGGGGACGGTCATCAACGCCGGTCTATCTCTACATTTCCGAACGCAACGTTGAAATCAGGGAGGCCTCACCCTATTGGGGGCTGGACGCCATAGACACTCAGGACCGTATCGCCGGGGACCTGGCCCAGGGGAATCTTAAAATCCTATCCATCGGCACTGCCGGTGAGTCCGGGGTGCGCTTTGCCTGTATCGTCGCCGGAAAAGACCATGCGGCCGGTCGGACCGGTCTGGGTGCGGTCATGGGCGCCAAACGACTCAAGGCAGTGGTCATCGATAAAGGCAGGTGCAAGCCCTTCGACGATCGGCGGCAGCTTATCGGCAGCGTGGTCAAGCAATACGTCAGACAGATCAAGGCGTCCCCGGATTGCGAAATCTTCTCCCGCTACGGTGGCGCCGGCTACATCAAGTGGGCCGATGACCTGGGCGTCATGGGCACCCGCAATTACCGGCAGAATCGCTTTGAGATGGTGGACCAGGTGGATGGCTGCAAGCTCATCGAGGACAAGGTGCGCTCCAGCGGCTGCTATCGCTGCCCCGTACAGTGCAAAGCCGACCTAAAATTTAAAGAAGGTCCGTTGAAAGGGCAGGTGGCCACCCGTCCGGAGTTCGAGCCCATGATCAACCTGGGATCAAAGTGCGGTCTGGGGGATCTGCAGGCCGTCGTCCGTCTGGACAACCTGTGTACGCGCCTGGGAATGGATTCTACTTCGGCGGCAACGGCTATCGCTTTTGCCATGGACCTGTTCGACCGTGGTATCCTCACCGGCGCGGATACGGACGGCATGGCGTTGGCCTGGGGTGATGCCGCGGCCATGGAGGCCCTTATCCGCCAGATGGCGGCCCGTAAGGGATTGGGCGGAATCCTGGCCCAGGGCGTCAAACGGGCTGCAGTGATCATCGGTAAAGATTCTTGGAAATATGCCGCCCACGTCAAAGGACTTGAGTTGACCGCTTACCATCCTGCGGCCATGTTGGGCAGTGCACTGGGCTATGCCGTATCCAGTCGAGGTGGCGATTACAACAATATATACGCCTCCCTTGAGCACCGCTGGCCAGCGGAAAAGGGTGCCGATGTATTCGGGTCTGCCGATTCCGTGAACAGGCGAAAACCAGCCGGCAAGGGCCGGCTGGTGCGCCGTGCCGTGCTGGTGAACATCATTGTGGACAGTCTGGGGCTGTGCAAGGTGCCTACCCTGTCATTGCTGGGCGCCTTCGACCTGGAAAATGAAGCGGTACTCGCCTCGGCCATCACCGGATTGCCCTTGTATGCCGATGACCTCTTTCACATCGGGGATCGGATTGCGGCCCTGGAGCGTCTGTTCAATCTCAAGCATGCCCCGGATATGGATGAAGACCGCCTCCCCGAGATGTTTTTTCTAAATGGAGACACGGTGCTGACTCAGACGGTCATGACCCAGATGCTTCTCGAATTCTACGCGGCCATGGGCTGGGACGAAAAGGGATGCCCTTTGAAGGAAACACTGGCAGCCCTGGGCATCGAACCCGGTGATCCCGCATCCTCAACCTTTTAAACGGCACCATCTCTGCGGCCAACCGAAAAGGAAAATCAACCATGAACCTGGAACCCAATGCCTTCTCACCCACGCTGACCTTTCTATCGGATACGGACAGGCAAAAAATCTACCACGCGGCCCTTCAGGTGCTGCAACACACCGGCATGAGCCTGCAGCATGACGGCGCCGTGAAATTGCTCAAGGATGCTGGATGCCGGCAGGATGCGGACGGGTTGATCACCATTCCCACCGCGCTGGTGGAAAAAGCGGTGGACAGTGCACCGGCCAACATTCCCATATTCAACCGGGAGGGCGAGCATGTGATGGATCTGGGGGGACGGCGAGCCTATTTCGGCACCGGCTCCGATCTCATGTACCACGTGGACGGCAAGACCCTGGCGCGGACGCATACCCGCCTGGAACACATCGCCCGGGCGGCAAGGGTCTGCGACGCCCTGACCAACATCGATTTTATCATGTCCTTTGCCCACCCCCACGACATCGATGCGCATCGGGCCTACGTGGAAAGCTTTGCCGCCATGGCAGCCAACTCCATTAAACCCATCGTCAATACGGCGGACAGCCGCGACGACCTGTCGGCCATGTGGGAAATATCCAAGATTCTCAGGGGCGGCGAACCGCAGCTGCGTGAAAAGCCTTACTGGGTCCAGTATGCCGAGCCCATCAGCCCGCTCAAACACCCCTTTAAGAGTATCGACAAGTTGATCTTCTGTGCGGAAACGGGCATGCCGGTGATCTACTCCCCGGCTCCCATCGCCGGCTCCACCGCGCCCATGACCGTGGCCGGCCACGTGGTTCAGGGCCTGGCCGAATGTTTTTTCGGTCTGGTCGTCCACCAGCTCACCGCACCGGGCGCGCCCTTTCTCATGGGGATGGGTGCCGCCGTGCTGGACATGGCCACCAGCCAGTGCTCCTACAACGCACCCGAATATCTCATGGCCTATATGGGCATGGTGGAGATGAGTCATTACTTCGACATCCCCAACTGGGGCTATGCCGGCACCAGCGATGCCCAGATACCCGATGGTCAGGCCACATACGAGGCCGGTCTGCTCACCTACCTGTCCACCGCCGCTGGTTCCAACCTCAACCACGACGTGGGCTACCTGGATTTCGGCTTGACCGGCAGTCTGGAGATGATTGTGATCATGGATGAGGTAATCGACCAGATCCGCCGGATCCAGAAGGGCATTGTCGTCGACGACGACCATCTGGCGGTGGAAGTAATCGGCCAGGGGGGCCGACAGGGACAGTTTTTCACCCAGCCCCACACTCTCAAACACCTTCGCAGCACGCAGTGGCGTCCCCGGCTGATTTGCCGGAATTCTCATGAGCGCTGGTCGGCGGAAGGCAGGACCAGCCTCCTGGACCGCGCCCATGAGCGGTTGAACCAGATTCTGAAAACCCACACCGTAAAACCCATGCAAGAGAAGATGGCCGGCGCCATCGCTGCACTGGTCAGCGGTTACAGATAAGAGAAATGGGCTGTGACTTTTCTTTGAAGAAAATAACATTCAACGATTGTCCATCCATAAGTGGTATATTTTGCTTCAGGCCAAGGCCGCAGCAGTTTTGAAACCGCAGGTGTAGCAGCACTATGTCGAGGATTTCAAAGGAGCGAGAACACAGGCCCGGGCCAAAAGATGCGATTTAGGGATGGACAATCAATAATGGAGTCAAACGATGATTCAAACCTCACAAACCCAAACCCGCAGCATTGAGATGCGTGTCCTGACCGATGACCAGGTCTGGGAAATCCGCCAGGCCGCTTTTGAAGTGATCGAAAAATCGGGGTTCAAATGTCTTCATGCGGGTGCCCGGCGGATGCTGGCCGGTGCCGGTGCCATCGTCAAGGATGAACGGGTGAAGATTCCCCGCTACATCGTCGAAGGCTGCCTGGCGACTGTCCCCAAAGGGTGGACCATCTACGACCGATGCGGCCGCCGGGCCATGGAGGTGGAGGGACGAAAAAGCCACTACAGTACGTCAACAGCCAGCCCCAATACCAAAGATGCCCTCACCGGCGAATACCACGAAACGCGGGTCGAAGATATCGCCATCGGCGCCAAAGTGGCCGACGCCCTGCCCAACATCGACTTCGTGATGCCAATGGGTTCTTCCCAGGACGTCAACGGAGCGGTGGCCGACCTGTACGAGTTTGAAGCGGTGGTCACCAACACCAGCAAACCCATGGTGTTCATCGGCTACACCCCTTTGGGATGCGACTATGTTTTTGAAATGGCGGCTGTCGTGGCCGGTGGGGCCGATCGGCTGAGAGAACGCCCCTTCGTGCTGCTCTATCCGGAGGCGATTTCGCCGTTTGTTTTTCCCCAGGAGGTAGTGGATCGTATCTTTATCGCAGCCGACCGGACCATGCCACAGGTGCCCGGTGCCACGGCCCAGCCTGGTGCGACATCACCCATGACCCTGGCCGGCACCGTGGTCCAAATTACTGCCGAATCCCTGATCCATATCGTCTTGGCCCAGTTGCGCAACCCCGGCTGCCCGGTTTCCATGAGCGGCAACGTCGGCATTCTGGACATGGCCACCGCCCTGATGGCATTCGGTGCACCCGAAGGGAGCCTGGGACTGGCGGCCCAGGCCCAGGTGGCCCAGTCATTCGGCCTGCCCACATGGGGCCTGGCCGGCGCCACCGATGCCAAGCGTCTGGATGCCCAGGCCGGCATCGAGAGCACCTTCGCCATTTTCAGCCAGGCGCTGGCGGGTTTGAACCTGATACACGACGTGGGCTACATGGCCAGCGGCATGGCCTGTTCCTGCGAGCAGCTGGTCATGGGTAACGAAATCATCGGCATGACCAAGCGCTTCGTCGAGGGCATCACCGTGAATGCGGACACCCTGGCCCGCGACGTTATCGACGCCGTGGGGCCCGGCGGTAATTTCCTGGCCCAGCGGCATACGGTGGCTCATCTGCGCAAGGAGTTGTGGCAGGCCAGGTTGTTGAACCGGCAGCCCATCGCCACCTGGCAGGCGGCCGGCCAGCCGACCATGGAGGATCGCGTCCGCGACGAGGTGCGCAAGATCGTGGAGACCCACCAGCCCGAACCCCTGGCCGGCAACATCCTCGAAGAAGTGCAGCGGCTGAAACGGGAAGGGGAGAAGGAGATATTGGCCCGGATGGAAAAAGGCTGATCCGGTAACGAACCATGACAAAAGACGAGAAAGTTCAACTGACGCATCATATCCGCAATCGGATCGAATTGACCGGTGGCAACATCGCTGCCTTCAAAGCCGGTTCTGTGCCGGTTTCACCGGACAATGCCATCGGCCGGCTCACCCGCATGGAAGCCATCAACAGCAAGAGCATCAATGAGGCGGCCCTGAGAAAAGCCCGGACCACCCGCGCCCTTTTGGAAAAAGCACTCAGGACCATCGACTCTGAAGATTTCGGCCTTTGCCGGGATTGTGAAGAACCGATCGCCTTTGCCAGGCTGATGGCCATGCCGGAGGCAGCGTTGTGCGTGGCCTGCGCGTCCCGGCACGAGTGATTGCCAACCCTTTCCCAATATTTCTATCTTGCCCCGGCGGCTTCCCACCCCACCATGGCTTTCTTTCTCGCCGCTCCCCAGCGGTATCGATGAATAGAGCCTGATTTGGCGATGACACGGTGGCAGGGGATCAGGTATGCGACAGGGTTGATAGCGAGGGCGTTGGCCACTGCCCTGAAGCCCCTGGGCCGTCCGATATAGCCCGCGATGTCCTGGTAGGTGATAAAACTGCCTGCGGGCACCGTCAGCAGCGCCCGCCAGACGTTGACCTGAAAGTTGGTTCCTTTGAGCTGCAGGTGAAACGGACGTGATCCATCCACCGGTTCCGGATTGAATATCCGGCTGGCGATCAGGCTGATGTCGGTGCGGCTTTCAACCAGCACCGCTCCCGGCCAGGCCCCATCGAGCTGGGCCAGGGCATTGGCCCGGCTACTGCCATCCACAAAACCCAGATGGCAGATTCCCCTGTCCGTTCGGGCAATCAGGCAGTCGCCGAACGGAGAGGGACTGAATCCGTAGCGGATTTCCAATCCCGCGCCCATCCGTTTGAATTCCCCCGGCGACATCGCGTCGAAGGTAACGAACAGATCATGCAGGCGGGCCGGCCCGGACAGGCCGGCGGCCAGCGCGACATCCAGAAGGCTCCTGGATTCGGCCAGTTTCCGTTTGGTGTAGTCCAGGGTCAGGGTGCCGAGAAACTGGATCGGGCTGATTCCCGCCCAGCGTTTAAACAGCCGGTCAAAATGAAATCTGCTGAGGTTTACCTGCGCTGCGATTTGATCCAGGGTCGGCCGGGACCTGAAGTTGTTCTCGATGAAACGGATGGCCTTTTCGATGCGCTGGTAGTCCTCGGATTGTTGTGAATAGTCAATCGGGTTCATTTCTGCCTCCATCAGCGTGATGGTGCCATCCTACCGGAGTGAATGGCCGATAGCCACCCGAATCTTGCTCTCTATCCCAGCAATATTCGGGTCGCCAAGCGATGATGAAACGGGTATAAGGGCCCTGACAGCTGCTCAACCATTCAACCCGAAATCATAAAAAGGCCCACTAACAATGAAATCAATAAGCACCACCGTCAATTCAGGCGATGCCCCGGCGCAGCAGGCGGGTTCCGCGGATGTGAACGCCGTCATGGGTGTCAGGGAATGGGGGCTGATCCTGATTCTGTCCGTTATCTGGGGAGGCTCCTTCTTCTTTGTGGGCGTCGCCGTAAAAGAGATGACGCCGCTGACCATTGTGCTGTGCCGTGTGGGTTTCGCGTCGATGATTCTTTTAGCCGTCGTGCGGCTGACAGGAAAAAAGATCCCCGCGTCCGCCGGCGTGTGGGGAACGTTTATTGTTCTGGGGGCGTTGAACAACCTGATTCCCTTCAGCCTGATTGTCTGGGGGCAGACCCATATCGACAGCAGCCTGGCCTCGATCCTGAATGCCACCACCCCGATTTTCAGCGTGGTTCTCGCACACCTGCTGACGCGCGAGGAGCGCCTCACAACCAACCGCATGGCCGGGGTGCTGGTTGGCTGGGTCGGCGTGGCGGTGCTGATCGGCATCGAGTCCCTGGGCGGTTTCGGCATCCAGGTGATGGGCCAGCTGGCTGTCGTCGGCGCTTCACTCTCGTATGCATGCGCCGCTATCTACGGCCGCCGGTTCAAGTCCATGGATCCGGTGGTCGTGTCTGCCGGCATGCTTTGCGGATCGACGGTCATGATGCTGCCCGTGGCCCTGATCGTCGAACAACCCTGGCACCTGGCGCCCGGCGCCGCCACCTGGGCGGCGTTGCTTGGTCTATCCGCGGTCAGCACCTCTTTGGCTTACATCATCTATTTCCGTGTTCTTGCCATTGCCGGAGCCACCAACATCCTGCTGGTCACGTTCCTGATCCCGGCCAGTGCCATCTTTTTAGGGGTCGTGGTGCTGGGGGAGCGGCCCGGGTGGAATGCCTTCGGCGGGATGGCGCTGATCTTCATGGGGCTGATTGCCATCGACGGCCGGTTGATCAAGGGGTTCAGGCGCCAGAAAGGGTTGATACGGGGAAATTGATAAAATCGTAACAATTCGCATTTCCGACGGATTTGTACAAAGCCCAAGATCAAGGCTTGCGAATCCTGAGGAATGAGGAGTACTTCCGGTACTACGCAGTGACAAAGGATGAAGCGTAACGCAGCTATTGGGCTTCTAAGGAAGCGTGCCCCAATAGAAGGCCCGTTTTTCGTAGGAGCGGCTTCCCGTTTTCTTTCGGATATATGGCCATGCAGGGCCTGAAAAAGCTTTTTACGATTGCATCAATCTTGACGGATTCGTAAAAAGTCAGAATTTTCGAATTCCATCGCTGTAACACACTGAAATTATTGCTTTACAAATTTCAAAAACAGCATTTTCGTGACTTTTTACGAGTTCATCAATCTTAAGCGCAAATACCTGCATATAGACCTCCCTGCAGAAAGGCAATCCCATTGAAAACCATCAAAACCGTATGCCATCGTGACTGCCCGGACACCTGTTTCATGGATGTCACCGTGGACCAGGGGAAAATCATTGCGACCCGAGGCAGCACTCTGAACCCGGTAACCCGTGGATTCCTCTGCCCGAGGGGCAACGGCGACCCCCAGCGCGTGTATAGCAACAAGCGGGTGCTGCATCCTCAGGTGAAATCGGAAGGCGTTGGGTCAGGGCCCTTTGCGCGTGTATCCTGGGATGTTGCCCTTTCTCGGGTTTCAGATCGGATTCAGTCCATCATCGACACCCATGGCAGGGAATCCCTTTTATTGTACGACTATCCGGGGAACACCGGCTTTTTGGCCTGGCATTTCGCTAAACGGCTCTGGTCCGCCCTGGGAGCGACAACCACCGATTATGCCCTGTGCAGCAGTTCCGGGCATACCGGCATCGGCCTGCATTACGGGCTGAGTTACGGTCTGCCATTGACGGGCATGGCCGCGTCCAATGTCATCCTGTTCTGGGGCAACAATGCCAAGGTGAGTGCGTCGCACATATGGGCCATGGCCCGACAGGCCAGGAAAGACCGGGGGGCCATTCTCGTCAGTGTCGATCCGCGCCAAAGTCCCACGGCCGAGGCGGCCGACATCTGGATCCAGCCCCGGCCCGGCAGCGATGTCGCCCTGTGTTACGGCATTGCCCGGTACCTGATCGAGAAGGATGGTGTCGACCAGGGGTTCATCGGCAAATGGACCACGGGCTACCAGGCATATGCTGAAACGGCCATGGGCTGGACACCGGAACGGGTCGAACAGGTAAGCGGTGTTCCCGGGCATGTCGTCGCACAGATCGGCGAGTTGTTGATGACCCATCGGCCGGCGGCGTTCATGATCGGACTCGGCCTTCAAAAGTCCATGCAGGGCGCGGAGGCAGCCAGGGCCGTGGCATTGCTGCCGGCATTGCTGGGGCTTCACCGGGGGTTTCAATACAGCAATTCGAGAGGGCATGAGATTGACTGGCCGACGATCAACGGCAGACGGCTGTCCGGGCATCGGGGCAAGGTGGTGGGCCAGACCGGCATCGGTCGGCGGCTGGCGGCCGGTGAATTCAAATTCGTCTATGTTTTCGGGTCGAACCCTGCCATGACGCTGCCCGACCAGTCCGCCGTGCGGCACGGCCTTGATCGTGAGGATGTGTTCGTGGTTGTGCATGACACCCACTGGTCGGAAACCGCTACCCGTGCCGATGTGGTTCTGCCGGCGCCCACCTTCCTGGAGAAGCGGGACGTCGCTATTTCCGACCACCATCCCTACAGTCGCCTGTCGGAGCAAGCCATTGCGCCGTTGGGCGACAGTTGGCATGAAATCCAGGTGATGCAGCAACTCGCTGAGCGGCTGGGCTTGACCGCCGACTGGCTTTACGAAGACCCGTGGGCGGCCCTGGAAAAGACACTTGCGCATACCTACCAGGAAGGGGGGGTGAAGCAACTTCTCGCCGGTGAGGTTCTTGAAGTGAAGCTGCGGCCAGAGGATGTGTATCAAACGCTTTCGGGAAAAATCGAGTTGGCGGCGACGGTATCGCATAGCGGATCGACCCCGCTGCCGACCCAACACGCGCTGCCGCGTGCAGGATCCTGGTTGGTCCTTCTGAACAGTTCGGTGGCCAACTACACGCACAGCCAGTTCACGGACGTGTTCGGCCCCATTCCCCAGGTCGTCTGGGTCCACCCGGAGGATGCCGGCAAGCGGTCTATCGAGGACAATGACGTGGTGGCGGTTTTCAATGAACTGGCCACGGTTACCCTGCGTGCCAAGGTGACCGCAAAGGTCCCCACGGGCACCCTGTGGGCACCGCGCCCGTTGACCGGTTTGAACGGCGTGCCATTGAATGCCCTGGTCCCCGGAATTTCTCAAGGCATCGGCGGCGGCCCCATATTCAATTCCGTAAAAGTCAAGGTCAAGCCCGAGGCCAGGCTTTCCGAAAGCGATTAATCGGGCCGCTGGACGTCAATACAAGAGAATCTATAGGCATGCCGTGGGTTGAAGTAACCCCATCGACGGTTGACACGAACGGACCGTGGAGGTCGTATGCCCGAGGAGATCCGCTTGATGGAAGGGTTCAACAGCTTATAAACGATAGAAAAGATCGGAATGATCCCTAACGGCTAACGGTCATGCCCTGGCCAAGCACTCATGAGAGGAAGAGTGCAATCAACCCGATGGCCGCAGGGATGGCCTGGATAAAGATAATCTTGCGGCTCGCGGTTGCTGCGCCGTACAGACCCGCAACCAGGACGCAGCAAAGGAAAAACACCTTCACGCCGATGCCGCTATCGCCGAGGCTCAGCCCCCAGAAGAGGCCGGCAGCCAGGAATCCGTTGTACAGCCCCTGGTTGGCGGCTAACACCTTGGACGCGGTTGCGGCTTCCTGTGTCTGGCCGAAAGCGCGGAGTCCGGCCGGTTTGTCCCAAAGGAACATTTCAAGCACGAGGATGTAAACGTGAACGAGTGCGATGAGGCCGACAACGATATTGGCAATGGTGGACACAAGCTCTCCTTAC
>NZ_JASJGN010000061.1:0-10071 GCF_033791525.1 Desulfosarcina sp.
ATTGACCCGCCAGTTTGCCTTTCAGCTGGAAACCCCCACCCAGTCCCAACAGGACAACACCATCGAGCTTCAGATGCCCTTTATCCGCTATTTTTTCAAGGACGCCCGGGTCGTAGCCATGGGCGTACCGCCGACGGCCGAAACGCTGGCACTTGCCAATTCAGTTGTGGAAACAACCCGGAAACTGGATCTGAGCATGGTTGTCATCGGGTCAACGGATCTTACCCACTACGGCCCCAACTACGGCTTCACCTCAAAGGGCGCCGGTTCAAAAGCCGTGGACTGGGTGCGTGATGAAAACGACCGGCGCGTGATCGATGCCATGATCCGCATGGACCCGGAAGCCGTGATCCGCGAGGGCCTCAGCAACGACAATGCCTGCTGCTGCGGGGCTGCGGCCGCCGCCATCACTGTCGGCAAGGCCATGGGCGCCAAAAAGGCCCACGAGCTGGCCTACGCCACCAGCTACGACAAAAGCCCGGGAGACAGCTTCGTGGGGTATGTGGGGATGCTGTTTTAAAAAACAGGGGTCAAGTGTGACACCAAAGAATTATAGCGCCTTAAAGCCAGCATATCAGAAGTAGAACGAATGAAAAAACCTTTTAAAATCAATGGAAAAAAGACCCTCGACCCCTGGAATCCTTGAACCCTTGGACCCTTTTCACTTATAATTCTTTCTGTATCTCTTCCAACCGCTCACTGACCCGCACCGGATAAGGTTTTGCATCGTCGAGACATTTGTAGCGCTGATCCAGTCGTTCGAAGTTCCTGGCAAAACGTACCCGGATTTCCTCCAGCGTCGGCATCGGCCCCACGGGTCTGCCCATTTCCATGGTCGGCCGCAACAATGCGGTGGCACCGTTTACCGTTTCACCCCTCACACCGATGACGTCTCCAAGAAAACGGCCATCGGCAGTTGTGTGGCGAAACACCTGCTTTTCACCGGCCAGGGTGATTTTGCCTTCGCTGACTTTGCGCACATTCCGAACGCCAAGCCGCACCATCTTGTAAACCATATCCAGGTAGGGCGCGTCGGCTGACACGCCCATGCGGGTGCCCACGCCAAAGGCATCGATACGGGCACCGCCTGCAATCAGGCGCTCCAGGGCATACTCGTCAAAACCGCTGCTGGCAAAAATCTTCACCTCCGGCAAACCCGCCTCGTCCAGTATCCGGCGCACCTGCTGGCTAAGGACAATCATTTCCCCGCTGTCCAGCCGGACTCCCTGCAGGGCATTCCCCTTTTGCCGCATGCGATTGCCCACCATGGCGGCAGCCCCAGCCCCTTGCAGCGTGTCGTAGGTGTCAATGAGAAAAACAGCACTGTCCGGAAACAGATTGGCATAGGCCTCGAAGGCATCGGTTTCCGATTCAAATGCAGTCACGAAGGAATGGGCCATCGTACCGGAGATGGGGATACCCCAGGTCTTGCCGGCCAGCACATTGCTGGTGCCCGAAAAGCCGGCAATATAGGACGACCGCGCCACCGCCATTCCCGCATGGCTGCCCTGGGTACGGCGCAGGGAGAAGTCGACGATGGGCCGGCCGGAAGCGGCATGCACGCAGCGGGCCGCCTTGGTGGCCATCATACTGGCAACACCCAGGGTATTGATCAGGTAGGTCTCGATGATCTGGGCCTGAATCAGGGGCGCCGTCACCTCCATCACGGGCTCGTCGGGAAAGAAGATCTCCCCTTCGGCCATGGCCATGACATCCCCGGTGAATCTCAGTGTGGACAGGTGGGCCAGGAATTCGCGGTTGAACCGGCCGGTCTGCGCCAGCCAGTCGATCTCCTCATCGCTGAAATGAAAACGGGTCAGCGCCTCCACCACCGCCTGAAGCCCGGCAGCCACGAAATAGTTCCGCCTGGGGTGGGGCCGCACAAACAGGGAGAAAGTCGCCGGGTCATCCATATGCCGGTCGAAGTATCCGGCCGCCATGGTCAGTTCGTAAAGATCGGTGAAAAGGGGCCCGGGGAACTCGGGGAAACTCATTGGATGGTCGCTCCGTACAACCGGTCCATCCGCTTGAGGGCATGGCTGTGGGCCTCGGCATCAAAATCGGCCACGCCGTCACGCGGCACGAGGGTCCGGTAGTCCCGGTTGGCCAGACCGCCCACGGTGTCCATCACACAGATGGAGGTGCACACGCCCACCACTTCCACTTCCTCGGGACCATAGGCAACCAGGATCGTTTCCAGGTCGGTACCGTAAAAGCCGCTGTAGCGGGTTTTCGGCAGCACCCGTTCGCCGGGCTGGGGGGCAAGCGCTTCGATAATTTGGCTGCCCCAGGTGCCGGCGACACAGTGGGGGGGGAACTTTTCAAACTCCCGGTCGTCTTTGGCGTGCGCGTCCTGAAGGTAGACCACCAGGCTGCCCGCCCGTCGGTGGGCCTCCAGCCGCAGTCGCACGAAGGGGACAATATCACGGGCGCCCTGCCCGCAGTACAGGGCGCCTTTTAGGTCAATGAAATCGTTGAGCATGTCAACGACGATCAATGCCGCTTTGATCAAGAAAACCCGCCTTTCCGGGCGTTCGTTTGCCCGTCGATTGATTGAGCCAAAATAGTCCTCAAATAATCATTTGTAAACATTGCAATATAAAACACTTGAACCCTTTTCGAACGAGTGGTGTTGATTAAGCCTTGCGTCACTGGTACTAATGGTTCTTGGTAATTCCAAACCACTGGCATATCGATCTGCAGGCAAGAAAGCTTTATTTGCATGAACCCTGACGTCTATCGGGAAATCAAGCGCCGGATTCTCTTTTTGGAGTATGCACCGGGGCAGATCCTCAATGAAAATGTCCTCGCCAAGGAATTCGGCGTCAGCCGAACCCCCATGCGCGAGGTGCTATACCGGCTGTCTTGGGAGCAGCTGGCCCGCATCATCGCCCGCACGGGCACCATGGTCACCCAAATCGAATTTCAGACAATGATGCACACCTACCAGACCCGCCTGGGCATCGAAGGGGAGGTGGGCCGGCTCTGTGCGGAACTGGCCACGGATGACCACCTGGAAGCGATCCGCGGGATTCGTGAAGATTGCGAGCTGTTGACTGGACACAAAGCGCCCGATTCCCTGGTGGAAATCGACCGCCGGTTGCGCCAAATCGTCCATGACGCCACCGGCAATCCGATACTCCAATCCGTGTCCGACCATCTTTACACCCTGACCTTCCGCTTGTGGTACGTCACCCTCGACAAGGGCGACTGGCAGCAGGAGGTCCGGGAAATGCTGGACGAAATCGAGGCCACCCTGGCCGGCATGCAAGCCAGGGACGGCATGGAAACGGCACGCGTGCGGCGCGACGCCCTGGTACGCCACTTCGACCGAATCCGCGCCAAGTATCTGAGGGTGCCCGGCGAGGTTAAATTATAACGTCTCTGGTTTTATCAAAATAGGAGGAAACGTATGAAATACATCATCTATCTGCTGGGGTTCCTGTGGATTGCGGCCGGGGCGATCGCCATCCTGTACACGGACGACTACAAGGCCTATTTCAAAGGGATGATGAACCGCCTGGACCGTAAAATGCTGGCCATCATCCCCGCCGTTTTCGGCCTGCTGCTGCTCTTTGCCGCATCGTCGACCACCCACAGCGGATTTATCAGGCTGATCGGTATTCTGGGAATCGTCAAAGGCGTTCTGATCTATTTCAACCCCGGCGGCCTGTTCGAAATCAGCAAAGATTGGGTGGAGACGTTTTCGGACCAGGGATACCGGCTGGTGGGGATCATCGCCCTGGTCTTGGGGACTGTAGTTATCTCCTGGATTCAATAATTGAGGGCTTCTTAAAAAGCCCGATATCGGCGTTACGCTTCATCCTTCGTCAATTCGGAGTACTCTGTGTACGCCTCTTTCCTCAGGACTCGCAAGCCTGGATCTCGGGCTTTTTAAGAAGCCCTCGGGGAATGCGGCTTTATGCGAGGTATCAATAATTGAACCGCGATAGTGAGCGCATTCCTCGCCGCTTGTCGGAGCGAAGCAGAGATACCGAGCACCGGTGCGGCGGGGTTAGCGAGCGAACTGAAAATAGACTTTCATCCTTACGGTGAACCCTCCCCGCGGCTTGCCGCGGGGAGGGTTCAATTGTTTAAATCGGAATAGGACAAACAACGGATGCGTCAGCGTTTACCTACGGGAGGAGCTGTCTTGCGATGGTCCCTTTTTGTCCTGCTGCTGGCCGGCCTTCCGCTGCTGGGCATCATCGCTGCAGGGCGGGATCCCGCACCCTACCTGGAGATGCCGCCGACCACCCGCTATGTCTCGCACGCCGGTTTTTCATGGCCGTGGTTTTGCTTTTTTGTCCTTGCCGATCTGCTGTTGATCGGCGGTCTGTTGTGGGCCATTCACCATGGCCGGCAAAATAAACGGGAAGCAACCAAGAGGCCCGATCTTCCCCGGGCGTTGAAAATGGCCACCACCACTGCAGGTTTTCAACACCCCAGGCGCTTTCCCTGGTGGGGCTGGGCCGGAATGGCCCTCTGCCTGGCCTTCTGGCTCCTGGCCTGGAAGCGGTTCACCTGGTTCTGGATCCTCCAGCCCCACACCTTCCTGCCCATCTGGGCCGGCTTCATCCTTGCCGTCAATGCCCTTGCAGTCAAACGCAGTGGCAGCTGCCTGGTGCTGCGCCGGCCGCTTCGGTTTCTGCTGCTCTTTCCGGCCAGTGCCGGATTCTGGGGGTTCTTCGAATACCTCAACCGCTTCGTCCAGAACTGGTACTACACTGGCATCGAAGGCATGGGGCCCCAAGAGTACTCATACTACTCCAGCCTGGCATTTGCCACGGTGCTGCCCGGGGTGCTCAGCATGATCGACCTGCTGCTCACCTTTCCCGCCCTTGGAAAGGGCCTGGCACGCTGCCGGCCGTACCATCTGCCTTCCTCCCGGTGGATTCCCGTAATTTGCCTGCTGGCCGCATGCTTCGGGCTGGCCCTGATCGGCATCTTCCCGGATCAGCTCTTTGCCTTGCTGTGGGTATCGCCATTGATCATCGTCCTGTCCATCCAGGCGCTGGCCGGCCGGCACACGCTGCTCTATCCTTTGAGGCACGGGGATTGGCGGCCGCTGGTGGTTCCGGCCCTGGCGGCCCTGGCCTGCGGGTTCTTCTGGGAGATGTGGAACTACTTCAGTCTGGCCCGCTGGACCTACACCATCCCCTTCGTACAACGCTTTCACCTGTTCGAAATGCCGATTCTGGGATACGGCGGATACCTGCCTTTCGGGCTGGCGTGCCTGGTGGCGGGATCGCTGGTTATCGGCGATCCATTCGGGTGGGAAGATGCGGATCACCTCAACGCTGTTTCCGCTCCGGGAAACCGCTAAAACCATTCCAGCGAAATCAATTCTCAGTATGATGTCCTGATTTAACAGGTAAACCGCTGTTATTAAAAATAATCACCCCTGATACGGAAAGATGGGACCGTGATTTTCATACTTTCGTGTATTATGTTTTAAAGCGTGAATGGGTTATCGCGTGTCCGGGCTCCAGGAAAGGATTGCTGAAATGAAACGGTTTGCCTTGTTTATGCTTGTATTGGCTTTTTGCACCCACTGCACAAATGGGCGCACGCCGTCCACCATTGAGGACGTGGGACAAACCAAGACCAGCGCGACAGCATCCCAACAGCAATCACGGACGGGCACTGCCCAGCGGGCATACATCGATCCCGAGACCGGTGAACTCGTCAGCCCGCCTGAGCAGGAAACACCTGCCGCAAGCGAGTCCATCCAACCGTCCGCCTTCAGTATCTCCGCAGAAACGATGGAAGAAGCGTCAAGCCCCGTGCCGGGCGGGGGGATGATGATCGATCTGAAGGGCCGTTTTCAAAGCCCGATTGCGGCAACCGTCGAGGGGAAGGGCAAAACAATGATCGAACACCCGGCCAATGGCAAGATGGAGTGAAACCATGCAGAATCGCAAAAGATTACCGGTTGCGCTTCTGGTGGCTGCCGTGACAGCTGTGGCCCTTGGAACCCCCGGCCTTATCCATGCTCAGGCAATCATCGTCATCGATGTTCTTGACGCGCCAGGCGAGGGATTCAACGATCCCGGTGCCCCTGACCCGGCCTCGACCGCCGGCGGAAATACCGGAGCAACCCTTGGGGATCAGCGGTTCGTCGCCTTCGAGCACGCGGCTTTAATATGGGCCGGCCTGCTCGACAGCAGCCAGGCAATCGTCGTCGGCGCAACATTCGATCCGCAGCCGTGTGAAGCCACGACTGCCAGCCTCGGTGCTGCAGGCACGAACACGGTGCACCGCGACTTCACAGGGGCGCCGGTGGTCAACACATGGTATCCTGCCGCGCTGGCCAACGCACTGGCAGGAGCCGACCTGGCGCCGGGAATGGATGACATCGACGCCATTTTCAACAGCGCCATAGACGATCCGGCCTGCGCATTTCCAAAAGTCTGGTACTACGGCCTGGATGGAAATCCGCCTGCGGGAGCCATCGACTTTGTCAGCGTTGTGCTGCACGAACTGGGTCACGGCCTTGGTTTTCAAACATTCGTGAATCTCGGCACCGGCACCAAGCTCAATAATTTTGACGACGTTTTCATGCTATGGCTGGAAAATCACTCGACCGGAGAACTTTATCCCGAAATGACTGATGAGGCGCGTGTTTCAGCGAGCGTCGATTCGGGAAACCTCCATTGGGTCGGCCCAGATGTGGTTGCCCAAAGCGGCGGATTGATTTCAGGCCGCCACCCGAGCGGCCACGTGGAGATGTTTGCCCCCGACCCGCAAGACCCCGGCTCATCGGTATCACACTTCAGCACCGCACTGAGTCCAGACGAACTGATGGAGCCGTCGCTCACGGGTGCAACCCACGACGTGGGGCTGGCCGCGGCATTGATGCAGGATATCGGATGGTCCGCCTCCTCGTTGCCGAGGACAACAGCCGGCGCGCCACTTTCCGATGGCGGAGGCGGCGGGAGTTGTTTCATTGCCGCGATGACCGGATCACTCAACATAGCCAGATAGTAACCCGGCATCCATTGTGTCTCAGGCACGGCCGGGAGAAAACCCCGCATGAATCGGCCTCACCATTTTTCTCCTTAGAACCGGTCTGGCGTCCCTGACGGCAGCCGCCGTTTGGATGATCGCGCGGTATTTCTTGGCTTGAAACGATCCTCGATTTCAATTAGAGTCGATGCACCCGTAAAGCTCCTTGCCGACGTTTTCTGCCTGTAATGACCCGTAACATTCGGGAACGTGCCACCAGCCTTACTGTCAACCGTGCTTCCGGCATAAGCGGCTGGCTATCCCGGCGTTAACTGGCTGCTCATGCTCTGTCCCATCACGGGCATCCTTATCCGGGATCGTTTGGCTGCAGTAAAGGAATTTAACAACCAGGAGAAGACCGGTCAGTTAAATTGCCCCGCCGATCCGATGGTCGGGTGTGATTGCCGGGCCGGACGCCACCATGCAAAGTACAAAAACGACCACTGAACAAATGATGCGGAGCCGATGAAGATGCCCACGTCTGAAAAGGAAAAAGAAGCGCCACTGCTCTGGGACTATGTTCCCATTGCCGAGTACAAGCCCCCTGCCCCACCCGTAACGCAAAGCGTAAGGGAACGGCTCACCTTTTTTCGGCGCCTATTTGGACGCGGCGAAAAGGAGCAGGAACCGCCTCTCGAAGGGACAGAGAACATCCAGGCGTTGCCTGACTGGCAGCTCGAATGCATCGCACCCGCTCCCGAATGGCACGATCCGTCAGAGGCGCTGGACGTTGAACTAAAAGACTGGCTGGCGCAGGAAAAGCCGGTTTCACCGGTCATTGTCATGGTCGGACCGCCCCACAACGGTCATTGCGAGACGCTTACCACCTGGGCACAGCGCCAGCAATGGCCGATTGTCTCCCCACCCACGACAACGCAGATACTGGCCGGCGACGAAACCTGGCCGCCCAGACAGATCGGCGATGGCACCGCCTGGGTTTTTCCCTGCTTAGAGCGCGCCTACCTGCGTCACCCCGAGGGCTTAACCCTGGTGCGCCGCTTTCTGGCAAACGCTTATGCCGGCAACCTGGGGCGCGGCATCATCGGTTGTGACAGCTGGGCCTGGTCCTTTTTGCGTCACGTCTGGCGCGGACGGGTGCCCGTCACCGTAACCCTCCAGGCCTTCGACGAAACTCGCCTGGCGCGGCACTTCCGAAAGCTGGCCGATGCTTCTGGCGACAGACCGTTGCGCTTTCTTCAATCAGAGGACGGCCGAGACGTCCTGCCGCCGCCGGATGCCGAAGAGACATCCGGTGAAACCAGCAATTTTCTACAGCTTTTGGCGGCCCACAGTCGGGGAATATGCGGGATCGCCCATGCAATCTGGCACGCCAACCTGCAATCCGAACTGGATGAAAAGCCTAATGGGAAGGGTGACGACGCTGCATACCGGATCGCGAACCAGACCATTTGGGTGACGCCCTGGTCCCAGATTGCCCACCCTTGCCTTCCTTCCGGTGCCGGTCGCGATGAGGCGTTTGTCCTGCACACCCTGCTGCTGCATAACGGGTTGCCCATGGAACTGATGGAGCAGCTGCTGCCCCTGTCGCCCGGCCAGACTATGGGAACGTTGATTCATCTGGAAGAGAGTGGGCTGGTGGCCCAGGATGAGACGGTCTGGCAGGTCACACCGCAAGGCTATCCGGCGGTACGCCATTTCCTTCAGGCAGGCGACTACCTACTTGATCAATTTTAGGAGATAAGTATGAACGGCTCGGGTGATGTATCCGCCATTTTTCGCACGTTGGGTCAGGCCAATCTCGTTCAGATCGGATTGATTGTGTTCGGGGCCTGGCTGTTGATCACATTGAGCACGCGCCTCCTGCCGTTGCTGGCCAACAGGGTTTCCAGCCGGTTTCGTTTCTATCTGCTGGCCTCGGTGCCGGTGCTGCGGCTGTTGGTTATCATTGGCGCCTCAGTGCTGACGGTCACCCGCGTGATCGAACCGACCATCGAGAACCTGATGGTATCGCTGGGAGCCATAGGGCTGGCCCTTGGCTTTGCATTCAAGGATTACGTCAGTAGCCTGATCGCCGGCGTCGTGACCCTATATGAAGCACCCTATCGCCCCGGCGACTGGATCGAGGTCAACGGGGCCTATGGCGAAGTAAAATCCATCGACATGCGCAGTGCCGAAATCGTCACCCCTGACGATACTGTGGTGGTTATCCCCCACCTAAAATTATGGGACCAGCTTATTTTCAACGCCAATGACGGTGGGCAGAATCTGTTATGTGTCGCCGACTTCTACCTCCATCCCCGCCACGACGCGGAGCAGGTCAAGCACACACTCCACGATGTGGCATTGACTAGCGCGTTTCTGCAGATCGACAAGCCGATCAACGTGATCGTTCTGGAAAAGCCCTGGGGAACGCACTATCGCCTAAAGGCCTACCCGATCGATCCGCGCCAGCAGTTTCATTTCATCACCGATCTGACCGTTCGCGGCAAAGCCGTGCTGATTGAATTGGGTGTGGAATTTGCCGCCATGCCCGCCGTCTCGCAGGCACCTTCATAAGATAGCCCGCCGCGAACAGCGGGGTATGAACCCCAGGCGTTCTAAGAAGACCCGTGGATTTTTAAAAAAAGACCTGATGGATGGGAACTATGCTATATTCTCAAAAAAGATCCAGCCATACTGTTCCGGTTAATACATAATCGCTTTTGTCATTTTGGATAAAAGACGTGCCAACGATACCTTCACCAGGTAGTGTGTAAAAAAACCGAATCCACCGCGAGTTGATTGATTTAGTTTTTTCAGAATTGAAAAGGCAATAATTCGGGGATTGAATAGGGTTATTGGCATGTCCTAAAAACAAAAGGTGGAAAATTTAAAAACGCATTTTCCACCTTTCACACGCAATACGCCAATACATGGAAACTTTTCCACGTATTGCCACTGTTAGGCGAGAAGGTTAATGAACGTTGTCAACATTCATAGACGTGAGTACCCGGTCGCATCAGCGGAAGTCGGTCGTTTGGTTGACACGCTATCGTCAGAAAACGATTTGTTGTGGCCACACGCGCTTTGGCCTCGAATGAAATTCAATAAACCACACTCTCC
>NZ_JASJGN010000062.1:0-33108 GCF_033791525.1 Desulfosarcina sp.
CGGCCTCATCGTCCCCATCGGGCAATGGGTGATGGGCGAGGCCTGCAGGCAGTTGTCAGTCTGGCAGCAGGCCGGCAAAGCGCCCATCGGTATGGCCGTCAATTTATCTCCGGTTCAATTTGAGAACAAGCAGATGCCCGATGTTTTCAAACAGATTGTCAAAAATAGCGGTATTTCCCCGCAATTGCTGACCCTCGAGGTCACTGAGAATATGTTTTTAGACGATATCGATCGAAAAATCGAATCCATGAATCGCCTGAAGGAACAAGGCATCAAATTGGCACTCGATGATTTTGGAACCGGATATGCTTCGTTGAGTTATCTGAAAAAACTGCCCTTGGACGAACTTAAAATCGATCGCTATTTTTTTATCGATCTTTTCGAAGACGCAAAAAGCAGCGCACTTGTCTCTACAATGATTTATCTATCGCGCAGCCTGAACTTGACGACGGTCGCCGAAGGCGTGGAGACGGATGAACAGCTGAATTTTCTGAAAAAGGGAGCCTGTGACCTATACCAGGGATTTCTCTTCAGCCGGCCGCTGCCGCCCGATCAACTGCTGGAGATGCTCCCTTCCGCTGATGGATAGCGCTGGCTTGTTGACAGACAGTGGTCCTCAGTGCGGCAGACGTTAAAGCGTTATTCGATAGGAACACAGGTGCGTTGGACCCTGTCAGTTCCAAATGAATAAGTGAACCGCAGGCGTCAAATTAGTGGCGTTAAGTAAAACCGTTAGACGCTTGATGAATATAACCTTATGAATATATTCTGTATAACGTTGTTTTTCGTGTTGGCATCTGATTTGCTGTAGTCGTTGGGAGCCAATTGTTACCAATGATCATCGCCCGAAAACGGTGAACCGAAGAGGGTATTATGAGTATGAAAGGACCTGCGATGATTACCAGATACAGATCTTTTGTTTTTTCGGCCGTTCTCATCGGCCTGATGACGGGCATGCCTGTATTGAGCCGTGCAGAGACGTTGCAGGGCATCACGGCCCCCAATGCCGACATCACGCTCTCTTTTGTCGTGGCGGGCCGGGTCAGCGATGTTCAGGTCGAACCCGGCACGACGGTCGAAAAGGACCAACTGCTTGTTCACCTTTACGATGAGCCCGAGAAAATCCAATGCAAGCAGTTGAAAATGCTTTCGGAAGATCGAACCAAAATCAATGCCGCCAAAGCGGAGTTGGCCCAGAAGCAGGTGGATCTTAAAAAACTGGAGCAGGCCAGGGCAAAAGGTGCGGCCAGCGTCTGGGAAGTTGAACATTTATTCCTCAACGTCCGCATCGCCGAGCTGTCCCTTCAATCGGCCATCCTTGAGCAGCAGCAGTATCGGCAGCGCTACGATCATGCGAGCAGCCAATTGGTGCGCATGCGACTGGCCGCGCCGATTGCCGGGCTTGTCGAAGAGGTCAACGTCGAGGTGGGAGAATCCATCGGGACGTTAGGGCCGGTGATCCGGATCGTCCAAAACGATCCGCTCTGGATTGATGTGCCGGTGCCCATGGCCCAGGCCCTCAACCTAACGGTGGATCAGGATGTCTGGATCACTTTTCCCGGTGCCACTGACGAGGCAACGCCCAACGGACGCATCATCAACATCTCGGCCGTGGCAGATGCGGCCAGCGAAACCCTGCGGATTCGGATCGAAGTGCCCAATCCGCTTAAACGTCCGGCCGGCGAGCGGGTTGCCGTGGCTTTTACAAAGACTGAAGACGACAACACCATGGCCCAATTGGACAGCCAATAACCCGGTTCCATGGTCTCCCGCGTGCGGACGCCGCAGTATCGGCCCGCGGCACCGAATGCAGGCAGACAAAATCAAGGTTGACGGAATGCAATGATTTATGGGTGGCACACGCAAACGCATACCAGCGGAGGACCCGAAGACCAGCGGGTTTTCCAGCGCCAAGGCCATCGCCCAATTGCTTGCGCTGGAGGAAACGCCGGGCCGGTTTTTAGAGGCGTTGCTGGCTGCCCAGTGCCAACAGACCCACGCGGATGCCGCCGCCATCCTGAGATCAGGCCCAACGGGCCGGTCAGAGGTTCTGGCCGCATACCCCCCACCGGATAACCCTAGCAGCCTGCCTGAGTGGATCGGCAAGGCTGACAAACCCTTTCGCAAAGCCATCGAAAGCGGCCGGACGATAACCGTACGCCAGGATGCCGCATCGACAGGGGACGGCCAATCCCAGCAGTATCTGATGGTTATCCCCATCGAGAACCAGGGCGGTGTCCGGGCCGCGGCCGCCTTTCGAATCCGGGTGAAACGCCCCCATGAGCTGTTACTGAGTCATGCCCGTCTGGAAGCGACCCCTTTGCTGTTCGACCACCATGAACTGCAGCTGACCGCGAACATGCATCTTGAGAGCATGAATCGCCTGCGGCGTGTTCTGGAGGTGCTGGATGCGATCAATCGACCCTCGCGGTTTCTGGAAGCCGCCATGACATTGTGCAACGAAATAGCCGCATGGCTTGGTTGCACGCGGGTCAGTATCGGATTTCTCGAGGGTCGCTGTGTGCAGGTGCGGGCCATGAGCCACACCGACACGTTCAGCCGGGAGATGCAGGTGGTTCAGGCCATCGAATCGGCCATGGAGGAATGTCATGACCAGGATTTGGAGATCATCCACCCCGCAGCGGAACCGGCCGTCGTTGCCAGCCGCGCGGCCGCCCGACTTTCAGAACAGCATGGCCCATCGGCCGTGTTGAGTCTACCGATTCGTCAGGCAGGGGATGTGGCGGCCGTGGTAACGCTGGAACGTCAAACCGATCAACCCTTCGATCGTCTGGAGGAGATCGAGACCATCCGATTGACCGCTGATCTATGCGCCCCCCGGCTGTTGGACCTTCATCGACACGACCGGTGGTTCGGTGCACGCATGGCGTCCGAGGCACGCGTACACATGGGGCTGCTGCTGGGTCATGAGCACACCTGGATAAAGCTCGCAGCCGCCCTGATATTCCTGACGGGAATTTTGCTGGCGACCCTGAAAGGCGATTACCGCATCAACACCACGTTTGCCTTGAAGGCGCAACATCAGCAGGTGGTTGTGGCACCATTCGATACCTTTTCCAAAAGTGTGCTGGTGGAGCCGGGGGACCGGGTCGAGGGGGGGAAGACAATTCTGGGAACCCTGGAAACCGCCGAACTCCGTCTGAAATTGGCTGCCCTCAAAGCGGAACAACTGGGTTATCAGAAACAGATGACGGCATCAATGCGTGATCGGAAAACCGTGGACGCACACATCGCCGCATCGCAAAGTGAAAAATTGGCCGCCCAGATCCGAATGATCGAAAGGAACGTCGAACAAGCCGACCTGGTGGCCCCGATCAACGGATGGGTGATTTCGGAAGATCGTAAACAGCAAATCGGGGCGCCGGTCGAGGCCGGCGAGATCATTTTCGAGATCGCCAGCATCGATTCACTGAGAGCCGAACTCTTCGTCCCGGAAACGTCGATCGCTGACGTGGTTGACGGCCAGGCCGGGACGATGGCCTCTGCCGGACATCCCGATCAGAAAGTCGGCTTCGTCATCGAACGAATCCACCCCATTGCCGAGGTGGTCGATCACCAGAATGTGTTCAGGGTTCGTGCCCGCATTATCGAACAGCTCGAATGGATGCGGCCCGGCATGGAGGGCGAAGCCAGGATATCTGCGGGTAAAAAGACCTATCTGTGGATGGCGACCCATCGTCTTGTCAATTGGCTGCGAATGAAACTGTGGATATGAGCGAGGCGCCCGGTGAGCATTGACCGTCCCACATTCAGTGAGTCCTGGTACCGGGTTTCGGAATTGACCCCGCGACTGCACGGCGCGGTGAACGTTCAGCGTCAACACTTTCGCGGTGTGCGATGGTTTGTTCTGCAGGACCCGGTCGGAGTGCGATTCTTTCGTCTGAGTGAGGCGGCTTACCATTTTGCCGCCATGCTGGACGGCCGGCGCACAGTGGGTCAGGTATGGCAGATCTGCATGGAACGCTTTGGCGATGGCGCACCGACGCAAGGTGAAGTGATCCAGCTGCTCTGCCAACTGCACGATTCCAACCTGTTGCAGGGAAACCTGGCACCGGATGCGGAAGCACTCTTCAAACGACACCGAAAACGGGTCTGGCGGGATGTGCGCAGCGCCTTCGGGAATCTTTTTTTCATTCGCATTCCCCTGTGGGATCCTGACCGCTTCCTGGACAGGTGGGTGGGTCTGGTTGGCCATGTGTTCTCAAAAACAGGCCTGGTTGTCTGGGTGGCCATCCTGTTGGCCGGTCTGTGGTCAATCACCAGTCACTTCGGCACATTGGCGGCAAAGGCGCAAGACGTCCTCAACCCCGAGAATCTGCCCCTTTTATATGCTGCCATCCTGATCGTAAAGCTGTTTCACGAAATGGGCCATGCGTTTTCATGTAAACATTTCGGACGACGGTCCGGCGCCGGCGGTGAGGTCCACCAGATGGGCCTGACCCTGCTTTTCTTCACGCCGCTGCCCTTCGTGGATGCGTCGAGCGCCTGGGCCCTTCGTGACAAATGGCACCGCATCATCGTCGGCGCCAGCGGGATGCTTGCCGAATTGGCCATCGCCGCCTTTGCCGCTGTCCTCTGGACACAGACGGCCGATGGGTCCGCGGTGCATGCCATTGCATACAACATCATGCTGATTGCCAGCGTATCCTCCCTGGCCTTCAACGGGAATCCTTTCCTGCGATATGATGCCTACTACATCCTGCTGGACCTGCTGGAAATTCCCAATCTCGAATCCCGGTCGAAATTATACGTCAATTACCTGGTGAAACGATATGTGTGGGGTCTGGACCAGGCGGCGGACCCAGGCCATACTTCAGGGGAGAGGGGATGGCTGGTGTTTTACGCCATCGCGTCGACGGTTGTCCGGATGTTCATTATGGGCGCCATCGCCCTGATGCTGTTGAACCGGTTCGTTATGATCGGGACCCTGCTGGCTGCAGCCCTGATGTTTCGCTGGGGGCTGTTGCCTTTGGTTCACCTGTTTCGTTACCTGACCACCAGTCCTGAGCTGGCGCGGCATCGGGCACGCGCAGGGGTCACCAGTGCCTTGGCTGCCGGTGTTCTCTTCATTGCCATCGGATGGGTCAAGATGCCGGATCGATGCCGGATCGAGGGGGTTGTCGAGCCCGTCGATTATTCGGTGATTCACATGAAAACGACCGGCTTCGTTGGCAAGGTTCTCGAATCAGGTGCCCGGACAGGCCCGGAGGGGCCGACCTTGATTGCCGCAACCAGTCCTGAACTGGAATCCAAACGGGATCAATTGATGGCCGACAATCACCGGCTCCAGCTCAGTCGACAGGCGGCCCAGATCCAAGACGCCGCCGGTGCCCAGATCATGGATGAAAAGATTGCGGCCCTCGATGAGCAGATTGCGCGTACACGCCGGAATCTGGAGAACCTGGTGCTGCGATCCCCCATTACGGGGGTTTGGGTCGCCCCCGATGCCGATCGGCTCGTTGCCATGCGTCTGGACCAGGGTCAGCGCATCGGGGTCGTCGTCGATCTCGATCGCCTGCGAATCCGGGCCATTGCCAGTCAGCAGGTGGCGTCGCGCATCATCGAGGCTGCCCGCACACGTGTGGATATCAGGGTCAAAAACCGGCCGGACCTCGAACTCACCGGCCGCATCCAACAAATTATTCCGGCCGGACAGGAGCAGCTGCCTTCGGCGGCACTGGGTTATGCCGCCGGGGGCGCGACACGCATCGACCAGGAGGATTCCAGCGGAAGACGCGCGGCGGACCCGTTTTTTGAGATACTGGTTGCACCAATTGCCTCGGCATCGGTAGTGCTGCGCCCCGGGCAGACCATGGCCCTGCGATTCGATACCTCACCCAAACCCCTTTTCGTACAGGGTTGGCGAACGCTGCTGCAGCTTTTTCAAACAAGGAGCCGAGCCTGATATGGACAGCATCCTCAGCGCTCAATGGCGCATGCTTTCGCAACCGCCGATGGTCGAACCGCTGCCCCGCGGGCTGGACCGGCTGTGGCTCCAGGCGACGGGGCTGGCCGGGCGATTATCGCGCAGTGCCACGCATTTTTTGCAACAGGCCGACCGTATCATCGACAGGGAGAAGGTCTATCGGGACGTCTCCGATCGCAAGCTGCGTGATTTCGCAGCAGCGTTGAGCCATCGATTCCTGCTTGGCCGCGACACCAATGCGGATTGCCATCACGCGTTCACCATCCTGCGCGAGGTGGCCGCGCGAACGGTCGGCCTGAGACCGTACCTGGAGCAGGTGGCTGCTGCCCTGGCATTGAATGCAGGCTGTGTTGCCGAGATGGCCACCGGCGAGGGAAAGACCCTGGTTGCCACGATGCCTGCCGTCCTTGCCGGCTGGCGGGGGCGCGGTTGTCACGTGGTCACGGCCAACGATTACCTGGCCAAAAGGGACGCCGAGTTGATGCAGGCCATCTATGGTTTCTGCGGCCTGACGGTGGGGTGCATCACCCCGGACATGGCTCCGCTCGAGCGCAAACAGGCATACGACGCGCATGTCACCTATTGCACCAACAAGGAAGTCGCTGCCGACTTTCTGCGCGACCGGCTGATCAACGCCAGTGTCAGGGGATTGCCGGCGTTGATCCTGTCCAAGATGGTCGGCGGCGGAGCGGATCGAATCGGGCGGCTGGTTCAACGAGGGTTGGCGCACGCGATTGTGGACGAAGCGGATTCGGTCTTTATCGATGACGCATCAACCCCGCTGCTGATTTCCGGCGATGGGCCCAACCAGGCACAGATCCAGGCCTATGAACAGGCCGCCCGATTGGCCGCCGGACTCGACCCGTCAAACGACTATCGTGTTGCCCGCGATCAACCCACCGTCAGCCTGACCCCATCGGGTAAGCAGCACCTGGCAGAACTGGCCGAGACCCTGGGAGGGCTGTGGCAGGGCGCCAGAAGGCGGGAAGAGCTGGTCCTGCAGGCACTTGTCGCCAACGCGGTGTACGTTCGCGACAAGCACTATGTCCTTGACAACGACAAGGTGGTCATTGTCGACGAATTCACGGGAAGACTCATGCCGGACCGGACCTGGCGTGACGGTCTCCACCAGGCTGTCGAAGCCAAGGAGGGGGTCCCGATCAATCTGCCCAAAGATACCTTTGCCAGAATCAGTTTCCAACGGTTTTTTCGTCTGTATCGCAAGCTGTCGGGCATGTCGGGCACGGTCGCTGAAGCGAAAGCGGAGTTGTGGGCGATCTATCGGATGCCGGTGATTCCCATCCCCACCCATCGTCCGTGCAGGCGGGCGGTCATGCCTGACCGGGTCTTCACCACTGCCGCTGAAAAATGGCAGGCCGTGATCGCAGACATTTGCACCGTTCATCGCACCGGGCGTCCGATTCTGATCGGAACCGGCAGCATCCAGGAAAGCGAACACCTCAGCCGCCGTCTGAATTCCGAAGGCATCGACCATCGCTTGCTCAATGCGGTGCAGCATGCATCTGAAGCCCAGATTATCGCCGATGCCGGCCAAGAAGGGCGAATTACCGTTTCAACCAACATGGCGGGGCGAGGAACGGACATTCAATTGGGTCCGGGCGTTGCCGAACTGGGCGGGTTGCATGTCATCGCCACCGAACGGTTTTCCGCACGGCGAATCGACCGGCAGCTGTCGGGGCGCTGCGCCAGACAGGGCGATCCGGGAAGCACCCAGGTCTTTGTCAGCCTGGAAGACGAATTGATTCAAAAAAATACGCCGATCATAGCCGCTGCATTGCGGCGATTCCATTGTCAACAAGGCCGTGAGATCTCATCGGCATTCTGGCGGCATATGATCGGGGTTTTACAGAGACGCGCCGAACGGGCATCCTTTCGCAGGCGCAGGGATGTTCTTTCCGCAGACCATTGGCTGGATCAACACCTGGGATTTGCGGCCAATGACCTATAAACGAAGGGGATTGAACACATGGCGGCCACACGAAATGCGTTAACATTATGTTTTTCAGTTGTTTTTTCACTCATGATCATTCTGCCTGCCGCAGTCAGCGGGAAAGAACCGGTATCCGGACCCACAAGCGATGCCGGTGGCAGTCCATCCCACCAGCCGTTGGAGAGTTGGTTTTCGATTCAGGTGGGCGCCTTTCCTGAATTGTCTACGGCTGAAAATGAGGTGTCGAGGCTGCGTGAAAAGGGTTACGATCCCTTTTACCGGTACGAGGACACCGGCAAAAAGGGGATGTGGTACCGTGTTTATGTCGGCAGATACCCAGCCCAAAAAGAGGCGCAGCAATCTGCCGAAAATCTAATTCAGCAGCGTGTCGTCAAGGCCTACCTGCTGCGGAAAATGTTGGCGGAAAAGGACATCTTCTACTCTGTCACCCCTCAGGACAGCGGTTTTTTATCGGCTGACCCCAACCGTGAAGAGAAAGGGCGGACCGCGCCGCTCCAGGAATCTGAGCAAACGCCGGTCGGTGCAAGCATGGTGCAGACGGGATCGGGCGCCGACACCCCAGGTTCGGAATCGACGGCCGTCAGGCTGACGCTGATGGATGCCATCCGCTTCAGCCTGGAGGGCAACCGGGATATCAGCGTCGCCGCTTATGATCCAAAACAGGCACAGGCGCAATTGGAAAGCGAAGAATCGGTATACGACACGCTGCTGTTTGCCGGCTCGACCTTTCGCCGCGACCCCAATCTTGACTCCAGTGTAATCGATATCGTCACCGAAGATGACGGGCGTGTGCAGGCGGGCATTCGAAAACCGTTGAAAACCGGCGGGACCCTCTCGACATTTCTTGAAACGCGATATGCGGATCTAAACAATGCCACCTTCCCAAGAACCTACAAGAACATCGTTGCGCCAACCGTCGAACTGCAGCAGCCACTGTTAAATAACATCGGCAGTAAAAAGGAACAGACGGCGATTAAAATAGCCAATTACCGGGCGAACATCTCTGCCGCCGATTTCCGCCGGAAAGTGATCGACGTTACCACCAGCGTTGCAACGGTCTATTGGAAACTATTTCTTTTCAAGGAACTGATCGATATCAATCGGGTAAATTTAGATATGGCCGAGGAGGTGCACCGCCGTGAATCCGAGCGATACGCCAGGGGCCTGTCCCAACAATTGGATGTGGCACGCGCCAGCAGCAATGCCCAGGTCAGGCGCAGCACCTTGTTGAGATCCCAGGAGGAATATAAGCTGGCCATGGATCGACTCAAGCTGCTCCTGAACTGGCGAGAATTTTCAATCGATTCGGATGCCGAGGTCCTCCCGATTGATTTGCCCCGGACGACGCCTGTGGATCCGGACGAAACCGAAGCGATCGAAACAGCGCTCAGCAACCGCCCGGAGATCATCAAAGCCCAACAGGAGTTGATGATCCGCGAGGTTGACGAAAAGCTTGCCGCACACCAACGGCTGCCGACGCTCGATGCGTATGGGCGTTACAGTGTCAGTGGATACGGCACTGATCATGATAGCGCGTGGAGCGATGTGTCGATCAATGAGGATGATGCCTGGGAAGTGGGCCTACAATTTGAATGGGCATTCGGCAATCGCTCTGCCAAGTCCCAGTATCGCAAGAAATCGTTGGGTCGCTTGCAGGCCAATGCCCAACTCAAGCGCGTAAAAGACGAGATCAAACTGGACGTCAAGCAGGTTCTGCATCGTCTGGTGACAGCCAGAGGGGAGATTGAAGCCAACCGGTTGGCCAAGGCGGCCGCAGAAAAAGTGGTTGAAGGTGAATTCACCCGATTCGATATCGGTCAGACAACCAATGAAGAGCTTCTGCGTGCCCAGGACCTGCTTGCCATGACCAGCCGCAGTTTTGCACGTGCAGTTGCCGACTACAACACCACCATTCAGGAGTTGACACGTGCTCAGGGTATCCTCCCCGAGGGGGTCAGCATAGAAGAAGTCGTCCGGTGAAGGACGTGGTTCTGGGTTCTGAGTTCCGGGTTCAGGGTTCTGAGTTTCAGCTTTGAGCTTATCAGCTTACCAGCTATTATGTTCTGCGACGCTGGGTTCTGCGTTCTGGGTTCCGCGTTCAAGGTTAAAAACCTCTGGACCTTTGAACCCTGAACCTCCTTACCTCGAACCTTTGAACCCCGAACCTCTCAACCTCTCACCCCTGAACCTTTTAAACTCGTGAACGGCTACCCTTTTTAATCCGTTTTCTCTCCACGGCCCGAATTATATCCACATCCAGTTCCCGGCACAGGTAAATCAAATTGAGGGTTTTCAGTTGACGGTCCATTGGGTTATACTTGTTTATAAAAGGAGGTAAAACAATGGCTCGGGTGTCGGTTATGCAGACGGAGGAACGCAGGGCAGGGGTTCGCGGTGCGCTTGCCGCATTGGCGGAAAACCCGGTGAAAAACAAGGCGGTGTTGGTCAAGCCCAATTTCAATACGGCCGATCCGGCACCAGGGTCGACCCATAACGACACGTTGACGGCGCTGGTCGACCAGCTCTGGGAGATGGGGGCCGCTTCGATCCGCTTGGGAGAACGAAGCTACACGCCGACCCACCAGGTCATGCAACAAAAAGGGGTTGGTGCGCTTCTGGAGGAGCGCCAGGTTCAGGTGATCGACTTCGACGACCTGGCACCCGGAGACTGGGTGCTGTGCCGGCCGGCCGACACCCACTGGAACGACGGCTTCCGTGTCGCCCGGCCGATCCTGGAAGCCGAATGCCTGGTGTCCACCGGATGCCTGAAAACCCACCAGTTCGGCGGGGTCATCACCCTTTCACTCAAACTGCATGTGGGTGTGGTGCCGGCTTTTCGCAACGGGTTCGCCTATATGCAGGAACTGCACGGTTCGCCCTATCAACAGGAGATGATCGCCGAGATCAACGCCCCTTTTTCTCCCGCCCTGATTGTGATGGACGGGATCGACACGTTCGTCGACGGTGGCCCCGCAACCGGAAAACGGATCAAGGGCAACGTGATGCTGGCGGCCACGGACCGGGTGGCAGTGGATGCCGTCGGTGTGGCCATGCTCAAACATCTGGGCAGCAATCCCGCCGTCATGGAGCCGGGCATCTTCGAATTGCGCCAGATCAAACGGGCCGCCGAACTGGGAATCGGTGTCCGCTCCACGTCAGACATCGACCTGGTCCCGGCCGACGATGCCAGTGCCGGCCTGTCAGCCGCGTTGGAAAAGATTCTGTCGAGGGGTTAGCCCGGGCATGCCCATGGTGCGGGTGGATGGGGAAGCCGGATGGGCGGGGGGTTCCGTTTTTTCATTTTGACAAGCGACCCCCTTTGGCAGTACATACGGGATCTATTTAACCGTTTACTTGCCAGGAGACATTCTGGATGAATACCCAAACCCTGATACTGACCGTTCTGGTTTTCTGGCTGATCATGGGCCTGGCCTTTTTGTCCGCCTACTCCGAAGTGAAACGCACCGGGGGAACCCTGGTGGACGCCATGCGCAACAACGAGACCTTTTTCTTTATGGTCAGCATTGTAGTGGGACTGGTGGTGGTGGCCTTCAAACTGGCGTAATTGACGGTTTCGTATAAAATCCGATCCGCCGGAGGCGGATAAATATCTGCGTTACGCTTCATGCCTCGTCATTGCGGAGTACAACGGGCACGCTGCCTCCGGCACCCGCGATAGCGGTATTCTCGGGATTTGCGGGCCAATACGATGATCCGGTCGATATTGTTGTATCAAATCTCATCAGGCATCAACCGGGCACCGTGGATAACGGCCAGCACGTCGATTTGATCCATTTTGATGCGGTAGATTATACGGTATGGGAGCTCAATCAACTCACGTATATCTTCGGCTTGATATTCGGGAACCTTACGGCCTGAATACGGCTGGTCGACTATTTGAACTGAACGACGAGTGATCCGGTCCACCATCTTTTTGGCATAGGTGGGTGAGTTTAGCCCAATGTATTCGTAGATGTTGGTTAGGTGCTCAATGGCGTTGTTGGTCCAGTGAACTCTCATACCGGCAATCCGAACCGTTTACGTACTTCCTTTACATCCACCGTTCGTCCATGATCACTATCCTTTAACCCTGCCTCGATGGCTTGTCGTACATAGATTCGATACATTATGTCATCCCAGGTGGCACTGTCGGGTAAGCTATCCAAAAGCCGGTGGGCCTCTTCTTTAATACCATGAATTTGCATGTCTTATCCTCCTGAAGTGGGATATGGGCATTTGTGGTTTTTCCACGCGTTGTTGGGTTGTCGAGTACTTTGTCACTGCAATTTTCATATCCACGCATCTTAATATTATGCAATCCGCAACACATATTCAATTGATTCTTTCATCTTTTACTTTCTTCCAGACAGCCGCTTCCGTTCCCCTTCGATCCAGTCAATCCGGCTCCATAAACCCTGAAGGACGCGCACCTCCCGGTCATTGAGACCGTTGCGGCCGAACAGTCGCCGAAACGTCCGCAGGACATGGTCCGGGTTCTGGGGGTCCAGGTACTCGGCCTCCAGCAGTGTCCGGCGCATATGCTGGAACATGTTTTCCACATCGGCGGCCTGCGCCGTTACTGGGGCCTCATTGCAGATCCTTGCACCATCCTTGGCCCCTTTGCGAAGTTCGTAAAGCAACAGAGAGACCGCATGCGACAGGTTCATGGAAGGATAGGCGCTGTGGGTGGGAATCGTTATGAAAAACTGGCACAGGTCCAGTTCGCTGGTGTGAAGGCCCCGATCCTCGCGGCCGAATACGAAGGCCACCCGGCTGCCGGGTGATTGGGACAGTGCATGGCCGGCAGCTTGCTCCGGGTTTAAAAAATCCTCACGATATTTACCGAAGCGGCGGGTGGTGCCGAAGGCCAGGTGACAATCGGCCAACGCCTGTTTCAGGGTTTGGAAAACCGGCGCATGGGTTAAAATCGATTCAGCCTTGAGTGCCATCCGCCGCGCGTCCAGTGATCGGTAATCAGGGCAGGGGTTTACCAGACGAAGGGTTGAGCAACCGAAATTCATCATGCAGCGGCACACCGATCCTACATTGATCGGTCCCTGGGGCTCCACGAGAACGATGCAGATGTTATCCATTGCGTCCTTCTCCCTTGTCCCGTTTATGCACCCGCACCTTGCCGATCAAAATCACCAGCGGAGCCAGGTGATAGATCAGATCGAAGATGTCGATGGGTCGGGAAAGGGTTCCTTCCTTGAGCATGATCAGCTTTTCCAGGACATGGGGCATGGGTTTGAACGGCGCCAGCAACATGAACACCGTCAACGGTATCAGGACGGCATAAGGAATTTTCTTGAGCAAGTTGACCACCCGAAGGCCTCCATAAGGGGGTGATGGTGACATTTTCAAGCGATTCAGCCAAAAAACGTATCGTGAAAATGGCACAGTTGACTGTGGTGTGTCAACGGCACATGACACCGACGAAAGGCAGCCCCGGGAGCACGATGACCGGATTTTCTCCGATTCTCGCCGGCGTTGTTTCGCCTGCTTTTGAAGGATAGGTCAACAATACCTTTAACGATTGGCGATTTTGAGGTAATGAACGACTGCCATGCCGCCACCGGCAATCCTGTAACGCGGGTCAGCATAAGGAAATAAGGATGAAAACAGCCAAAGATTATATTGTCTTTCCCCTTGATGTGCCCAGTTCCTCGCAAGCCAAGTCGCTGGTCCACCTGCTTGCCAACGATGTGGGCATGTTCAAGGTCGGTCTGGAACTGTTTATCCGGTCGGGCCCTGAGCTGGTGCGCTGGATTCAACAGGTGGGCCCGGCCAGGGTTTTTCTGGATCTAAAACTTCACGATATCCCGGCAACCGTCCAACGGGCCATGGCCCAGGTGGCCGAGTTGGGTGTTTACTTCGCAACGGTCCACTGCGGCGAGAGCCGGACGATGCTGGAGGCTGCCGTGAAAGGGGCCGGCGGACGGGTCAATGTGCTGGGGGTCACCGTGCTGACCAGTACTTCTCCTGCTGAATTGGCCGAGGCAGGCTACCGGGAGCGCTATTCAAGGGATCTGCAGCAGTTGGTGATGAAAAAAGCGGCCATGGCCCGGGACGCCGGTTGCGCCGGAATTGTCTGTTCCGGCCAGGAAGTCCATAGCATCAAGACAGCCCTTGGCGATGGTTTCCAGGCGGTGACGCCCGGCATCCGGCCGGTTGACGGTGGGGTCACCGCGGACGACCAGTCCCGGGTTGTCACCCCGGCTATGGCGGTTCGACGGGGATCGGATTATCTGGTTATCGGCAGACCCATACGGGATGCCGCTGATCCCCGGGAAGCTGCACGGGATATAACAGCAGAGATTCAGGGAGCATTGACTGTCCACCCATAAATGTCATCTTGCAGCCCAGCTCTGTGTTCTCGTGTTTTGGAAATCCTCGACGTAGCGCTGCTACGCCTGCGGTTTCCAAAACCCTGCGGCCTTGATCTGGACCGCAAGCTACCATTTCTGGATGAACAGCAGCTGGTGTGCGTCCAGGCTGGCAGTCCTCAGACTAAGCAGAAAAATAGCGCCACAGGGTCAGGGCGAGAACCACGGCACAGGTCACGATAACGAAACGGATTTGCCCGGGTGAGAAGTGCTTCATCCCATCGCTGTTGTTCGGGTTTCAGAGATGCTTTTAATCTTGATGACCTCGCAAAAGTCGCATTTCCGACGGATTCGTAAAAAGCCCGAGATCAAGGCTTGCGAATCCTTAAGGAATGAGGCGTACTTACGGTACGCCGCAGTGATGGGGGATGAAGCGTAACGCAGATATCGGGTTTTTTACGAATCCGTCAATCTTCTCTGTCCAGCCCGAAGGCTGTATGCAGGACCCTGACGGCCAGTTCGGTGTACTTTTCCTCGATGATGCAGGAGATGCGTATCTCGGATGTGCTGATCATGATGATGTTGATGTTTTCCCGGGCCAGGGCGTTGAACATCAGCGAAGCCACACCGGAATGGTTTTTCATCCCCACACCAATGACGGACACCTTGGCAATATGGGGGTCGCCAAACACCTCCTCCGTCCCGATTTTTTCCGCCAGCCGCTGCTGCATCTCCATGGCCCGCTTATAATCCGCCGTGGGCACGGTGAAGGTCAGATCCGTTTGACCGGTGGCACGGGTGTTCTGGATGATCATGTCCACCAGAATCCCGGCCTCGGAGATGGGTGAGAATATCTTGGCCGCGATCCCCGGCTGGTCCGGAACTTTCTTAAGGGTAATGCGCGCCTGGTTCAGATCATGGGTTACTCCGGAAACAACCAGCTGCTCCATTACGGAATCTTCCTGAACAACCATGGTGCCTTCCTCCTCTGAAAATGATGATCGGACATGCACGGGGATATTGTACTTCTTGGCGAACCCCACCGAACGGATCTGCAGAACCTTGGCACCGAGGCTGGCCATGTTCAGCATCTCATCGTAGGAGATCTCTTTGATTTTTCTCGCCCGCGGGCAGATGTTCGGATCTGCCGTGTAGATGCCGTCCACATCCGTATAGATCTCACAAACGTCGGCTTTCAAGGCTGCCGAAATGGCCACCGCCGAGGTATCCGACCCCCCGCGGCCCAACGTGGTGATGTTGCCCTTGATGTCTGTCCCCTGAAAGCCGGCCACCACGACGATGTTCTGGTCGGCCAGCAGGCGTTTGATCCGATCAGTCCCGATTTCAAGGATACGGGCATTGCCGTATTCGCAGTCGGTAACCACTTCGGCCTGGTGTCCAAGCAGACTCTGGGCCTTGTGCCCCATGCCCTTGAGCATCATGGCCAACAGTGCCGCGGTGGTCTGTTCACCGGTGGCCAGCAGTACATCCAGTTCACGCCGGTCCGGGCTTTCGGTGGCTTCGTTGGCCAGGCCAATCAGGCGGTCGGTCATCCCGGCCATGGCGGACAGGATGACCACCACATCGTTTCCCCGTTCATGGGTTTTGAGCACACGGGTGGCGACGTGTCGGATTCGCTGGGTGTCGGCTACCGATGTGCCGCCGAATTTTTGAACGATCAATGCCATAAGCTTCCACCTTTAGCGTAGTGAGCAAACGCCGATGTCATTTATCAGATCCGATGGGTCAAGTCCATATGCAATTATGCGGATCGACCGGGCGGTTTCGCCGGTGACGGTGAAAAACAGCTCCAACCGGCGGGCGGGTCGGTCTGCCGGATGGAGCCGCTGGGCCCATTCGATGGCGACGACGCCGTCTTCGTCCAAAAGGTCCAGCAACCCGATTTCATCCGGATCCACCGGTGTTGGAAGGCGGTAAAGGTCCACATGGTAAAAAGGCAGCCTGCCGGGGTATTCGTTGACCAGGGTATACGTGGGGCTGGTAACCGTAAAGGATGATGGAACGTCCAACCCGCGGGCAATTCCTTGGGCAAATGCCGTTTTTCCACTGCCCAGATCGCCGAACAGCAACAGGACGAGGCCGTGATCCATCCGTCGGCCCATGGCCCGGCCCAAGGCGGCGGTTTGACCGTGTGCATGGGTCTCGAACTCACGGGCATCTTGGTGATGTGGGCAGGAGGGATTGACGTTCATTTGCCGATAGTGTCCATATGGCGGAACAGAGGGTCCATTTTGGGCCAGAGAAGATGGTCCCCGCCGGTGAGAAGTTCAGCCATCGTCTCTGGAAGGGTATCGATGACTTCCGTGGCCAGATAGCCGACCGGCGCTTTTTTTTGGGCCATCCGGTCAGCTGCCAATCCGTGCAGATACACCCCGGTTTGGGCGGCAGCGCAGGGCTCCATTCCCTGGGTTATCAAGCCGGCAATCAGACCGGTGAGCACATCTCCCATCCCGCCGGCGGCCATACCCGGATTGCCGGTGGCATTGACGAAAACGGTCCCGTCCGGCCGGGCTACCACCGTGGCGGCTCCTTTGAGCACGAGATGCACCTGATGCCGTTCGGCAAAGGCGCGTGCATGGCCGATGCGGTCATCTTGAATCGCTGCTGTTGAATGGCCGCTGAGCCTGGCCATCTCTCCGGGGTGGGGTGTGAGCACGATAGGCGATCGTCGCTTTGAAAGCACGGATGGTTGCGCTGCAATCAGGTTAAGGCCGTCCGCATCGATAACCATGGGAACAGGGCTTTCTTCGATCAATCGGCCCACCAACCTGCCCGTCGATCCGTGAGTTCCCAACCCCGGTCCCATGGCCAGACAGCGTTTCCCCTCCATCAGCGAAATGACGGATTCGTGGGCGGATTCATCCAGAACACCGTCCGCCGTTTCGGGCATTCCGACGGTCATGGCTTCCGTGACCATGGATTCCAGCACCGGGTCGAGCGACTTGGGTGTCCCCAGGGTCACCAAACCCGCTCCCGCGCGCATGGCAGCCGCGGCGGTCAAGGCGGCGGCCCCGGTTTTCCCGGGAGAACCGGCCAGGATCAACAGGTGGCCGGTGTGGCCTTTGTGGGCCGTTGCCGATCGCTGAGGGATTTCGTTCTTCAGGGCCCCGGGCGTGATGAGGTGCTGCCGGCAGCCTATCTTGGCGGCGAGGTGTGGCGGGATACCGATTTCGATGATTTTCAATTGACCGGTGAGGGTTCGTCCCGGATAGCACAGGTGGCCGACCTTGGCAAAACCAAAGGTGGCCGTGGCAGCGGCCTGGATACAGGCACCACAGACCCGCCCGGTGTCTGAATTGAGACCGGAGGCGATATCCACGGCAAAGACAGGCCGGGCCTGGCGGTTAATGAAATCGATAACCGTTCTGAAATACCCTTTTACCTCCGATGAGAGGCCCGTACCCAGGATTGCATCGATCCAGGTGTGCTGGCGGCGCATCAGCGGCTTGCGGGATTCAAAAGCCGCAGCATCGGCCAATTCCACCACCGGCACCCCCATGGTGTCCAACAGTTTCAGGTTGGCAGCGGCATCCCCTTTGACCCGGTCTTTTTCCGAGAGCAGGAACACCGTCGCCCGGATGCCTTTCTGGTGAAGATAACGAGCCATGACGAACCCGTCTCCGCCGTTGTTACCCCGGCCTGCAACAATGCCTACGGCACTGGGGTGATTGCGGTGGACCGTTTCCAAAAAAAAAGCCGTTGCTCCCCGGCCGGCATTTTCCATCAACACGCGGCCCGGAATACCAAACGATTCGATGGTGGCGCGATCCATCCGCTGTATTTCATCTGCCGTGACCAGATACACGTTTTTCTCCTTGTGGCTCTATTTGGCAATGAACCCAATATAGATAAAGAGGAAATGACAAATCGCAAGCAACAAATCTTAAATAGCAAACTACAAATAACAAATCTCAAAAAAATCTTAAATTACAAAATCCAAATCTCAAAAGGGCGAAAACCGACAGTTGATTGTCATTTTGATTTCTCCACCTTACTGCTTTAGCGAATGGGAATGTCCTTTCCTCAAGATCATAAAGTTTGGAGTTTTGAATTTTAGTCATTGTTATTTATTTGTTATTTGTCATTTGGGTTTTGGCGATTGGAATTTCTGATTCCCGGATCGGTCATCCAGGGCCTGATCCGGGACCGGCATGACGAAAAACGTTGGACTGTCGACATATCATAGCCCGTTGATCAAGTCGCGCATCTCCCTTACCGCCCGATCCAATCCCACCAGAACCGCCCGGGAAACAATGCTGTGACCGATGCTGTACTCATCGATTTCCGACAACCCCTTAAAGTCTTTGATGGTCTTGTAGCACAGGCCATGGCCGGCATTGACGCCCAGTTTGAGCTTTTTGGCAAGCTTGGCGGCGTCCACGATTTTTGCGAAGGCCTGCCGGCTCTTGGCGTTGCCATTGGCTTCACAGAAAACACCGGTATGGATTTCGATCATATTGGCACCGGCCTGGTGAGCCAGCTTGATCTGCTCCGGTTCCGGATCGATGAAAAGGCTCACGGGAATGCCATTGTTCTGCAAGGCACCGATGGTTTCGCCAATGTTGTTGTGAACAGTCAGGTCCATCCCACCTTCGGTGGTGACCTCCTCCCGGTTTTCGGGAACCAGGGTGACCAACTCCGGCCGCACATCCAGGGCAATGCCAACCATCTCCGAGGTGGTCGCCATCTCCAGGATCAGCTTGGATTGGACGATCTTGCGAAGCAGCCGGACATCGCGGTCCTGAACATGTCGCCGGTCTTCGCGCAGATGGCAGACGATGCCGTCCGCTCCTGCCAGTTCAGCTATTATGGCGGCTGCAATCGGATCCGGATAGTTCGCTTTCCTGGCTTCCCTCAACGTGGCGATATGATCGATATTGACTGCCAGACCTGCCATGCTCATTCCTCCTCTTGTATCCGTTGCATGAGTTCATTGCTTTTTTGTTCCATGACTGCCGCCTCTTCCTCCGAATGGACATGATCGTATCCGGTCAGATGAAGGATCCCATGAATCAGCAGCTGATTAAAACGCTCCGCCATTTCCATCCCGGCTTCAACGGCTTCCCGATGGGCCGTGTCGGCAGAAATCACCACATCGCCAAGAAGATCCGGAGAAATGCCGGAGAACGGGCCCTCCTGCATGGGAAACGAGATGACGTTGGTCGGGCCTGCATGGTTCAGATAGGCCAGGTTGAATACCGCAATCTGGGTGTCATCCACGATCAGAATGGACAGTTGGGCATCAGGATAGCCCAAGGCGTTTAAAATGCGCCTGGCGGTCGTAAGAATCTCTTGCTCTGGCAGCCTGTGGCGGTTTTGCCGGTCTTCGATCAGCACTTCCATTTTTCGCCTTTCCGGAGGTCATCGTGGTGCTGTCCTGGTATTCTATCCGGTGGTGGTGGATGCCATTCAAGATCTTGTTGAAGCTTCTGGCAATTCGGTGAAGGTCCTTTAACGTCAGTTCACAATAATCCAATTGGCCATCGGAGAAAATTTTGTTGATCAGGTTCTGCACCAGCCCCTGAATTCGTGACGGGGTTGGGTTTTCCAAGGTGCGTGAGGCCGCTTCAACCACATCCGCCAGCATGACCAGTCCGGCCTCCCGGGTCTGGGGCCGTGGCCCCGGATACCTGAAATCATCGATCTTGACCGCATCTTCTCCTTTAATAGCTTTCGCTTTTTCATAAAAATAGCTGATCAGGCTGGTGCCGTGGTGCTGTTGGGTGGTGTCGATTATCACTTGTCCCAGCTTGTGTTCACGGGCGATTTCAACGCCGTTTTTTACGTGGGCGATCAGGATCAGGGCAGACATGGACGGGGCCAGCTTGTCGTGCCTGTTTCGACCGTACGATTGATTTTCGATAAAATAGAGGGGCTGTTTTAATTTGCCGATGTCGTGATAGTAGCCGCACACTTTGGCCAGGATAGGATTGGCACCAATTTCCGAGGCCGCCGCCTCCACCAGGGATCCAACCACCATGGAGTGGTGATAGGTGCCCGGCGCCTCCAGCATCAGCCGGCGCAGGATGGGCCGGTCCAGGTTGGCCAGTTCCAGCAGGGTGATGTCGGTGGTATAGTGAAACACCATCTCCACCACCGGTGCCATGCCTGCGGTGATGATTCCGGCACCGATTCCTCCCAGAAAGGCCACGGTCAGGTCAAACGGCAGTGTGCTCCAAGAGGCGGTGCCCATGTAAACATGGATGACAACGGCCAGAAAGGCATTGAGCAATCCCAGTTTAGCACCGGTCTTGATGATAATTTTTCTCTCACGGCAATCCTGAAGCCACCAGGATGCCATCGTGCAGCTTAAAATAAAATAGGTGAACGTCTCCAAGCCGCCCTGGAGCAGCATGGATGTGCATAGAGCCAGGGCCAGGGCAAAAATCAGAGCAGTTTCCCGTCCCATGAACAGGCAGACAATCATGGCTCCGGCGGCCAGGGGGATGCCGAAACCCACCGGAGATACCGGCCGCGACAAAGGCAGCCCGAGAAACCAGGCCTCAGGCAGGGTGGTGGATATTTTCACCACGATAATAAATGAGACCATGATGCACGATAGAAACAGCAGATCTTTGTTGCCGTATTTGGCGAATTCCATCCGACGCTTGAGCCGGACCTGGTATTGAATGATCAGTATGGCGGCCAACAGCGCCACGGCGCCGGAACCGGCAAGAGGTACTTGATGGGCGTCGGCCTGGCCTTCCATCGCCTCGAGTTTGCGAAGCTGCAGCGGGGTAACCCGCTCACCTTCCCGGAGCAGCATCTCACCTTTTTTTATCACATATACGACCGACTTGATCTGCTGAGCCGCTACTTCTTTGCGCGCTTCGGTTTCGTGACTGTTCAAGGTGACATTGGGTTGAATCAGCCGCTGGGAAAAATCAACCATTAGGTTCAGCAGGGCATAATTCATCCCTTTGAGCAGCGGGTCGCCGACAACCCGGACCATCATCTTGGCCTGGTCCGGTCCGTAAAACTGTTTCAGGTTCAATACATGGGTTTCTGTCAAGGTCTCCACGTTTCGCAGGGTGATGCCCTTATCTGATTCCTTGAGCAGGATCTCTTTATTCGCGACTACACCGGCGGAAAGCACCTGGGTGAAAATGGTAGTCAACAATTTGGGGATGTCTGTTGCGAACCCATGTTCGGTGAGGATGGAAAACGCCCCGTTACTGATTTCGATACCCGTTGCTTTTTCCAACAGACTTTTCTTGGCCCGCATTCGCTCTGAAATTGATACCCGTGGAAGGTCCGGGACATCGGCGGGTTCAACAGGAGCCTTGTCCGAAGTCGACAGGGGGGCGGAAACGGTTGGTGAGTCCGTTTCCAGATCTTTGGTTTCCGCTTCGTATATCGAACGCAGTTGATCGAAGGCATCGTTCAGGCGGGTAACCGTGCCTTTAAGGATCTTCGGATTGAGGTCATAGACGGGAACCACGCTGTCCACCGCCTGGCGGCGATGGGCGTCGGTCACGGCGATGTCTTCAATGAAAAAATCCGCTGAAGCCTTGATATCGGTTTTAACGACATCACCACTGTCATAGCGGTGTTTTTTGATGACTAGTCCCGGGTACAGGCCGGTTGTAAAAACAACGAGGATGAGGATCAGCAATGCCCAACGGATATGAGGGTTCAGGCTGAAAAAATGGTTGATGGATTTTTTTTTGCGGTCACGAATCATTTTTTGGTCACTTGGTGCTGATGATCTTCCCTTTGGCCAATTTGCCGATGAAACCGTCGACAGGATCGTTCGGCACCTTTATTTTTTTGCGCGACTGGCTTCCAGCAATTCATAGGCGTTGATGATATCCTGGACGAGCCGATGACGAACGACATCTTGTTTGGTAAAGTGGATGAACTGTATACCTGCTATGGGGGTTAGAATCGCTTTGGCCTCAACAAGCCCGGAAGACTTGCCTGCCGGTAGGTCGATTTGGGTGATATCTCCGGTAACCACGGCCTTGGAGTTAAAACCGATCCGGGTTAAAAACATCTTCATCTGTTCGGTTGTGGTGTTCTGGGCTTCATCGAGTATAATAAACGCCTCGTTGAGGGTTCTTCCCCGCATAAAGGCCAATGGCGCGACTTCGATCACCCCGTTTTGCATCAGGGCGGCCACCTTCTCAAATCGCATCATGTCATGAAGGGCGTCATAGAGCGGCCGGAGATAGGGGTCTACCTTGTCTGTGAGGTCTCCCGGCAGGAAACCCAAGGATTCACCGGCTTCCACGGCAGGCCGGGTCAGGATGATCCGTCTGACCGTTCCTTTGGAGAGCGCCGATACGGCCATGGCCATGGCCAGGTAGGTTTTTCCGGTGCCGGCAGGGCCAATGCCAAGGACGATGTCATAGTTTCGGATCGCTTCAATGTAGGCCTTCTGGCTCTGGTTTCTGGGTGCGATGGCCCGTTTTTTCGAGGTGATGTAAACGGTATCCAGAAAGATCTTCTTGAGGTCAGCGGTGTGGTTTTCTTTCAATATGCGCAAGGCATAGTCAATATCATTTGGATAGACGGGGTACTTTTCCTTGAGCAGGCCATAGAGTTGCTCCAACACCCGCCGCGAAAGATCCACCGCCACCTCGTCACCTTTTAGATGCACCGTGTTGCCCCGGGCATCAATATGAATGGCCAACAGATCCGCAAGGCGCTTGAGGTGCCCTTCCTGCTCACCAAACAGCTGCCGGGCCAGTTCAATATCGGAAAAGGTCAGTCGGGTTTGTTTGCTTTGCGTGCATTCATCCATAAGTTAGACGAGTGTTTTTTCTATCGTTTGAAAGCGTCGACGCCGACCAGTATGAATCGACCCCGTTCATTTGTCAAACCGCCGGCCAGGCCGGTTTCGTTAATACCCATACCGACATTGGAATATCCGACTTTTCAGGGGAATGCAAACGTCAAATTTCCCTTTATGATCCCGGTGAAAATGCTTGACTGGGAAATACCGCTCTGTTAACCTTACCCACTTAAAAAATTAGAAACATTCTGTTATTATTGATATTTCCGTTTGATTAAGAGAGATGCCCGCGAAGCGGAACGAATCCTTTCACCCCACTGGCAGACGGCTTTTTCGGGCAACGGTGCAGCGTCATTCAATGGACCACCATGAATCCTTTTGATATTCTTATCGTCACCGTCCTGAGCTATGGGTTGATTCGTGGTATTTTCCGCGGTCTGGTCAGAGAACTTTCTTCAATCATCGGCGTTTTGGGCGGATTTTATGCTGCGTATACCTATTATCCCCACGTGTCCAGGTTATTTTCTCCTTGGATTTCCGATACCGCTTATCTCAATATTGTAAGCTACATGTCGGTATTCTCCGTAGTGGTGATTTTCGTTGGAATTCTTGCTATGGTGATCAAGTATCTTCTCAATATGGCATACTTGGGATGGGTGGACCGGGTCTGCGGCGCCCTGTTCGGGTTGCTAAAAGGCGGACTGGTCATCTGTGTGGTGTTTATTGTCCTGACCGCCTTTTTGCCCAAAGGCGCGCCAGTTATAAAAAATGCGACCCTGTCTCCACATGTATCAATGGTATCTGAAGTGATGGCCAAAGTGATTTCAAAGGAAATGAAAGAAAATTTCAAAATAAAATTGAAGGAATTTAAAAAATCTTGGCAGACCCGGTAAAACCAGGCCGATCAACGTCCATCGAGCGCCTCGAGGCGTTGATTGAAACCCTGAGGGGTGAAAATGGCTGTCCGTGGGATAAAAAGCAAACGCCTTACACCATGGCCCGCTACCTGGTCGAAGAGGTCCATGAACTGGTGGATGCTATCATTTCCAACGATTCGACCGCCGTTTGCGAAGAGGCCGGCGATGTATTGTTTCAGCTTCTTTTTGTCGTCAATCTATTCAGAGAGTCGGGAAAATTCAGCCTTACGGACGTGGTTGAAAAAAATGTAGAGAAGATGATTCGCCGACACCCCCATGTTTTTAGCGATGTTACCGCAAAAACCCCTGAGACGGTCAGTGAGAACTGGGATAAAATCAAGCTGAAAGAAAAGGGCAGTGCGGGGCGCCATTCAGTTCTCAGTTCCATCCCTCAGAGCCTGCCCGCTCTGCTCAGGGCTTCGATGGTTTCGGAACGGGCTGCGAAAACCGGTTTTGACTGGGATGATATCTCCGGGGTGATGGCCAAAACCATGGAAGAGTGGGAGGAGTTCTCAACGGAGATCAATAATCCTGAATGTAAGTCCGGTTGCGACAAAGCGGCCATGGAATTCGGTGACATCCTGTTTACCATGGTCAATGTCGCCCGGTTTGCCCGCATTCATCCGGAAACCGCATTGATTATGTCTATTCAAAAATTTGAAAAACGCTTCACTTATATGGAAGAAAGATCCATTGAAGCGGGTCGGGATATCGTCAGCCTCACCATGCGGGAAATGCACCATCTCTGGGATGAGGCCAAAGATAAAGTGGGTTGATCGCCTCGAAAAATTTGCTTCTTTTCAGGACGGCACCGTTTCTGCCAGTGCCAAAAGCCGGCGATTTAGCCGGCTCTCTGACTTAAATAAATCATCTAACTGCTAAGCGTGTTCGTCTATCGGCTTTTGTTCGGGCGGCGTTCTAAAAATCACCTTCCCGTTTTTATCGTATTTTTCAAAGAAAACACCCTCATCGTCCGTTTTGTAGCCGCCGGTTCTTTCCTGTACATCGGATTCAGGCTTTGCACTTTCTTGAGAACCCTCGATGGGTCGCTCTTCAACGGCTTTTTCGACCCGTTTAAGGATGACGTCCTTGTTTTCGATGGCCAGATTGTTGTCTGTCCGCGTCGTCGTTCTGACGGCTGATTCGCCAATTGTATTCAACATGGCAATACCTCCTTTGTTTTCTACAAATGTGTTTGCCGTTCCTGGTAATGTTGCCCTTCCTGCAATGCCAGGTGCCGGCCTGTCCCTTTACATGGTTTATTCAGCTTTACGGTTAATGGCCGCTTTGGCCAGTTCATCGAGCCGATTCATCAACCCCTGCGAGTTGTCAACAGCGATGGACCGGGTCTCCTTTTGATTGTCTCCAACGATGGTTTTGAATACGAACGCATTTTCCTTTTGGACCGTGTCCAGGTCTTTTTGTGTAGCTTGAACCTGCTTGATCATCTCTTGGCCAAAGTTTGATCCGGGGTCAACATTGGTAATCTTTTTGAGTACGCCGGCAGCCACTTTTTCCATTATTGACTGGTTTTTTGCTTCCGTTGAAATCGTAATCGCATCCGATTTGGCATCATGGGTGCCCACATGCTGGGGGTGATCCGATTTTCCCTGGCTAAGCTGCCTTCGATAGACATTCAAGACGTTATGGATTTGATAGCTTTGAATATACATATGGGTCCCTCCGATACCTTTATCGGTAAGTCCGGAAAAAACCTTTAGGAAAAAAGAAAAAAAAGCTTTTCGACCACAACCCTGTCATTCAGATTATGGTGTAAGTATTGAGTAACAAATGCGGATAAAGGATTGGTGACTTTCAAATGCGACATCGGGTGAATTCTTCTTATCGAAGAAATCTACATCGGATGCATCGTCGCCGGCCACCGCTGATCCTGAATAACAGGTCACCAGATATCCGATCAGCAAAATCGATTGATAGAGTGTGCCGGGACTGGTGGTGACGCCGATGAGGGTGTTGATTCGACCCGTCAGGCCGGTTTCCTCTTGAAGCTCACGCATGGCTGCCTGCTCCGGCGTTTCACCGCATTCCACAAATCCCCCCGGCAGGCACCACATGCCCTGTTTCGGGGCCACGCGCCGTTTCACAAGCAAGAGCCGCTGATGGTCATCGACAAGTACCACACAGGCTGCCGGCACCGGATTCTCATATATGGGCCTCTGGCACCTGGTGCAATACAGACGCATCCTTCCTTCTACATGCCTGTTTTCAAGGGGAAAGGCACAAAAATGACAGAATTGCTTGGTTTCTTTTTCCATGCAAACACCACATTTCATTGGTTAATAGGTTGGGCAGAAACGAACAAACCACTGCCGTGTGAAACACACGGGACAGTGGTTTGCCAGTTTAATGGGGGGCATGATGACGTGGATTCAATCAGTCGTCAAAGTTTCCCTCGGGACTGTCGTTGCTTTCAATTAAAGCGGCCTTCTGGGCAATTTTTTCCGGTGCCCATTCCTCTGGGTCTTCAATTCGATTGGCTTTGGGGCCCGGATCAAAACTATTGGCTTCCAGGATGGTTTCAATGGCCAGATCGGCGGTGTCCCGGGCATTAAATACATTGACGAGCATGTTGTAAACGAATGATTCCACCCGTTGCTCCATTCTTTCCCGGATTTCCCGGGGAAGTCCCTGCAGCTTGGTTTCAAAAGGCAGGTTCAGCTTTTTGTAGTTGCCACCCTTCCATCCCTTATTGTTGGCATAGGCCACCATCTTTGCCCACATGGCTTCAGTGACACCCTGATCGTTGACTTTGATAAAATCGCCGTTGTCGTCCAAAGCGGCATTACCGTCATCATTGACATCGAGTCCCCACGAAATCATTTGCAGGGCGGTGGCGACATTGGCTTTGGTGGTGTGGGTGCGGTTGGCGATTTCCCGAAGGCGCTGTGAACTGTTACCGGATGTACCGTGCTGTGCACCCGATACATGGTAGTCCACCAGCGCATCGTGGATCTGTTGGGTAAGGTCAATCTGGATTCCCTGGCCGCTGGCTTCGATGCCGTGGACGGTCCCGTTGTTCAGGGCGATCCAGTTGGGGAAGATGCCGTGTGCGTTGAGTCCCTGAATCAGGAAAAGGGCCTCAGCCTCGGTCGACAGTCCCAATTTTCCCTTGATTTCACCGATTTCCGTCTCCAACCCTGACCAGTCAGGAATAAACGGCTTCAGTTCCAGATTGGTGGTCAGGTTCTGGTCATCCGGGAGATGGGAGGCGTCAATGGCAATGGAGGTGATGCCTGCTTCGAACATTGTGGGGATTTCTATCTTGGCATCCGGTATATCGTCCTTGCTTTTTATGCCGTAGTGGTCGGCATGTATGGCCACAGGAATGGTAATGCCCAGTTCATTGCACATCGCGTCCACTATCCGGGCCATATTCCAATAATTGACCGCACAATAGGCATCGGCGCCCCCTTCGGAACGGGCAATCTCGATAATCAATGCAGAATTTGCCCGTTGGGCGGCTTTAAGCGCACCCCGGATAACAAAGATATTTCTGCCGTTGGCTGCCATGCAGATGGCGTTTTTCTTTTTGATCATCGCCAGGTCGATGACTTTCCCACTGACCAGCAGCGCTTTCGAATGGGGAAACCGTTTCTGGATATTGGGGGGGCGGCCCACTGAAACCGCTTGGTTGAAGTCACTGGATGATGATGTCATGGTTTTCCTCCTTAGGCACGTTTCTAATGATAACGATGGTTATGATTGGGTGAAATGGATGGTAATGAAAAATCCAGTCAATATAAGGTTGATGAATCCGTAAAAAGTCGAATTTCCGACGGCACCGTAAAGAGGTCGAGATCAAGGCTTGCGGGCCGCGAAAGCGAGCTTCGGCGAGCGAATGGCAAATCGATCAAGATCCTTACGGCGAACATTCATGTTCCATCCCGAGAATACCGCTATCGCGGGTGCCGAAGGCAGCGTACTTATCGTACGCCGCAGTGACGAGAGATGAAGCGTAACGCAGATATCGGCCTTTTTACGGTGCCGTCAAGGTTGTCTTGAACGGCAACCCATCACCAATGTTAGCAACAATCGGTGTCTTGACGGCGCGTCGATGGTAGATCTATGCGTTTTACTCGGTTTGAGGTGGTCGTTTTGACATGATCTTTTGGTTATAGGCGTTTATCTTTTCTTTGAAGGCGTTAGATTTTGCTTCGTACTGTTCCGTCTTTTGGTTGAATGCGGTGATTCTGTAGTTCAGATCTGCCCGGGCCTTGAAGTTAAGCGCCTCGGGAGTCAACTTTTCAATCTGTTTTCTTTCTTCGAGCAGTTGCTGGTAAATGAGGTCTAAATCCGCTTTTTCTTTTTCAAGCGCTTTACGGCTCAGTTCAGCGGTTTCGCTTGCTGCGCCAGTGTCCGGAACCGCTGCTTTGGCTTTAAGGGAGGATTCCGGTTGGGCCTTTTGTGTGTTCTCGGTTGTTGCCTTCGCCGGTGTTTTTATTTCGGTCTCAATCCGCTGGGCTTCGGCCCGCTGTTCCTTTGGCACCTGGCTAAGGTCGTCTGTCCAGCGTTTTTGACCATTCTCGTCGGTGTATTTGTAGATTTCAGCGTACGCCGATGCTGCAAACAATAGCGCCGTGACAAGAATAAAGGCCGACATTGGTTTTTTCATGGGCAAAGCCTTTGTTGTGAGATGAAGGTGGAACCCATCCACGGTGAATGGTAACCATCTGAATGCCCAACTATAATGTCCTTGCCGGGCGGATGTCAAGCACCGACCATGGCATCCAAAACAATCCATAGACAATCGGATGCACGGTGAACTATTGTTTGACAATGAATTCGGCTTGTGTAGATTGAGCGAGGCCACTTGGCGGCCTCAGGCCCACATCAAACCGCTATGTTCGGCTCCCTTGAGCGGGGAACCTCGCAGAAAGATAATAAAAATGGCTTGGATTATTCGAACGGTAATTCTCTTGTTGGTGGTTATCCATTGGGGTTGTGCGCCAAAACCATTGCCGGTATCCGTCCCCGGACTGGTTCCCGCGATGCCGGGCAATCAAGCTTACCAAGACGCCGAGCGAGCCCTTGAAATTGGACTATTCACCGAGGCGTTGGACGGCTATCATACATTTTTACGTGAAGCCTATGACGCCCCTTTCGTTGATGACGCCCTGTTTAAAATAGGAAAATTATACCGACTTACCGGCCGCGATGACGATGCCATCGCTGTCTTCGCCAGGCTGAAACGTGAATTTCCAGAGAGTGCACTGGTGTCTGGTGCCGAGCTGGAAATCTTGACGATCCTGTTCGACGGCGGCTATTTTGAATCGGTTATCACCCATGGGCACGCCTATATCGAATCCACTGACCCCACGCTTCGCCGGATGCCGTTTTTCTTTATTGTTGCAGACGCATATGAGGCGATGGGTTCACATTTGGAAGCTGCTCAATTCTACTATCGGGCGTGGAATACAGCCTCCGGTGCGGATGTGGACGCCGCCTGGACCCAATTAAAAAATACAGCCGAACAGCTCAGTGCCGACGACCTCCAGCGGTTGATCTCGCAGGTAAAGGATCGACGCCTCATGGGCCTTTTGCTTTACCGGCTCGGCATGGCCTTTATTCTCGAAGAAAAATATGATGATGCAATGGATGTCCTCAAGGCCTTTGTAGAGCGATTCCCCGAGCATCCGGACTATCCAGATGCGTCGGATATGATCCATTCCTTGACGGAACGTGCCCGATTTACCCCCTTTAGCGTCGGGTGTGTGCTGCCCCTTTCGGGTTCCTATGCCATATTCGGCCAGCGGGCCTTAAACGGCATCGAAATGGCGCTGAGCCAGTCCGGTGAGATGGGTGGCGGGATTCCCTTCACCATCATTGTCGAGGATTCCCGGTCCGATCCCGCTGTGGCCATGAAGGCGGTGGATCAGCTCGATCAACAAAAAGTCGGGGCCATCTTGGGTCCCATGTCCGCAGCCGAAGCCGCCTCCGAAAGGGCCCAGGCCCGGGGGATCCCGATTCTCGTTTTTACCCAGCGAGATGGGATTCCGGATATCGGCACTTATGTGTTCAGGAATTTCATCACTCCCCAGATGCAGGTGCGGTCCCTGGTATCATTTGCCGTGGAAGAATTGGGTGCAAAGCGGTTTGCCGTCTTGTATCCCGATGAAAATTACGGTCGGCGGTACATGAACCTGTTCTGGGACCAGGTGGTCAATTATGGGGGCGTGGTTAACGGCGTTGAGATGTATGACCCCGAAGGTACGGATTTCGCCAAACCCATAAAAAAGATGACTGGTATTTTCTATGAAGTCCCCAAGGATCTAACGGTACCCGACATGCCGCGGCTTCACACGTCGCTGCTACCCCTCATTGAAGACGCGATGCGATCCGGACGAGATGTGATCGCCGACCCCGTGGAGCGGATCAGCGGTATCCCTCTCGACCGGGAGGCCATTGACGATCTTGGGCGCCACCATTCGGACAGGAACGATCAATGGCACCCCATTGTGGATTTTGATGCGGTATTTATTCCTGATGCGCCTAAAAAAGCGGGGTTGATCATACCGCAACTGGCCTATTATGATATCCGCGATGTGTATTTACTTGGCACCAACCTGTGGAACTCCAGTACACTTTTAGAAATGTCAGGCGAATATATGAAAGGCACGCTGATCGCCGACGGCTTCTTTGCCGAAAGCCGGTCTGAAACGGTCAAACAATTCGTGGCGGCTTTCCAGAATGCTTACGGCAGGGTCCCGGGCATCATCGAGGCAGTCGCCTACGACAGCGCCATGATGGTATTTCAAACCATGCGGCAAACCGCCTCCGACTCAAGGCGAGACTTGAAACAGGCCCTGTTGCTGATCAACGATCTCGAAGGTGTCTCAGGCCGGACCGGCTTCGCGCATAACGGGGAAGCGGAGAAAACCATGCACATGCTTCGGATTAACCGGGGGCGGTTTGTTCAGGCCACGCGAACCGCTGAAAGCGTGAACCCTGAACCTGTGAACCCGGGTAAATCGGTGCTGTTGAAAAGGCGCAGGCCGTAAACCACAAATTGAAGGCACAAAATCTAAAATACCAAGCATCAAATAACAAATCTCAAATAAATTCCAAATTGCAACATCCAAATCTCAAACGGGCAAACACCAAAAGTTGTTTGTCATTTTGATTTCTCCACAATTGATAATTCGGATGCCCTTTCTTCCAGACAAATGATGGTTTGGAATTTTTTATTTGGCTATTGAGATTTATTTGTAATTTGGTTTTTGGACATTGTCTTTTATTTTATGTCATAAAAACAATAAGTTCTGGATTTAGATACTGAACCCCGAACCCCGAACCTGTGAACCCTGAACCTGTGAACCCTTATCATTTCGCCTATAACTTTTTTGCATTCGGGCTTTCCCTGATCGTCCTCCCTGCGATCTGGTGCCACGAGAAGAAAGACCCGGAACGGAAGGCGGCGCTGACCCAGCGGCTGGGATACGATTTTCATCCCCAGCATCCGGTCACGCCCGGCCGCCCGAGAATCTGGATTCATGCGGTTTCCGTGGGCGAAGTGAAGGCGGCTGAAGCCATCGTCAACGCCTTGAATACATCCTGCATCAAGGCGTCAATTCTCCTTACCACCACAACGATGACCGGCCAGCGATACGCACGCAGGCGGTTCGCCGGCCGGGCCACCGTGCGATACGCCCCAGTGGATTTGTGGGGGGCCACCCGGCGGTTTTTGTACGCTCACCGTCCTGATCTGCTGGTTTGCATGGAGACGGAAATCTGGCCCAACTGGATCGCCAACGCCCAAGGGGCCGGTATTAAAACGATGTTTATCAATGGCCGCATTTCTGACCGGTCGATTCGTTCGTACATGAAGATCCGGCGGTTGATGAAGCCTGTTCTGGAGAAGGTGGATGCCTTCAGCATGATCTCCGAAGCGGATGCCCGACGGATCATCCGCCTCGGCGCGCCGGCCCATCGGGTCCAGATCAACGGCAATGTGAAAATGGATGCGCCGGATTTAGATCGGGATGACGCCGTGGTTCAAGATTTAAAGCGGCTATACGCCGTGGACGAAAATTCACCGGTGTTTGTCGCGGGAAGTATTCGTGGGGCAGAAGCGGATATTCTGATGGCGGTCTATGACCAACTGGCAAGGCAGATTCCGGGCCTGGTATTCATTCTTGCGCCGCGACATCTAAACCGGTCATCCCGGATCGTAGACATTGCAAGCGCCAAAGGGATCGAATGGCAATATCGGACGCAACTGGGCGAAGCGGGGGCTGCACGGTCTGCACCGCTGGTGATCCTGGACACCATCGGTGAGTTGCGCGACGTCTACAGCATCGCCTCAGTGGTGTTTTGCGGGGCAAGCCTCGTGCCGCTTGGCGGGCAAAATGTGCTCGAGGCCGCCGTGTGGTCCAAACCGATACTCTACGGCCCCTCTATGGAGGATTTTGAAGAGGCCAGAACCCTGCTCGAGACTTTAGGCGGAGGTATCTGTGTGAAAGACGGAACGGAACTGGTCGACCGGGCCGTCCATTTACTTCTGCATCCTGATGAAGCCCGTCGGTTGGGCCGCTTGGCAAAAAGGGCAGTGCTTTCCAATCAGGGTGCAGCCCGCCGTCATGCACGGGTTGTCGCTGAAATATTGCCCAATCTTGGGTAGCCGTTCACGGGTTAAAAGGTTCAGAGGTTCAGAGGTTCAGAGGTTTTGAACTTCGAACCCAGAACGCAAAACGCAGAACGAAGAACGCAGAACCCCGGAACCCAGAACCCGGAACCCGGAACCCAGAACCCAGAACCCATGAACCCGGGTAAATCGGAAGCAACAAATTGCAGGCACAAAATCTAAAATAACAAGCATCAAATAACAAATCTCAAATAAATTCCAAATTGCAACATCCAAATATCAAAAGGGCAAAAACCGACAGTTGATTGTCATTTTGATTTCTCAAGAATTGATCATTCGGATGCCCTTTCTTCCAGACAAATGATGGTTTGGAATTTTTAATTTGGCTATTGAGATTTATTTGTAATTTGGTTTTTTGGAAATTGTATTTTTATATATTTTCTGTCATAAAAACGATAAGTTTGGGATCTATATACTGAACTCTTAACTCTGAACTCTTAACTCTGAACTCTGAAATCTGAACTCTGAACTCTGAACTCTGAACTCTGAACTCTGAACTCTGAACTCTGAACCCTGAACCCTGAAC
>NZ_JASJGN010000063.1:0-7612 GCF_033791525.1 Desulfosarcina sp.
AATATCCTTGCCGGCGTCGATGGCGGCAAGGGTCGGCACCAAACCGGCCGACCCCACCATGGCACCCAGTACCATGTCGGTTTCCGGGCAGGTGGCAGCTTCGACATACCCCGCTTCTCCGAAAACAATCTCTACGTCCATGGCCGGAGGCAGCAGCGCCCTCAATTGCCTGGCGTGGTCAGCGTCGACCACGGCGGCCAACCGGGGGGTGAATTCGACAATCTGCCGGGCCAGCGCGGCCACATGGGTCTTCGCCGTAAGCGCGTTCACCGTAAAATGATCCGGGAATTGACGTATAATTTCAAGGGCATTGGAGCCAATGGAACCGGTTGCACCCAGAATGGAAAGTGATTTCATGGTCGTTTGGTCTCTGGCAACGAATTTATAATTCCGATCAGAATATACTGATTTTCAACAGATAGGCAAGCGGAGAGGCGAACAGAAGGGCATCCAGCCGGTCGAGAAACCCTCCGTGGCCAGGAAGCAGCGTGCCGGAGTCTTTGATGCCGGCCGATCGTTTGAATTCAGATGCAAACAGGTCACCCACCTGTCCGGCAATGCCGATGACCAGTGCAAAAACAATGCATGGCAGGGCCGCCAGGGAAGGAAGCAGCAACATTTTAAACAGCAGGGCTACCCCGACATTGGCGGTCAGTCCGCCCATGCTGCCCTCGATTGTTTTTTTGGGGCTGACCCAGGGGCAAAGCTTGTGGCGACCCAGGTAGGTGCCTGAATAAAACGCCCCGGTGTCACCGGCGGCCACGATGCAAAGTATCCAGAAAATCCAGCCGGCACCGCTCTCGTCGAAGCGAATGAGGACCAAAAAAGATAGAAAAACAGGAATATAAACCAGCCCCAGCACCTGCTTGGCCACCAGGTGGGGGGCCTGGATATCGTTCTTGAAAAGGGGTAGGGTCAACCCGGCCACGACGATCAGATCCACAGCCATAATCAGCGGCACCTGGATCATCGCGCCCAGGTATACCGACCAGACGATAACCGGTGACAGACAGAGCCCGAGCAGCGGAATCAGTCGCATGGGGCCGTCGGCGCCTGGTTTAAAAACCGCCCGGTAATACTCCCACAGGGTCACCAGGCTGACGGCGGCAATCAACAGGGTAAAGACGATACCGCCGGCCGAAACCAGCAGGTAGATGATCGGCAGGGCGACAATTCCGGTGATCCAGCGTTTCAGATGCATGGGGGTGCTTTATCCTAGCCCGGATAAACCGGAAACAAAAAATTGCGAGCACTAGGTCTTGAATAAATAACAAACTACAAATCCCAAATTTCAAATAAACGACAAATTACAATATCAAAATATCAAACTCAAATAAGGCCCAAAACTAACAGAAATGTCCTTTCTTCAAAATCATGGGATTGGAATTTTGAACTTTTAGTTATTGTGATTTATGTCATTTGATTTTTGGCTATTGTTATTTGTTTTTATTTCTGACGTAAAAACACGAATTTCACAATTAACCGACTGTAGCCTAATCTGATGCAGGTACCGCACCGAAACGACGTTCTCGATGCTGGTAATCCTTGAGGATCGTCACGAACTCATCCTCACCAAAATCGGGCCATAGAGTCGGTGTAAAAAAGATTTCCGAATAGGCGATCTGCCAAAGGAGGAAATTACTGATGCGCATCTCACCGCTGGTCCGGATCAACAGGTCCACGTCCGGCATCCCCCGGGTATACAGGTGGTCGGCAATGGTCTCGGAGGTTATCTCAGCCGGATCGAGGGCATCCTGTCGGGCTTTGGAAGCGATCTGTTTGACCATCTCGACGATTTCCGTGCGGGCCCCGTAACTGAGGGCCAGGTTCAAGACCATCTTCTTATTGTTTGCGGTGGCATCCATGACCGCCTTGAGGTTGTCGCGGACTGCTTTGGGAAGGCGTTCAATCTGACCGATGGTGTTGAGCCGGATCTCATTGTCGATCATAGTCTGGCGTTCAGACGCTAAAAAACGCCGGAGCAACAGCATGAGCCCGGAGATTTCAGGCCGGGGTCGCTGCCAGTTTTCGGTGGAGAAGGCATAGAGGGTAAGCGCAGCGATATTGAGCTTGCGGGCGGTTTGCACGATGGTACGCACGGCCTCCGCCCCTTTTTCGTGCCCGTTGATACGGTTCAGCAAGCGTTTTCTGGCCCAGCGGCCATTGCCGTCCATAATAATGGCAACGTGTTTGGGCATCCGGTCGGGGTCGAGTTCATTCCGCGTTGAAGTGGAAGAACTAGAATTCAAGGATCTCTTTCTCTTTGTTTTTGTATATCTCGTCTATGCGGTTGATATACTCATCGGTGACTTTCTGGACACTGTCCTGGGCCTTGAAGGCATCGTCTTCCGAAATATCGCCGTCTTTTTTAAAGCCCTTGAGCAACTCGTTGGAATCCCTACGGATGTTACGTGTGGCGATCTTGTGTTCTTCACACATCTTGCTGACCACCTTGACCAGTTCTTTGCGGCGCTCCTCGGTCAGGGGCGGGATGGAAATACGGATCAGTTTGCCGTCACTGGACGGGGTCAGACCAAGATCGGATTTCAAAATGGCCTTCTCGATCTCCTTGATGGCGGAAACATCCCATGGCTGAATGACAATCAGGCGGCTTTCGGGCACCGATAGTGAAGCCATCTGGTTCAGTTGGGTCTGCGTACCGTAGTAATCCACCCGGATACCGTCCAGGAGAGACAGCGACGCCCGGCCGGTCCTTACTCGTTTTAGCTCGTTTTTGAGATCGGTGATGGTTTTGCCCATCCGGTCTTTGGTTTCCTGAAGTGTAGATTCAATCATGGCTCGGTCACCTCGTTCGTAGGCGGCGCTTTATGCATTGTTTTATCAATATTTAGATTATCCTCCGATGGTAGTTCCGACATCTTCTCCGCTGACCACCTTTTGAATGTTTCCCTTTTCTTTCAGGTTAAACACCATCAAGGGCAGATGATTGTCCATGGCCAGGGAAATGGCCGTCATGTCCATGACCCGCAGTTGTCGTTCAAGCACTTCCATGTAACTAATGGTTTTGATGAACCGGGCTTCGGTATTGCGTTCGGGGTCGGAGTCGTACAGACCGTTGACCTTGGTAGCTTTGAGCAAAATCTCCGCATGAATTTCCTTGGCACGCAGAACCGCAGCCGTGTCGGTAGTGAAATAGGGATTTCCGGAACCGGCGGCAAAGATGACGACCCGCCCTTTTTCCAAGTGCCGCAATGCCCGGCGGAGAATATACGGTTCGGCCACCTCATGCATGGAAATAGCCGTCTGCACCCGTGTCTGAATGCCCCGTTTCTCTAACGCATCCTGCAGGGCCAGACTGTTAAGTACCGTGGCCAGCATGCCCATGTGATCGGCCGATGTCCGCTCCATGCCAAAAGAACCGGCCGCCACGCCGCGAAAAATATTACCACCGCCGACCACAATGGCCAACTGCACATCCAGGTCAACAATGGAGCGGACTTCCTCCGCCACGAAGGCGAGCATGGTGGGGCAGATGCCGAAGCCCTGATCGCCCATCAGGGCTTCACCACTTAGCTTGAGCAGGATCCGTTTGAATTTGGCTGCCACCGCTATTCCGTTCCGATTTGAAATCTGGCAAATCGTTTAATGGTGATTTTCTCACCGGTTCTGGCGATCACTTCGTTGAGGTAGTCGGCGATGGTCTTATCCGGTTCCTTAACGTACTGCTGGTTCATCAGGCAGCTGTCCTTGAAGAACTTGTTCAGCTTGCCCTCGGCAATCTTCTCGACCATCTGCTCGGGCTTGCCCATTTCAAGAACCTGCGCCTTGTAGATTTCTCGTTCGCGGTCGACCACCGACTGGGGGACATCTTCGGGAACGATGCCCACCGGATTGGTGGCGGCGATATGCATGGCGAGGTTTTTGGTAAATTCGTTAAAATCATCCGTCTTGGCCACAAAATCGGTTTCGCAGTTCACTTCCACCATGACGCCGATCTTGCCGCCCATATGAATGTATGACTGTACGGTGCCTTCGGAGGTGGCCCGGCCGGCCCGTTTGGCTGCGGTGGCTATTCCTTTTTTTCTCAGGAAATCGATGGCCTTTTCAAGGTCACCGTCACACTCGCCCAGGGCTGTTTTACAATCCATGATACCGGCGCCGGACTTCTCCCGGAGTTCTTTGACCATTGCTGCACTGATACCTGACATGTGAATTATTCTCCCGTCGATTCTGCTTTTGAGGATGCGGCTTTTGAGGATGCGGCTTCTGTGGGTGCGGCTTCTGTGGGTGCGGCTTCTGTGGGTGCGGCTTTTGTGGGTGCGGCTTCTGTGGGCGCGGCTTCTGTGGGCGCGGCTTCTGTGGGCGCGGCTTCTGTGGGTGCGGCTTCTGTGGGCGCGGCTTCTGTGGGCGCGGCTTCTGTGGGTGCGGCTTCTGTGGGCGCGGCTTCCTCTGTAGGTTCAATATTTTCGGCAGGGACGGTGCCTTTGCGGATAATTTCGACCACCGGCCCGTCGGTGCCATCGGAGATCACCTTGCGTTCACCAGGCTTGAGTTCCGCCGCGGCGGTCTCCAGTTCGGTTTCTTCTTCACCCTTGTCTGCTTTTGCCTGCTGGCGTTCATTGTACCGATCCTTGCCCTCGATACAGGCATCGGCCATTTTCGAGGTAACCAGACGAATGGCCCGAATGGCGTCGTCATTTCCGGGAATGACGTGATCGATCAATTCGGGGTCGCAGTTGGTGTCCACGATGGCCACGAGGGGGATGCCCAGGCGGCGCCCCTCACGCACGGCAATGGCTTCATTTCCCGGATCGATGATGACAATGGCACCGGGCAGTTTGGTCATGGTGCGGATACCACCTAACGTGCTGTCCAGTTTCGAGCGTTCCTTGCCCAGTTTCAGGCGTTCTTTCTTGGGGAACAGACTGATGGATCCATCGTTTTCGATGGTGTTGAGGTAATTCAGGCGGTCAATGCTTTTCTTAATGGTCTGAAAATTAGTCAGCATACCACCCAGCCAGCGGTTTTGAACATAAAACATTTCGGCCCGGTTGGCCTCTTCGTATATGGATTCACGGGCCTGTTTCTTTGTGCCCACGAACAGGACCGACTTCCCGGATGCTGCCGTGTCCACGATGAAGTCATAGGCATCCCTGAACATTCTCACGGTTTTTTGCAGATCGATGATGTAGATGCCGTTTCTGGCCCCAAAAATGTATGGTTTCATCTTGGGGTTCCAGCGTTTGGTCTGGTGACCGAAATGGACACCGGCTTCCAGCAGTTCTTTCATTGTTACGTAAGCCATTGCTTTCTCCTTGTGGGTTGGTTTTTCCTTCGCCCGCTTCACGCCTGAATCCGACTTTCCGAAGAAAGCACCGGGATCAGGTCCACGAGCGTGTGGTTTTAAAACCAGTTTAGATAACAAAATTAGTATGGAGCCGCAAGCCTAAAATGACGAATCGTCGATTCGTTCGGTCGATCGCCTGAAGGCCGAATCCTTTTCGGGGGGCAAAAGGTTGTTTTTTTTCGCTCCCGACCAATCAAGCCAATTAAACCAAATCTGAGCGATTGTCGAGCTTGCCGCAGATTCAAGGCAGATGTCGTCGAGCTATAGTGGACTATGCGCGACGATATCTAACGCCGAAGAGGTGGTGATCCGCCTGAGGCGGATAAAGATCGGCAAACCCATTGGGTTTCACCTTTTGAATACAACAATCGATAGTACCCAACCGTGATCGTTACCAATCGACCTTCTTCGAGAAAGGTGAATCGCTCAGTTTGGGTGCCAGTAAGGTGGTGAAAACAGCGCAGAGCCTCGACCGAGGCTCTGCGCTATTTGGTTTGTGACGCGCCTCTCTATCCCGCAGACAATTCCCGGTCAACCACCATTGACGGATTCGTAAACAGCCCGATATCTGCGTTACGCTTCATCCTTCGTCACTGCGGAGTACCGTAAGGACACTGCCTACGGCACCCGCGATAGCGGTATTCTCAGGATGGAACATGAATGTTCGCCGAAAGGATGGCGATCGATTTATTGTTCGCTCGCTCAAGCTCGCTATCGCGGCCCGCAAGCCTTGATCTCGGCCTCATTACGAAGCCGTCGGAAATTCGACTTTTTACGGGTTAATCAATTGTTATCATGTCAGTCGCTTCTGAATGATCGCTTTAGGCACCACCCGGATGCTACAATTCCATGAGCTGCCCGCCGGTAATGTTGATGGCCTGGCCGGTCATGTAGGCAGCGCGTTCCGACGCCAGAAAAACCACCAGGTCCCCCACTTCATCCGGATGGCCGATGCGGCCCAAAGGGATGGTTTTGCACATTTCTTTCTCCCTTTCTTCTATAGTCGAACCGAAGAACTGTGCTTCCAAACCGAAGCGCCATTTTTCGAGGTCCGTGGCAATTTGTCCCGGGCAGATGGCGTTGACCCGAACACCGTTGCCGGCCAATTCCGCAGCCATGACCTTGGTGAGCATGATCACGCCGGCCTTGGCCACGGCGTAGGCGCCGTTGAACAGGGCCGGCACCTTGCCGGCCCGGGAGGCGGTGTTTACGATCACGCCCCCACCCGGGATCATCATCGGAAGCACTGCGCGGCTGACGCGGAAGACGCCATGCAGGTTCACGTCGATGGTCTTCATCCATGCGCTTTCATCATAGGTATGCACAGCATTGGGCACGCCAAAAGAGGCTCCGGCGTTGTTCACCAGAATGTGAACGGCGTCGAACCGCCCGGCGATGGTTTTCACCATGCGGGTAACACTGTCAGGGCGGGTGACGTCGAGATTGACGGCCATGGTTTCGACCGAATGGGTTCGGGCGATTTCCCGGGCGATATCCGCCATTTCACTTTCATCCCCGGTCCTGACCGCCAACTCCGGGTCCGCATTCAGCCCCAGGTCGGCGATGACCAGATTGGCCCCTTCGGCGGCCAGTTTGCGTGCCACGGCATAACCGATACCGGACCGTTTGCCGGAACCGGTCACCACCGCGGTTTTCCCGGCGAGCAATTTTTTCATGTTTCCTCCTGGTCGTTGGTGTGATGCAAAGATGGTAGGAATCAGAATCAAGACGGTTCGTCGAGCACCATTCGGTATTTGATCACCAATCTAATTACGAGTCATGGTCAATAAAAAATTTAGCTTATGGAGCCCGATCGGATCGATTGCCCGGCCACCTGATTGACCAGCGTATGGGTCGATCCTCATGCAGTTGGGACCAGTCGCCATCGGGGGGGCGCCCGGTGGCCAAAATTATGCGCAAGGCAGTCTTGCACAGCTGAAATGAGGATGATGATTACTTTTGAATATTTTTTTGGCAGGCAATTTGCTGTGACAGGGAGCAAGCGAAGGTTGTCAATGTCGAAAAGCGAACCACTAACTTGCACAAAATAATGTATATACAGCGTTTTTTCTATATCTTTGAGTTTAACCGGCGACAGGGAGGCTAAAGGAACGAGTGTTTTCATCGATACAAAAAGTGAACAAAGCGTACACCGAAGTGAAAAAATTGGAGCTGACGGCTAAATCACATTGTTTGCATACTGATTACCAAAAGGAGACGCAATGACCCCTCACAACATTTCGAGACGAACATTTTTGAAGTACTGCGGCAGCGTGGCGGCGGCACTGGGCCTTTCTCAGACCA
>NZ_JASJGN010000064.1:0-10579 GCF_033791525.1 Desulfosarcina sp.
CTGAAAAAGCTTTTTACGAATCCGTCAATCGTTGGCTATTCGCCATAGTGCGCCAAACGCTGCGATTTCATCTCGTCCACCTTCTGATTGTAGAAGGATATCACCTCCCGCCGGTTGAGCATTCCCAGGAGAATGCCGTGATCGTCTTCCCGCACCACCGGCAGGCTGTCGATATTACGGGTGGTGAATTTTTTCAGCACGGCGTTGAGGTCTTCATCCGGTGTGGTGACGATGATGTCGGAGCTTCCCACGTCCTTCATCACCACCAGCTGTTCGATTTCGGGTGCGAAGAGAACGCCCCGGATATCGTTGATGGAGAAGATCCCCACCAGCCTTTTGTCTTCATCCACCACCGGAAAGTAATGCTGCTTGGTCTCGGAAAAGTAGCGCTTGAACTCCAAAAACGGCATATCCTGGGGAATCAGGGTCACATTTTTTACCAGGGGCATGAGGTCGTTGACCGGGATGGCCTGTAGGATATCCACAAAAAAATGGCCGGCGTGGGCCGGAGAATCGACCTTGCTCTGCACCTGCTGCTTGAATATGGTCCAGCGCCGCGATGCCATATAGGCCACCGAACAGACCAGCAGACTGGGCAGCAGCAGATGGTAGGAGTTGGTCATCTCGCTGACGAAAATGATCGTGGAGATGGGGGTATTGGAGACGGCCGTAAAGAATCCGGCCATACCCACCACCACGAAGGCACCGGGTTGGGTGACAACGGTGGGCATGATGTCGTGAAAGATTTTGCCCACGCAACCGCCCATGGCCCCGCCGATCACGATCGAGGGGCCGAAGACACCGCCGCTGCCCCCGGAACCGATGGAAAAGGATGTCGTCAGCACCTTGCCCAGGGCAAGGGAGAGCAGAAAAGGCACCGTCAGTTCATTGTTGATGGCCATTTGGGCAAACCCATAGCCAAAGGCCAGGGTTTGAGGCAAAAAAAAGCCGATGATGCCGGTCAGCAAACCGCCGATGGCCGGTTTGATGTGATTGGGGATTTTCTTTATGGATTCGAAAAGGTGGATCGTACCGTAAAAGGCCTTGATGTAAAATACACCGGTGGCCACCAGGACCAGGGCCAGAACCAGGTAAGGTCCCAGTTCAAGCGGATTTTGAAATTTGAACGGCGGGGAATCGAACAGCGAACCCCAGCCGAACACCAGGCAGAAGACACAGTAAGCCACCACCGAGGAAATCCCTGCCGGAATGATCACTTCCGATTCAAAATCCGGGTCCCGGTAAAGCACCTCGGCGGCAAACAGGGCACCGGCCAGCGGGGCCCGGAAGATGCTGCCCACGCCGGCGCCGATGCCGGCAGCCATCATGATCCGGCGCTCGCGGTCGGAAAGCTTGAGGGTGGTGGCCAGAAAGGAGCCGAAACCGGCACCGATCTGGGCAATGGGCCCTTCCCTGCCCCCGGACCCTCCGGTTGTCAGGGTAATGGCTGAGGCGATGGTTTTGATAATGGGCACCCGGCTGCGAATGAACCCACCCTTGTTGTGGTAGGCATTGATGGCGGCGTCGGTGCCGTGTCCTTCTGCTTCCGGAGCGAATGTGTATACCAGCCATCCGCTCAATACCCCCCCCATGGCCGGCAGAAACAGCAGCATCAATCGATTGAATGGAACCGAGGTGGGCGGCAGCAGGTGGTGTTCGCCGGCCGGCGACGGTGGGCGGTAACCGGCCATCATATCCAGGAAGTAATGAAGCCCCAGCTGGCACAGGTAATGAAAAACGACGGATCCGAGGCCGGCAATCAGGCCGATGGCAATAAAATAGACCGACCAGCGGGTGGCCTGGGCAATATTCAGGCTTTTCAGCCGCCCATTGATGCGCCGGTACGTACTCGGTTTCGTTTCCGTCTGCGGCATAATCTATTTCATTTTTCCCAGATCTTTCACTCCCTGAAAGATGATATCGAACAGTTTTTCAACATCGGCCTCTTCCATGCACGAAAAAGCGACACGAAGGTTCGATTCACCCAGTGATATCAATCCGACGCCATATCGATCCAACAGATGAATACGCAGGCTTTCCGCATCCACGGTTTTTAGCCGGATGCACATGAAGTAACCGGAGTTGAATGGGTAAACCTCCCACGCTTCGGCATATTTGGGATCCCTGGAGACCGCTTTGACCCGCATTGCCCGGGCCTTGAGAACGTCGAACTTTGCCTTCTTCTCGGCCGGGTTTTTCTCGTTTTGCATGGAGTTGAGCAAAATGGTCTGGCTCAGATGCGAGGCGTTGGAAATGGTACCGCGGATGCAACCGGCCGTTTTGCGTTCCAGCGCATCGAAAAGCGGCGTCGTATCGCTATTGAACGAGCCCCCGTAAGTAATGAAGCCCACCCGCAGACCCCACACGTAATTTTCCTTGGTGGCCCCGTCGAGCTTTACCGCCAGGATACCGGGGTGCGCCCCGCACAGGCGGGCAAAGAGGGATTCCTTCAGGGTCTCCGGTTCATAAAAAAGACCGAAATAGGCATCGTCGGTGACTGCCAGGACGTAGGTGCCGGCGGCGGCAGTATCGGTAAGGATGCGGACAATCCCGTCCGCTTCCCTTTCGGAAATGGTATACCCCGATGGATTCTGGGGAAAGTTGAGCACCACCGTAATTTTGCGGTGGTCGGCCGCCTCCTGGCAAACCGCCTGTTCGAAAGCGCCGAGGTTGAATCCACCATCCGCGGTAAACAATTCGTAGTGGCGGATGCGGGCATCTTTTCGCACGGAAAAGATCATACTGTAATTGCCCCACATCATCTCCGGCAAAATGATCACATCCCCCGGGCTGGTCCAGACATCCGCAAACGTGGCAATACCGTGAGTAATTCCGCAGGTGACCACCGGCAGGCTCACCGGCTTTCCAGCCAGGGACGGGTTTTTTTCGACCATCTCCGCCTGCCATTGTTTGCGCAAGGCGGGAATGCCGAAAGACGGGGCGTAGGTCAGGGACTGGCTGGCCCGGATATTGTTGAGGGAAGCCATCACACTGTCAAATCGCATGGTCCGCCCGCCCTCTTTGGCGATTCCGATGGTGGCGTTGATGGCATGGGCTTTTTCCCTGGCTTCGGCACTCTGGCTCAGGATGCCTTTTGGAAAAAATAGTTTTTTGCCCACATCGGACAGCATGTCGTAAACATGAGGGGCCGCGGATTTGATGGTCTGATTCAGTTGCTCAGCTAAAGGATTCATGGGCCTCGATCCTCAGTGGGTTTCATCCAGCCGCGGAACCGGTAAAAGGGATAGGGTACCTGCACTGCACAGGCGTTTTTCTGTCAACACCGGCAACAGATAGATTCCAAGTCTGCTGGTGAAGGATTCACAATTGACACGGCGACACACGGCCAAACACGATAAATGGGATATTTACTTCCTGAATGCAAAAAATGTCAAGGGAAAAGCGCCTGAAATATCAAGAGGATGCGCACGGGATCGGTTTCCATCCCACGCCGGGTGCACCCGCGGCCGCAACGCCACGCAAAAAACCCCGCCGCATCGGTCCGGTGGCGGGGTTTTCGACAAATCGGTTGGGTTGTCGGCAGACAGACTACTTTCTGGAGCGCTTGGAAGCCTTCAACGGATTGATCTTCTGGGCCTTTTCTGACATGCTCGAGCCGACATGCGTGGCCAGATTGCAATTTCCGTTTTTCCATTTGGTCGTAGGCTCAGGGCAGGCAGCGCAATACCATCCCGAAGCGATCTCCAGGGTGCGTTTGCACCCTTTGCACTGCTCCACGACTTCAAGGCAGACACCACCCTTGTATCCGCAGCCTTTGGCTGTCATGAAGGCACATTCCATGCCTTTGCGAACCGTTGTACATTTCATTTGAAACACCTCCCATGATGGTCTGAGCAATGAAAAAGGCCAAAGAGAAAGGTTCCTTCGGCCTTTTCAAAATTGGGCGATATATATTCAGGTCAAATCGGCTTGTCAAGCACTTTTTTCCTGCACCTCGGCGCCATGCTGGTAAAGGTGGACGTCGCGCTGGGGGAACGGGAAGGAGACACCGTTGGCGTCGAAGGCTTTTTTAATTTTTTCGGTCAGGTCGAAATGCACCCCCCAGTAGTCTTCCACCTTGACCCATGGACGAACCACAAAGTTCACGCTGCTGTCCGCCAGTTCGGAGACGGAAATCTGTGGCGCGGGGGTCTCTAAAATTCGGCTGTCCTCGGCGATGATTTCGGCCATCAGCGATCGGGCCTTGTCGATGTCGTCATCGTATCCGATGCCGAACACCATGTCCACCCGGCGGGTTCCCTTGACCGTCCAGTTGACGATATTATCGTCGGTGAGCTTGGCATTGGGAATGATGACGGTTTTGTTGTCAGCCGTTTTCAACTGGGTGGTGAAAATCTGGATGGCCTCCACCACACCGAATACACCGGCCGCTTCGATCAGGTCACCCACCTTGAAAGGCCGGAAGATGATCAGCAGAAAACCGGCGGCAAAGTTGGACAACGATCCCTGCAGGGCCAGACCGACGGCCAGACCGGCGGCACCGAGAATGGCAATAAAGGAGGTGGTCTGGATACCCAGCTGGCCCAGGGCGGCGATGACGATAAATGCCAGCAGGCCGATGTAGGCCATGTTGGATGTAAAAGTAACCAGGGTGGGGTCGATCTTGCCCTTGGTCATCATGCGTTCCACCAGTTTCCGCACCCCCTTGGCCACCCAGCGCCCGACGACGAATATGGCCAGGGCAGCAAGGACCTTCAATCCGTAAACCGTCAACAGTTGATAGATCTTGTCGAGAATCTCTTCCATATGTAACTTTCCTTTCTGTACCCGAAGAAATCGGAATCAATAAATTGCACCCACCAAAATCTTATAAAAAATAACAAATTTCAAGATTAAAATACTAAGTAGTGTCCATCCAGAAATAGGCAAATTTGGTTGAGATCAAGGCATGCGAAAAATTTTACCACAGGCATATAGTTGATATTCCGAGGATAAAAGCGTTCGCATAACGCAGATATCAGGCAAATTGGCCATTTGTGGATCGACACTAAGTATGATGGTGCCGTCTACATGGTCTTAACAAACGCATCGGCCTCTTTGATGGAACGGTTCATGTCCTGGATCAGGGAAGACACTTCCGTTTCTATATCAGCGACTTCTTTTCTCAGTGAACTGACCGCCTGGGAATTGAGGTTGTGCTTGAGGTAGAGCACATAATCCCGCAGGTTGTTGAGCACCGGGTCCATCGAGGATTCCGCACGGGCCATGGAGCGCTGCAACCGGGCAAACCGGCTGCGGGTATCCTGCAGGGAGGCCCGGCTTTTGGACTTAAGCTTCACGTTCTCGATGACGGTGATTTCCGACTCCCACTCTTTGAACAGGTCGGCGGCGATGCGCTCGACCTTGTCAATGCGGTCGCGCACGGCATCGGCCCGCTCTTCGCAGGCCCGATAGTCTTCGCTGAGTTTTTCGTAAACATCTTCCAACTCTCCGCCGTCAAAGCCATACATGGCCTTGATGCGTTCCACGACGGTGGCGAATTGTTCAGACGCCTCGGCCTGTTCCTCGCGCACCTGTTCGACGTTGTCTTTCAGCAGGTGGCGTTTCTCCTTGCCCATCTTCTCCCAGACCGTATAATAAGTGGTCTGACAGCCGAGGGCAAAAAGGAAAATCGCCGTCATCAGCGCAGCGACACGAATGGCCCCGTTTTGCCTTAATGACGTTGATGAATGGCTTTGTCGGCTAGCTATGTCAGTCATGCATCGTTGCTCCAATGCGGTAAGGTTGATGACTGCCCCACGACCCGGAAAAGGAATCCCCGGGCCGCGGGTCGCAGTCGCTTGTGGTGACCAGACCCTTAGCAGGCTGTTGAAAAACTATTGCGCTTGGCCATACGGCGTTAAAACTTGACTCAAAATGCTCATTTATCACACATAAACTGCGCTTTTTCGCCAAATTTTGCCTTGTCTTGCCTGCGCTCATGACGTTTTTCAACAGCCTGTTAGTTCACCTTGGTAAACTGAACCCGACGGTTCTTGGAACGGCCCAGCTTGGTTGCATTGTCGGCGATGGGGCGATCCGGCCCGTATCCTTTGGCTGAAAGCCGGGATGGGGACACACCCTTGCCAACCAGGTAACCCATAACGGCCTCGGCCCGTCGATTGGACAGATCCATATTGAAGGCACGGGCACCGGTATTGTCGGTATGGCCCTCGACCACGACCTTCAACTGCGGGTTGGCACCGAGTGCGGCGGCGATTTCATCCAGAATCCCATACGAAGCGGGTTTGATATCCGCCTTGGAAACTTCAAAGTTAATCTCGTTGAATGTCCATGAAACCGCACCCGATTGCAGCACGGTCAGGGGGCATCCCGATGCATCCACCTTCACACCGGCAGGCGTTTTCGGACATTTGTCCAGCGAATCGGGCACACCGTCACCATCGCTGTCCAGCGGACAACCGGTCGAGTCCACTTTCACACCGGCAGGCGTTCCCGGGCATTTGTCCTGATAATCAGGCACGCCGTCCTTATCGCTGTCCAGTGGGCAGCCTACCGAATCGACCTTCACGCCGGCGGGCGTTCCCGGGCATTTGTCCATGGCATCGCCCACACCGTCGCCGTCGCTGTCCATCATATCGCCGATGAATACCTTTTGGACAAAGTCAGCCATTTGCTCACCGCTGGCCAGACTATCGGCATTGGTGGCAAAGCCGCAGCCGCCAACCCGGGCAATCTCCTCCATCAGCTGCTGTCCGTCGGCGTCATCGCCCACGAGAATGGGGTAGAAACACACCGAATCCCCAAACTTCTCTTTAACGGCCCTTGCCCCTGCAGCCTGTCCCGCGCCCATTCCTTTTGCGTCGGTAACCATGATCACGGCACTGGTTCCGTCGAGCCCCTCCAGATCATTGACGACGGCGGCGGCAGCCTCTCCCAGGGGGCTGGTGCCGCCGGCCTGGGAGACTGTCGACAGGGCCTTGTGATGGGCAACCTTGTCAAAGTCGCCCACATCGTCAATCACACTGGTGCTTTCTGCAAACATTTTGGGATCACCACCGAAAATTCGCAGTCCGCTTTTAATTCCCATATCCGCGGGTACGGTTTCGGCCATGTTGCGCACCACAGAAGTTGCGATATCAAATTTCTTCCACTGCTGATAACCCTCCCCCATGGAAGATGAAGCATCCATTATGACAATCACATTCTGCGCTTTGAGTGCATGTCCACCCGCATCGACTTCCACCGGGGTGAACGGGGGTACCGGCTGGTAGGATGTGGCGCAGGCACTCATCAAGGCCGCGATCATCAACAAAAGAGCAAGCATGGTGACAGGGTGTTTCATGGCAATTCCTTTCTGTTTCTGAGGAAATTATGGGTCTTAACCACTTTTTAGATTTTGGAGTTGAGAACAGTGGGACTTTAATTGAACGGCTGGGACGTTGTGCGCATCGCGAAAAAAATGTTAATGAGCATGGATCAACAGGTGTATACCAAAATAGAGTGTGAATGCTTACTGTTCAATGACGTAGTGTGCAGGCTAATTAAGTGGGAAGATAATCCCTTTCAAAAAAAAGTCCAGTACCGATTATAAAAAAGCCGCTTGGGTCGCCATGAGTTTGATTGACTTTTCAGGCAAATTGGCTATTGTTTGACCGCAGCCGTTCACGGGTTCAAAGGTTCAGGGTTCAGAGGTTCGGGTGAACCGAAAACTTCAGTGGAAGTAAGCACTTACGATAGACCCTGATCCGATGAATGTTTACATGCCGGAGTTACTCGCTCTGGGATTGGCGGTTTCACCAGGAAATTATTTGCCTACAAAAAAGGTCAACCAATAGAAAACAAACCCAGAACGGTGAACGCTGAACCTGTGAACGCTTGCGTTTGACCACACATGAACCATGTAAAGCGGTCCACCAATCCAACTCGTCATAGGGACGGTCGCGCCCATCTATTCAACCATGCAAACGATCAAACAGGAATCCATAATCATGATCTTAGATGAAGCACGCCAGGTTTTGCAAATTGAAGCTGACGGCATTTTAAATCTGATCGGTCGCCTCGACCACCGGTTCGATCAGATGGTGGAAGTCATCCTGAAAGCGACCGGCCGGGTCATCGTCAGCGGCATCGGAAAATCAGGCATCATCGGCCGGAAAATCAGCGCCACCCTTAACAGCACCGGTACGCGGTCGCTGTTTCTGCATCCTGTGGAGGCCATGCACGGAGACCTGGGAATAGTCGGCCCGGACGACGTCTTTCTGGCCATGTCCTACAGCGGAGAGACGGATGAACTCAATATACTGATGCCCAGCATCAGCAACATCGGCTGCACCGTCATCGCCATGACGGGAAATCCGTCATCCACCCTGGCCAAACACAGCGACATCGTCATTGATGTCGGGGTGGAAAAAGAGGCCTGCCCGTTGGGCCTGGCACCAACGGCCAGTACCACAGCGCTTCTGGCCATGGGGGATGCGTTGGCCGTGGTGCTGATCAACAAGAAGCAATTCAAAACAAGTGACTTCAAGCGATTTCATCCCGGCGGGGCGCTGGGTCAGCGGCTGTCCAGCCAGGTGAAGGACATCATGTTCACCGGTGATGCCGTTCCCATGGCCACCACAACGGTATCCATGCAGGAAGCCGTGGAAGAGATGGACCGCCACGGGCTGGGTGCCCTGATCATCGTCGGCGAAGACCAACGGCTTGCGGGTATCCTGACAGACGGCGACCTAAGGCGGATGATTGCCCAGAAGAAGCCGGTTCTCGACCAATCCCTGACGGCACAGATGACCCCATCGCCCCTGCATGCATTTTCTCAGACACCTGCCTTCGATGCCCTCAACATTATGGAGCAGCATGAAATCACGGTTCTGCCGATCATCGACAGCGACTGGCGAGTGCTCGGGATCCTTCACCTGCATGACATCCTCGGCAAGGGCGAATTCAAGTTCAATGGGCCCGAGCCCGATAAAAAGCGGAACCTGGACGGATAACCTGCAAGGAGCATTTATGAATTCAGAAACCATCGAAACCCACATTCTGACGTTGGGTGAAGCCAAAATCCCATCGCCCATGTTGAAGGAAGAGCACGGCGGGATCAACCATCTGTTCGTTTCCGATGAAGACCAGGTGATGATCAATATCAAGCGAGCGGATATCAATGCGATGTTTGCAAAAGGTATATCCCCACCGGCATTCGAAGTGGCCGGCCCGCGAAGAAAAGTCTATTTCGACGCGTCCAAACTCAGGTGCGCCATCGCCACCTGCGGGGGTCTGTGCCCGGGGTTGAACGACATCATCCGGGCCATCGTACTGGAGCTGCACTACCGCTACGGCGTAAAGATCATCTACGGGGCGCGCCACGGACTGGAGGGGTTTATCCCCGAGTATAACCACGATTTTCTTGACCTGACACCGGCCCGAGTCACCACCATCATGAACATGGGCGGATCCATTCTCGGGTCGTCGCGGGGTGCACAGGATATCGATCGGGTGGTGGACTGCCTGGAGGTGAACAATATCGGCATCCTGTTCATGGTGGGTGGGGACGGCACCCTCATGGCCGCGTCCAAGATTACCGATGCCATCACCCAACGGAAACTGAAAATCAGTGTGGTGGGCATCCCCAAAACCATCGACAACGACATTCACCTGGTTTCCCGCTCCTTTGGATTCGACACCGCCGTGGATGTCGCTCGCATGGCAATCCAGAGCGCCCACAACGAAGCCATCGCCTACCCCAACGGCGTGGGCCTAATCAAACTCATGGGGCGGCACTCCGGTTTCATTGCCGCTACGGCAGCCCTGGCCCAGCAGGATGCCAATTTCGTATTGATTCCTGAAGTTGACTTCGACCTCGAGGGCCCCAAAGGATTGATGGCCGCCCTGCAGGCAAGGGTGACCAGCCGGGGCCATGCGGTTATCGTGGCGGCCGAAGGGGCCGGGCAGAAATTTTTCGAAGGTATGTGTGAGCGCTGGGATGCATCCGGAAATATTTGCCTCAACGACATCGGTCCATTTCTGAAGGATGCCATCAAGGCCCACTTTGCCCAACAGAAAATTCCGCTTAACATCAAATATATCGATCCGAGCTACATGATCCGCAGCCTTCCGGCAAATGGGAATGACAGCGTATTCTGCGGCTTTTTAGGCAGGGATGCGGTACACGCGGGAATGGCGGGGAAAACCAAGCTGGTTATCGGTCATTGGAACAATCATTTCGTGCATTTGCCCATGGAGGCCACGGCGGGCAGGAGAAAACAGGTCAGGCCCAACGGAAAGCTGTGGACAACGGTACTGGAATCAACCGGTCAGCCATCGCTTAAAAATGATCAGCCATAGGCGTTCGGGGTTCAGGGTTCGGGGTTCAGGGTTCAGATCAACACCTGACACCGGCTCTCTCAAACAAGGTTTCAGGTCTTCACACTTGAGAAGCCCCGCGTCCGGATCGAACGCGCCCCAGCGCAGGGCGATCGCTTCGCCGGGCTTGAGGCCGCAGCCGTAGAGCAGCGAGAGCAACAGCGCATCGCGGGGCGAAGAGGTGGCGGAGAGTAGTTTGGACACATCTTCCACCGGAAGGAACAACGGGAGCGAACGCGGGCGCCTCGGTCCCCGC
>NZ_JASJGN010000065.1:0-17206 GCF_033791525.1 Desulfosarcina sp.
GGCCGCCTCCTATCCATCTGTCTATATCTGGGACCAGCTATGCTTCCACCTCCTGAAGCCCTAAATGTTAAATGTTCTCTAGCCGGCCGACCATCGGCGGGCCATGGGATCTCCGCCAGTTCGAATCACCAGACGGCGACCCGATACTAAACTTCATCCCAATATACGACGCTGCCGCTAAATGCAAGATAAAAAAATGGAAAACAGCGCGGAAAATAGTCATGCAGAAACCGGCTGATCCAAGGTATAGCGGCTCAGCAGGCTGTCGGCCCAGTAGGGGTTGCCAGAATCGGTGAAGAACCGCTGGAACAGCACCAGGCTGTTGGCTCTCAACACGCCGGCGATCACCGTCAGTTGCGCATCCCGGTATAGCGGAGGCCAAGCGGATCGGTCGCATTCGGTGCCGCCCCCCATCACATCTTCATAAGCATAGACGATCCTGCCGATACCGCTGAGCACGACGGCGGAAAAGCACATGAGGCAAGGTTCCATCGTGCAGTATATCGTTAGCTTCGAACGATCGAGGTGCGGCCCGGTGCCGCAGAGGCGCCTTAGGGCATTGATTTCAGCGTGATCGATCTCATTTCCCGATCCAGCTGCCGTGCCTGTGCGTTGGCCCCGGGCGACCACGGTGTCGCTGTTGGCAATCACACACCCCACGGGAAACTCACCGTCCGCCAGAGCCGTTTGGGCCAGATCAAGCGCCGCCGTCATGAAAATTGTATCTTTTACCGATACGGTCTCCGGCTTCATGCGATCCTACAGGCGCTATCGTCACAAGGGCAGCCGCCGTCAATTTCAAAAGCGTAGACGATCCTGGCCTCCATTGCCGCACGCGTTAATGAAATCGGCGAAAATTCGGTCCGGACCAACTGATGGGCCAAGTTATGCCGAGATGGAATCCGATCGAACCCCGATGCCGTCAGTTTGCCGGTTTCGCCGTCGAGGATGTCCGCCGATTCGCCATTGGTCACCACCACCACCGGGACCTGGTAGGGTGCCACCAACCGGGAGATGGCCAAGGTCGGCCGATAACGGGTCACCAAAGAACCTGGTCCGTATTTAATCACCATTGCCGTGTGATCGTCAACCGTTACCGTAAAGTCGACCCACAGGCGTCCCTTCCGGTTGCCGGCGGCAACGATCAGCAGGTTGCGGGGATGGATATCCGTTTTTGGATAACCTTTGTCCGCCACCAGGAAACGGGCGATTTTCTGGCGATATCGCTCGTCGTGGGTATCTGTCATGATTTCACCGGTGATGAAATCGCCAATCTCTCCCAATATCAAATGATGACCACCCATAATCCACCTTCCCGTCGCCAAGATACCGCTTTACAAAGCCTTTTGTCTGTGAATAGATAAACATCTAAAAATAATACAGCTATTGAAAAATCACAAGCAGAGTGCCATGAACATCCGCGAGCAATTTGAAAAACGCGAAAAGAACTTCATGTCTCCATTCGGCTGCCAGAGCGCCCAGAGCCGTGGGCGGCAACGGCCGGAGGAGGCCTGCACCATCCGCACCGCGTTCCAGGTCGACCGTGACCGCATCGTATACGCCAACGCATTCAGACGGCTGAAGCATAAAACCCAGGTATTCCTCAACCCATTGGGGGACGAGTATCGCACGCGCCTGACCCATACGCTGGAGGTGGCCCAGATTGCCCGCACCATTGCCCGGGCGATGTTTCTCAATGAAGACCTGGCCGAAGCCATCGCCCTGGGACACGATTTGGGACACACCCCATTTGGACACGGCGGAGAAGCGGTGCTTCAAGAGATCCACTCCCCGGGCTTCTCCCATCATAAGCAGAGTCTTCGAGTAGTGGATGTAATCGAAAACAACGGCAACGGGTTAAACCTGACCCACGAGGTTCGCGACGGCATTGTCAAGCATTCCAAAGGCTACGGAAAAATCCTGCCCGATGACCGCAGCGAGCTGGCCTGCACCATTGAGGGTCGCATCGTTCGGATATCCGACATCATGGCCTACCTTAATCACGATCTGGACGATGCCATCCGCAGCGGCGTCATTCGGGAAAACCAGGTGCCGGCCGTCTGCACACGGGTCATCGGCCGGACCCACCAGGAGCGGGCCACCACAATGATCCGTGACCTGATCTTTTCCAGCCGGGCGGTTGAAGGAGAACTAAGGCTTGACATGAGCGAAGAGGTTTTCGGTGCCATGACCACATTACGGGCCTTTCTCTACGAAAACGTTTACCGATCCGTCCAGGTTCACCGGGAATTTGTCAAAGCGAAAAAAATTCTTTCCGAACTTTACACCTACCTGATGGAAAACGAACGCGTGTTAGAAAAAGAACTCACCCGAATGGGCATCGCCGGCTGCCTGAGCAACGGCTCACCACGTGAGCAGGTCGTCTGTGATTTCATCGCCAGCATTACCGATCGCCATGCCCTCGGCCTTTACCAGAAAATCTTTTTCCCCTCACCCACTGTTTGAGGCAATACCGGATCGCCATGGACCTGATCCCCGAACGATTGTTGACCATCAGGCATCGCTATCTCCCTCTGCTGGAACGGCTGGAGACACTTTTTAGCGAGATGGATCAGTCCTATACGGCCGTTGCCGGGCAGTATGGGTTTCAGTGCAACGGTTGTGCGGACAACTGCTGCCTGACCCGATTTTACCACCACACCGTGTTGGAGTATCTGTATCTGATGGAAGGCCTGCGCACCCTTGAACCCGACGCTCGCCATACGATCTATGAAAAGGCGCTGACGGTCAGTGCCGGAATGGCCGACGCCGATCGTCGGGGGGAGACCCCGCGCATCATGTGCCCGCTGAACCGGGAGGAGAGATGCATGCTTTACCGTTTCCGCCCCATGATCTGCCGGCTTCACGGCATTCCCCACGAACTGCGGCGATCAGGCGGCAAACCCATCAAAAATCCGGGCTGCGATTCATTTTTCAATCAGTGCCGCCACGGTGGCCATACCGATTACATTCGATTTGACCGCACCCCCTTTTACCGGCAGATGGCGGGGCTGGAGCAGGAATTGCGAAGAAAAACGGGATATTCCGATAAAATCAAGCTCACCGTCGCCCAGATGCTGGTGTCGATCACGGATAACATTTATGAAATCGATTAAACCCGAAGAGATGGACCGGCTGCCGGGAATACAGCTTAAAAGAACCGATACCTTTAATTTCCGGTGCCACAAGGACCTGACCTGCTTCAACCAGTGCTGCCGGAATCTGAACCTGTTTCTTTACCCCTACGATGTGCTCCGCCTGAAAAAAAGCCTCGATTTGGATTCCGACCGGTTCCTGGAGTCCCATGTGGATGTGGTGCTGCGGAAGGGCAATTATTTCCCAGACGTACTGCTGCGAATGGCCGATAATGAATCCCGGACCTGCCCTTTTTTATGCGACGAGGGATGCACGGTATACTCTGACCGGCCCGACACCTGCAGGACTTTTCCCGTGGAACACGGAATGCTGTTTAACGACCGGCCCGGTGAATCGGAAATCGTCAGCTTTTTCCGGCCGCCGGATTTCTGCCAGGGCCAGCATGAAAACCAGGCCTTGACCCTCGCCCAATGGGCGCAGGATCAACAGGCCGACACTTACAACCAGATGACCGCCCGATGGGCCTCGATCAGAGCGCTGTTTCAAAAAGACCCGTGGGGACCCGAAGGCCTGAACGGCGCCAAAGGGAAAATGGCCTTCATGGCCGCCTACAACATTGACCGGTTCCGCGAATTCGTATTCAAAAGCAGTTTTTTAAAACGGTACCGGGTCAAGCGGACTCTGGCTATAAAGCTCCGCGCCAGCGACCGGGAACTGCTGCTTTTCGGATTTGAATGGATCCGCTATTTCGTCTGGGGCATTCCCTCCAAGAACATCCGCCCCTGACAGTGCACCACAGACAGATAACAAATCCTGGTAACCGTTCACGGTTTACAGTTATCGGTTCACGGTTAAGAAAAACAGAAGACAGAGGATCACTACGGAGTCTTCTTTCGAGAATATAGAAGTTTAGAAAAAAGATTGCAGGTTATCAATAATGTTTCAACCTTTGCATAGTTCATTGAAAAAACGGTGAACTGTGAACCGATAACCGTGAACAGATACGAACCCAGGCACCTGAGTGCTTGAATCCGGATATATCCCTTTTCCTATCAGCCATCAGCTATGAGCTATGAGCTATTTCTTCCCCGCCACCGCCTCGGCAATATTAAAGCAATAGTCGCCGATTTTCTCCAGGTTGGTCAGCAGGTTGACGTAGACCAGCCCCTGATCGAGGCCGCACTCATTGGAGCGCAGTCGCTGGATGTGGTCGTCACGGAATTTTTCGCGCATGGCATCGATAGTGTTTTCGATACTGTCGGCCTGATTCATGAAATTGGCCGGCCGCTGCCGCATGGCGGAGGAGATCAGGTCCATGAACTCGGCCACCTTGTCCACCAGCTTATCCATATCTGCCATGGCCTGTTCGGTGAACGTCAATTTAGTCTCGATCATGTCCTCGATGGCCTGGGCAATATTCTCCACCGAATCGCCGATGCGTTCGATGTTATTGGTCATGCGCATGAGACTGGAAAGTTCCTTGGCCTCGGATTCGCTTAAATCGCTCTGATAGATCCGGGTGAGGTAGGCCATAATCTCGCGCTGCATATCATCCAGGTGGTTTTCTATCTTCCGCCAATTGGATAGCTTCTTATAGTCCCTGTCCGTAATCCGTTTGATTGTCTTTCGAAAAGTATATTTGGCCGTCTCGGCCATGCGCAGGATCTCACTGCGCGCCTCCACGATGGCGGCAATGGGCGTGTCGATGAGCCGGTCGCCGAAATTGGGCAACCGCAGATAGTCGACATCCTTCTTCTCTTTGGGGGACAACATGATGGCAACCTTGATCAGCCAGGGCAGCACCAAAAGAAAAAAGAGGGCGTTGATGACGTTGAACAAGGTATGCCCGTTGGCGATGTAGCGGGCGATGTTGACCTTGTCATCGCCTACGACCTGGTCCACTGGGCCGCTCCCCAGCGCTTGCGTGAACATGTCCACGAATTGAATGAACCAGGGAAAGACGCACAGTATCAGGCCGACCCCCAGAACATTGAACATGGTATGGGCCCGGGCCGCTCGATGGGCATTGATGTTGTTGGAACCGAGGGTGGCCAGTTGGGCGGTAATGGTGGTACCGATGTTCTCCCCCAGCACTAGGGCCATGGCACCTGGAAAGGTCAGCAACCCCTGGCTGGCCAGGGTCATGGTCAGGCCGATGGTAGCCGACGAACTTTGCACCATGAAGGTCAGCCCGGCGCCCACGGCCACGCATAACAACAATCCACCCGCCGAACTGGGGTCGAACTTAATGAAAAAGTCCAAGAACGCCGGATCGCTCTTAATGGGCGAAAGTCCCAGTTTCATGACCGTCATCCCGTAAAAGAGCAGTCCGAATCCCAGAATTACCTCGCCGATATAGCGCGTTTTCTTCTGTTGCGTGAAGTACTTCAGCACCACGCCGATGGCGATGGCAGGCAGGGCCAGTTTGGTCAGCTTGAAAGCGATGAGTTGGGCGGTTACCGTGGTTCCCACGTTGGCGCCGAGGATCATGCCCACCGCCTGCGGCAAGGTCATCAGGCCGGCGGTGACAAAGCCTATCAGCATCACCGTCGTTGCCGACGAAGATTGGACCATGGCTGTGACCACCGCGCCGGTGACAAAACCGACCACCCGGTTGGAAGAAACGGCGCTCAAAATGGATTTAATCCGTTTTCCGGCGGACATCTGGAGTCCGTCGGTCATCATCTTCATACCGAGGATGAACAGGCCAAGGCCCCCGAGGGTCGTAATGAGCACTTTCGTCATTGCCTACTCCATTCTCGTGCCAGGCGACTGGATCCGCACTATCGTTTTAAAACTATAACCATTTAAATATAAATGGAATTATTCTTTAATTCAGTCGGTTCATCCACCCGCTGAAAAGTTGGTCTGTACTTACCATACGCCGTCTATATGTCAAGCGCCAAGGCCCATTGAAGGGTTCGATTCATCTCAACAATCGATCCTTATCGGTCGGATTTCACTTGGGATAGATATCTCAGGGATCGATGGCGTTTCGATATCGACAATTCACTTTGGCGTCTCTAATGGTTTCTCACACCAGCCGATCTGTTAGAGTCGATAGCCAATGGCGTAAAAATCGACATCCTCCGGGTGGACGTATACTTCGGAGATGGCCTTGTCCCGCACCGAAATGCCTGCCCGGTGAACCGATTCCGGGTCTTTGGATACCAGAGGGTGCCAGGCAGCCAGCTCCTTGCCTGCGGACAACCGCCGGTAGGCACAGGTTCTGGGAAGCCAGCGCAGGCGGGGAATCTGTTCTGCGGTCAACACCAGGCAGCCGGGCACCAGCGTGGTCCGGTTGCCGTAGTCGCCACAGCTGCAAGCCTGGACGTCCAGCAGGTAACAGGAGACCCAGGTGTATGTCACTTTTCCCGTTTTGCCATCCTGAAATTTTTGCAGGCAACAACGCCCACAGCCGTCGCACAGGGATTCCCATTGCTCGCGGTTCATCTGCTCCAGCGCCATGGTTTTCCAAAAGGGTTGGTCGATCGCCGGTGGGATAGGGCGCATGGGATGCGGCTTCATCGGCATTGATCCTTTTTCGAGAGATCAGTTATTGATCGCCGGGACGACAGATAGCGATCCCGCTGGGATTTTCCGATTTCCGCCGCCACCTGAAAGGGTCCTATTTTTTTTCTTTTCCAGGCCGTTCGCAGCAAAGCGGTAGCCATGTTCGCAGGCACCCTGGGCTGCTGTGACCGGGGCTTGCGGGTTAACCGGAGAGCCCCGGTGGGACAGGTGGACACGCACAGGCCACAACCGATGCAACGGTGATTGTTCAACTGAACCGCTTTGCCCGTTAACGCCAGCGCACCCATCTGGCAGCGTCCAACGCACAGGCCGCAGCCGGTACAGCCATAGGCATTCAGCTGCACGGCAAAGGGGGCAGCCACCAGATCGCTGGGTCTCGGATAGGTTTTGACGGTGCGCAGTACACCGCAGCAGCACCCGCAGCAACAGCATACCCACGCCGGATCCCGGCTGTTGCTGGGCTGAAGAACCAGCCCGGCGCGATCCGCGGTCTCCAGTAGATCCAGCACCGTCTGCCGGTCCACTTGTCGCCCGATACCCGATTGGATGAAATAGCTGCCAGTATCGCCAAAAGAGATGCACGCGTCAAGGGGGCCGTCGCAACCGTGGCCGGCCAGGCGCCGCTCTTTTCGGCAGATGCAGGGAGAAATCACAAAATGGTCTTTGGTCCGAATCAACGCCGCCGCCGCTTCATGGGGCAGGACCGGCAGCTTGGGATCGATGCTCCGGTTCACCGGGATGGTGCGCATCTGAGGGGCGCGACCCCAGGCGTCGGCATTGAAAAGCACCGGAATATAGGCGGCCATGTCCGCCACCAGCTCGCGGTCCAGGCGATTGACCTGAAATTCCCAGATGCCCACCACAAACTGGCAAGCCATGTACCGAGGCAGTTTCCCCTTGGGTTCATGCTTCAGGATCAGCCCCTTTTGCCACATGGCCGCCAGCATCGTTGCCGCCGTGTCCCGAACCCATCCACAGCGGTAGGCAACGACCTGGGCCGTCTCCGGGATCAGCGTCAAATGGCAGGCCAACCGGGCCTCGGGTTCCATGAACAGACGCTTTAAAATACGTAATTCCAGGCCGTCCGGGGTAGACGGGAACCCCCCGGGAAGTCGATCCAAATGCTTGGCCAGTTTATGGTATACCGAGTTTTCCATACGCTGGAGCCTTAGCATGAATCCGCTCGGTGGAAAAAGGAAAATCCATTGACGATTGCTTTTGGCGCAGAAACGCTTAAGTTTTTAGGCAACTTTAGGTCAAATCCACCTGCCGGAAAACCCGGCATGGGTATCCCTTTCAGGAGAAGCACTGTGAGACGCCAAGCAAACCCCCTTCCCCGCCTTGCCCTGATATACCTGTTGGTCTTGGCCGTGATGCATGGCATTGTCGGTGCAGTGACGGCAACGGATTCAACCGCGGTCCACGATCTGACCATCCGCCTGGTTCCCGAAAAATCAGAACTGGAAGGCCTGGACCAGATCCGTATCCTGCGATCGGAAAACGGCCCCGTCCACCTGGTTCTTTCTCCCCGCGCCCGAATCCAGTCCGTTCGAATAGATGGCCATGATCACCCCTATACATTTAATCGGGGACGGTTGACCGTGAACCCGGATCACAGCGAATCGACCCTGAACGTGGATCTGAGCCTTCAATATACCTGCCGGTTCGACGATCCTGCGCCGGTGCGCCCCGTGAACACTGATAATCCGGGGTACGGGGTCAGCGGCACGATCTCCGCTTCGGGAACCTTTCTCCTGTCCGGCGCAGGCTGGTACCCTCGGGTGGCTGATGCCAGGCAGTCATTTTTGTTGACCGTGGACGGACCCGATAAAACGGTGGCGGTCACCGCCGGCCGGCGCCTGGGCATCGACCACCAGGGTGCAAGAACGGTCAGCCGCTGGCAAATCGATAATCCGTTGGAGGGACTGAGCCTTTCCGCCGGCCCCTATGTGGTCGAGAAACGGACACTGAACGGGCTGACCGCCGCCACCTACTTTTTCCCGGCAAATCAGGTTCTGGCGCCGCGTTATCTGGAGGCCTCCCTGCGCCACCTGAAACGGTATAACGATCTTTTTGGGGCCTACCCCTTTGATGAATTTGCAGTTGCCGAGAACTTTTTCCCCACCGGTTACGGCTTTCCCGGTTACACCCTCATGGGCGGAAGGGTCCTGCGACTGCCATTCATACCGGAAACAAGCTTGCCCCACGAAATCGTTCACAGCTGGTGGGGCAACGGGGTTTTGGTAGACGTCGCCTCGGGCAACTGGTGCGAGGGCCTTGCGTCCTACACAGCTGATTATCTGATCAAAGAACAGACATCATCCCATGCGGCAGCGGACTACCGGCGCCAGGCCCTGCGCAACTATGCGACCCTGGTATCACCAACAACCGACTTCCCCCTCAGTCGTTTCCGGAGCCGCACCGATCCGGCCACCAAGGCCGTGGGCTATGATAAATCCGCCATGGTCTTCCACATGCTGCGCAAGGAAGTGGGCGAGGCTGCGTTCTGGGCTGCACTGCGTGATCTTTATGGGCAATTCCGGTTCAAACACGCTTCATGGAAGAATCTGCAGGAGCGCTTTGAAAAGCAAACTGGACGATCCCTGGATTCGTTCTTCCGGCAATGGGTCTACCGCCAGGGTGCCCCTCAGATAAGGCTGGAAAATGTCCGGCTGGTTGAGGGCAGCCAAGGATATCGGACGGTCGGTCGTCTGGTCCAGGACACACCCTTATACGACGTTACGCTGGAACTGGCCCTGGACACCGATGAGGGACCGGTGGGTCAGTCGATCCGCTTGTCCGACCGACTGACGGAATTTGAAATCACCAGCCCCACGCGCCCCCGGTCGCTCACCGCCGACCCTGATCATCACCTTTTCCGGAGACTCAGCCCTGAAGAGATGCCCCCCACAGTCAACACCATGCGAGGCTCAACATCCGTCGTGATGGTGATTGCGGATCGCCTGGGTCAGCGCGGCGACGCCATCGCCCTTCATTTCTCCGAAGCCATGGGATGGGACAACGTCCGAATGGTTCAAGAAGCCGATTTTATTGCAGCGCAGGCCGAGGCTGTCAATCTGTTGTTCATCGGCCTGCCCGGTCAACCGGAGGTGCTAGGACTGTTTCCTCGGGACCTGGCACTGGCACCCAAGGCCTTTGACGCAGGTGGACAGCATTTCGACGGATCGGGGGATGTGCTGTTCGCTGTGGCCCGACATCCCGAACATCCCGGCAAGAACGTCGCCCTGCTGCACACGCTCTCTACGGAGGCGGCCGATCAGGCAGCACTGAAAATTCCCCATTACGGCCGTTACAGCTACCTGGCCTTCAGCGATGGACAAAACCGGGTCAAGGGCACGTGGGAAATCAATGCTTCGCCGGTAATGGTCCGCTTGAACCCAGACCCACCCAATAACCAAGGAGCCCCGCCATGACGATCTTTCGCCGCAAACCGATCATGGGTTTACTGGCATTCTCGATCCTCCTGCTGGCAGCCACCTGCCGCGAACCCGAACAGGCAGCCCCGCTGAACCTGTTTGATCTTCAGACGCGGCAGTCCATAGCCGGCGTACAGGCCGTGGACGCACTGAAAAGCGCCCGCCTGGTATTGGTGGGCGAACACCATACCGATCCGAGCCACCACGAGGCTCAGCTGCAGGTCATCCGGACGCTGAACGCGCAACCGGTTCCCGTTTCCATCGGGTTGGAGATGTTTCGCAAGGATAGCCAGGCCGCACTGGATCAATGGGTGGCCGGCGAGTTGGATGAAACAGCCTTCGAAAAGATCTATCTGGACAACTGGAATTTTCCCTGGCCACTTTACCGGAGCATCTTCGTCTACGCCCGAGAAAAGAGGATTCCCATGGTTGGTCTGAATGTCTCCCGGGACATCACCCGGCAGGTGGCCCAGCAGGGATTTGCTTCACTTTCCAATCAGCAGCGGGGAGAACTGGGGGGTGTCACCTGCAATGTGACCCGTGAGTATCGGGATTTTATCCGCAGTGCCTTCGGTGCCCACGGCCACGGCAACATGGATTTCATCCGTTTTTGCGAAGCCCAGCTGGTCTGGGACACGGCCATGGCCATCAACAGCCTCAACCACCTGGAGCAGCACCCTGATCGGGTCATGGTTCTGCTGGCCGGATCGGGCCATGCGCGCAAAATGGGAATTCCCTACCAGATAAAGAGCCGATTGCCGATTCCGGCCACCGTGCTGCTGCCCCATACCCCGGACATCTTCGAGCCCGCTACACTGACCGGCGCCGATGCGGATTTCATCATCATGCCCTGAAGAACATGGGCGCCGGCGCCGACACCCATGTTTCTTCCCCTAAACCCCTTCAACCATGAGCCAATTCACAGATGCTAACAATTTTTTATGGGTGAAGCTGATCACAGGATAATAGGAGCGTTTTCATACATCCAAGGTGAGCGGAATAGGGGCCGTTGAACAGCTGTTGAAAAGGGAGGGGGCACTGGCCTGTTGAATGTCGCCAAGAGCCCCCTGATTTGAGTTTGGACGGTTGAGCGTCAGGCCAGCCTGCGGGAGCCGGCTGTCTTTTGCATTTTGAATTTCTTATGAAACTTGAGCACTTTTTTGATGTAGCGCTGTGTGGCCTTGAACGGAGGGATCCCCTCATAGTTTCGAACGTGGCGTGATCCGGCATTGTAGGCAGCCAGGGCCAGCTGCACATCACCATCGAACCGATCGAGCAGTGACCTGAAATAGCGGACACCGCCATCAATATTCTCCTCCGGGTCATAGATATCCTCGACACCCAGGGATTTGGCGGTGGACGGCATGAGTTGCATCAGTCCCCGGGCCCCTTTTTTCGATTTGGCCTTCGGATTGTAGCCGGATTCCGCAAGAATGATGGCCCGGATCAGGTGCGGGTCCACTTCGTATCGCCCGGCCACCTGAATGATAATTCCGTGGAATGGAATGGATTCGTTGGGCAAGCCCCCATCCGGTACCGGTGATATTTTCGTAAGCGTGTCGACCCGGACCGGATCCGCCTCGATTTCCGGGAAAGCCAGACACACATCGAATACCGGCGGCGTCCAGGCCATTTCAATATCCGGAAATGTCCAGGCCGCGTCAAAGGCCAGCATCACCGGGGTCGCTTCAATGACCTGAACATCGGACTCGGGTTTTGATGCCAGTTCAAGCGGTACCGGAGGCTGAGGCATGGCCAGCACAGGGGTGGCATACACTTCAATGTCAGCTTGTTTGGTGAAGGTACAGGCGACGGTAAGCAAGAAGGTGCAGACGGCGACAGTAACGAAAAAAACGAAAACATCTTTCAATTGGGAAAGCAGATGAGGGTGTTGATTATCTGGGTTCATAAAAATTCACATTAGTAAGGGTTGACCGAAAATCTGCAACGCCTCGCGTCGAACTTAAGCGATTATTAAGCAAATAGAATGCCGAAACATCCCTAAATGAGCAATTCTATATATGATTCAAAGCAGTTAGATAGTAACCCGTGCGGGTCTTAAACATTCCGGAGTGAAAACCGTTCATCATAAACTATGACATTTGCACCACATTGTGAAATGGATTTCCTATTAATCTTTCCCCGTGGCGTGCCGCAGGGTATGCGCTCCCTGTCACGGTTCAGGCGCTTGCCCAATAAGCCCAAAAAAGCCATCGTACCACTATATAGTGTACGAAAAATCATATCGACAGACTACATGGAGTATAGGCAAGGCACGCTATAGGGTTTTTCGGACAACCTGTCAAGGACCGAAAGCACACTAAAGAAGCGGTCTTAGTCTCGGGAAATGAATCAGTAGACCGAGACTGCAATGATAACATCAAAGAGGCGGCATACTCCCAGATACCAACCATTCATTTACGTTGGGGTCTGAATCGTATGGCAGCAATGCTAAATACCCAGGTAGGCCTTTTTCACGTCTTCATTGGCCAGCAGTCTGTCAGCGGCATCGGAAAGGGTAATCCGGCCGTTTTCCATGACGTATCCACGGTGGGCGACCTTCAGGGCAAGATTGGCGTTTTGTTCCACGAGAAAAATGGTGGTGTTATTTTCGCTGTTAATTTTCCTAATGATTTCAAATATCTGTTTTACGATCAACGGAGCCAGCCCCAGAGAGGGTTCGTCCAGCAACAGCAGGCGGGGTCGAGCCATCAGGGCTCGGGAAATCGCCAGCATCTGCTGCTCGCCGCCGCTCAAGGTGCCGCCGGCCTGGTTGCGCCGTTCCGCCAGGATGGGAAACAGGCCGAACACATAGTCCAGGTCCGATTTAATGCTATCCTTGTCATTCCTGAGAAACGCTCCCATATCCAGATTTTCCAGCACGGTCAGATAGGGGAAAATTCGCCGGCCTTCCGGCACCTGACTGATTCCCATGGAGACGATCTTGTCGGGGTTTACCCGGGTGATGGATTCGCCCATGAAGCGGACGTCACCGGTGCGCGGGGGTACAATGCCGGAAATGGACATCAACGTTGTGGTCTTGCCGGCACCATTGGCACCGATCAGGGTGATGATCTCTCCCTCTTTCACCTCTAAACTGACGCCCTTCAATGCTTGGATATTGCCGTAATAGGTATGAATACCATCCAGGTTAAGCATCGATTTCCTCTCCGAGATAAGCCTTGATTACGGCCGGATTTTTGCGAATCTCTTCAGGAGTGCCCTGGGCGATCTTCTTGCCGTAATCCATGACGAAAATGCGGTCCGACAGACTCATGACCAGTTTCATGTCGTGTTCGATGAGCAGGATCGAAATGCCTTCGGTGTCGCGGATTCTGATGATCAGTTCATCCAATTCGTGCGTTTCCTGTGGATTCATGCCGGCGGCCGGTTCATCCAGAAGCAGCATGAACGGATCGGTGGCCATGGCCCGGGCAATTTCCAGGCGCCGCTGGGCTCCGTAAGGCAGGTTCTTGGCGAAATCATTGACGTACTTTTCAAGGCCGATTTTTTTCAGGATCGTATAGCTTTTCTGAATCACCGCCTCCTCTTCACGGCGGGTGGAGGCGCCCCTGAATACCGCCCCTAAAATGCCGGCTTTCATGCGGCAGTGACAGCCGATCATGACGTTTTCCAGCACGGTCATGTTATGAAAGAGGCGGATATTCTGAAACGTCCGGGCCAGTCCCTTTTCGGTAACTTTATTGGGCTTGATCCCGTTGATCCGCTGGGGCCGTCCATTTTTAGGCGGAGAAATCAGTACATCACCCCCGGTGGGATCGTACATCCCGGTGATGCAGTTGAAAAACGTGGTCTTGCCCGCTCCGTTGGGGCCGATCAGGGCCACGATTTGGCCCTGGTAAACATCCAGATCGACCTTGTCCAAAGCCCGGAGTCCGCCAAATTTCATTGTCAGCTGTTTAACGTCGAGTATCGGTTCCATATCCATATCTGTTCAAGTAATGACCCTTGTGCGACCCTTCTTTCGCATTGCATGCATACCGTCATCACGGGCGGCAAGACGAAAATATTAGGCCGTCTCTTTATATTGATACGTTCGCCGGACCGTTTCCACGATACCCCCGGGCCGGAACACCATCATCACCACGAGCACCGCGCCGAATGCCAGTATGCGGTATTCCGAGAGAAAACGAAGGTATTCGGGCAGTAGAATCAAGACAAAGGCGCCGACGATGACTCCCACGATGGATCCCATGCCCCCCAAAACCACCACGCACAGGATATTGATCGATTCCCAGAGGGTAAAGCTGGCCGGATTGATAAAGGTGGTTTTGGCCGCAAAGATGACTCCGGCAAAACCGGCCCAGGTCGCCCCTAGCGCAAACGCCATGAGCTTGGTTTTGCGTTTGTCGATGCCCATGGCCTGACAGGCCACCTCATCCTCACGCAGGGCAATCCAGGCCCTGCCGATCCTTGAATCCTGCAGCCGATTGACCACAAAAATAGTGAACAAGCTCATCCCAATCATCAGGAAATAGACATAGATGGTGACCTGTCCGAGGTTCATCTCCACACCGAAAAATCCCGGCCGGGGGATGTTGGCGATACCGCTGGGTCCGAAAGAAAATTCGTTCCAGTTTTCCATGATCAGGCGGATGATCTCCCCGAAGCCCAGGGTGACGATGGCCAGATAATCCCCCCGTAGCCGCAGCACGGGAAACCCCAGGATAATACCGAACAGGGCCGCCAGTCCGGCGCCGATCCCCAGGGCGCTCCAGAAACCAAACCCAAAATGGTAGTTCAGCAGGGCGTAGGAGTAGGCGCCTACGCAGTAAAAGGCGGCATAGCCCAGGTCTAAGAGGCCGGCGACACCAACCACGATGTTCAATCCCAGACCCAACAACACATAGATCATGGCGGTAATCATGATGTTGGTCTGATAGAGGGAAAAAACGAATGGAAAGGCCAGGGCCAAAATGCTGACAATGAACAACGCAGGAATGGTGAAACGCCGATTATTAAGCAGGCGCTGGCTCAGCGTCACCCGGGCGACGCCATCGACCTCCGTTTCTTGAATGCCCTGTTCCTTCCGACGAATCAGGTAGCGCCAGAGGGCACTCAGCACGAAGCTGCCGACACCCACGAGAAACAGGTTGGCCCAGCGCCACTGGATGATGTTTTCCACCGTGTTGACCTGGATCACCATGATGGGGAAGGTCAAAAACATGAACCAGAGAGATACAAATAATGATTTTTTAAGTTCGTTTACAAGCATGTGGTATTTTATCTCGATACGCAGGTGGCCGACGGGTTGTGGTTACCAGCCACAGTAAATATTAAAATGCCCTTATACCTTTTCCGCAGTTGACCGGCCCAGAATGCCCGCCGGCCTGAAAATCAGAATCAAAACCAGAAAAATAAAGGCGAACACATCCTCGTAGTCGCTGGAGATATATCCGGTGAAAAAAGACTCTGTCCATCCGAGCACCAGAGAGCCCAGCACCGCACCGGGAATGGAGCCGATGCCGCCCAGCACCGCCGCCACGAAGGCTTTGATGCCGGCGATAAAGCCGATGTAAAAATTGACCTGGCCGATGTGCGAAGCGATCAGCACCCCGCCGATGGCAGCCGTGGCGGAGCCGATAATGAATGTCACCGATATCACCCAGTTGACATTCACCCCCACCAACATGGCCATATCGCGATCCTGGGCCGTAGCCCGCATGGCTTTGCCGATTTTAGAAAATTTGATCAGAATCGTCAGCAGGACCATGACGATAGCGGTCGTGATCAGGATCACCAGTTCCGGCGATCCGATGATGTGAGCATAGGGCTCCATGAATTCGAAATCGGGGATCAGTCCGGGAAAGGGCATAAAATCAGACGTCTGGGCCAAAAGCACATAGTTCTGCAGGAACAGGGACATGCCGATGGCACTGATCAGGGCCGACAGCCGGGGGGCTTTGCGCAAGGGCTTGTAGGCGATCTTCTCCATCGTGTAGCCGTAGGCCGATGAATAGACCACGGCAACCCCGGCGGCGATCAGCAGGATAGCGATCTGGTTCCAGCCCAGCATGGTCAGCACGCTGATCACGATCAGGGCGGTGAAGGCGCCGATCATATAGATTTCGCCATGGGCAAAGTTGATCAGCTGCACGATCCCGTAGACCATGGTGTAACCGAGGGCAATCAGCGCATAGATGCTGCCCCGGGTGAGCCCGCCCAGAAAAAGCTCGAAAAAATATTCCATTTTATAGAACCATATTCAGTAAAAGGATACCGCCCGGGCATTGGCATTCGGGCGATGAAGGGAGCCGTTCAGAAAAATCAGGGGCCAGACGCGTGGTTGTCTGCCCCCTGATTGATCATGCAATCGCTTGCCCTACTTCAATTCAACGTAGGCACCATCTTTAACCTGGTACATGGAGAATCCCACGCCGATGGCATCACCACGATCGTCAAATCGGATTTTGCCCAGCGGTGTATCCACATCCTTGGTCCGAAGGGCGTTGGTCACCGCGGCATAATCGGTGCTGCCGGCCTGCTCGATGGCGTTGAGCAGGGCAATGGCGGCCGAGTAAGCATTCAGGTAGAATGCACCCGGATCGGAACCGTAGGCTTTTTTGTGGGCCTCGTTTGCGGCGATAGCCATGGGGTTGCTGGAAACGTCCCTGGGACCGGTGGCGTAAACGCCCTCGGCATATTTCTGGGCCACTTTGATAAAGGTGTCATCCTTGACGCCGTCATCGGAGATGAAGATGGTGTCCATTCTCTTTTTGCGCATCTGGCTTACGATCTTTGAGGCTTCGGGATGATAGCCGCCGAAAATGACTGCCTCGGCCCCACTTTTCTTGATTTTCTGGACGACGGCAGTGTAGTCCACAGCACCGGGGGTGATGCCTTCATAAAAGACGACTTCCGCCCGGGAATCGGCTTCCAGGAATGACTTGGCGAACTCGGCCAGACCCTTGCCGTAATCACCCTTGTCGTGCAGCACGGCAATTTTTTTCAGCTTGAGGACATCCAGCGCGAAGTCCACTTCCAGGCGAGCCTGGGCATCATCGGAAGCGATGGTACGAAAAAAGTTGGGGTAGTCGCCGCTCTGCGTCAGCGCGGGGTTGGTGGCAGATGGAGACATGACCGGAATACTGGAGTCTTTGTAAATACCCATAGCCGCC
>NZ_JASJGN010000066.1:0-4136 GCF_033791525.1 Desulfosarcina sp.
AACCGGCAGCAGCGGATGAGCTGCTCAACAGCCCGGGGATGATCCGGAATGGCTTCCAGGGATTGGCGTGCCTCCGGGTAACGATTTAACCGCATCAGGCTGTTGGCCAGGGCCATGTGCAGATCGATGCTGGCTTTGTGGTGCTCGATGCCGCGCTGCAGGATCGCCAGTGATTCGTCAAACCGTCGTAGGTGCTGGTACACGAGGCCCAGCCCCCAGAAGGCGCGGTGATCCGGATGGTAGTGCAGTGATCGTTCGAAGAGCATGACGGCGGTCGCCAGGTTGTCTTCAACCAGCGGGTTAATGGCATAGTCGCCGTGGCTGAATGTCAGGGCCAGCCGCGAGAGAAAATCTGCATGCAGCGGGTACAGCTGCGGATCGTCAATCAAGTCTATCTGTGCGGCAAATTCCGGCAGCAGGGAGAGGTAGCCTTCCCGGAGCCGCCGTCCGTAAGCCAGCACGGCTGCTTTGCTCAGTGTCGCATCCGTCTCGAAATAGAGCAGGTCCTCCACCCGGTCCAGCCAGATGTCGTCGGTGGCACCGGTGCGCTGTTTGTATTCTTCATAGAGCGCCGTTCCGGGAAACAGGTCAAGGATGTAGAAAATGGCCGATAGGGGGCGGATCCGGCGCAGCAACGCCAGGCTTTCATCGATGGTTTGATCGGATTCGCCCGGGGCGCCGTAAATAAAGTATGCCCTGGCCATGATGCCATAGCGAACGGTCAGGTCAAAGGCGCGGCAGATGGCCGCTTCACTGATGCGCTTGCGATACCGATCGCGAAGCTCCGGGCTGCCGCTCTCCACGCCGTAGCTGATCTGGGTGCACCCGGCTCGGCGCATCCAGCCCAGCACCTCCTCATCCACACAATCCACCCGGGAGATCGCTGCCCACACGATATCCAACCGGCGCTTGACGATCCGGCTGCAGATGTCGATCACCAGTTCCCGCTTGAGGGTGAAGGTGTCGTCGGATACAAAAAAGAAGCGGATCCCTTTTTCGCGAAGAATCTCTATCTGGGTCACGAAATAGTCGGCGCTGTGAAAGCGCACCCGGCGTTTCCAAAATGCCGGCGATCCGCAGAAGGTACATCCCTCCGGACATCCCCGCGTGAGGGAAAGGTGTTGAAAGGCGAAATGGTTGGCGGGCATGGGCAGGCTGTCCAGGTCTGCCAACTGCTTCCGATCTCTGGTTTTGACCGGTTTCCCTTTTTTTCGAAAGGCCAGGCCATCAATCTGCGTGGGCATTTTCCCTTTCTTTTTTTCCAGAAAGCGGATCAGCTCCAGAAAGCTGTGCTCACCTTCACCCCGAACCACATAGTCGATCTCCGGAAAATGAGTGAGAAAATTTTCCCACAGGAAGGTGGCCCCCACGCCGCCGAACACCACGGCGGCTTTAGGATTGACCTTCTTGACCATGCGGGCGATGTCTATGCCGCCCCATCGGTTGGCATGCAGGATCGAAAAACCCACCACGTCCGGCTGCTTTTCCCCCAGCACCTGGTAGATGCGGTGGGGGGCCCTGCCCAGGTTGTGACCATTGAGAATGTCCACCGCATAGCCGTTAGCCCGGAGCATGGCAGCCACGTAGTAAAGGCCCATGGGGATGGCGCTGACATCCTCCTCGTTGATGCGCTTGTCGAGAAAATAAGGGTAAACGAGCAGTATCTTCATGGCCGCGGATGCATCAGGCTTTTTTGTTCCGTACGATCATCACCGAGCATGGTGCCTTGTGAGAAATTCGCTTGGCGACGCTGCCAAACAATACCAGCCCCATGCCGCTGAGGCCAAAGGCGCCCACCACCGCCAGATCGGCATCCGTTTCTTCGATGAAGCGGATGATTTCCGTGGAGACGTGGCCGTCGCGGACCACCAGTTCAAAGTCTATTTTTTCGGGGATGCGGTTGCCATAGACCTCCTGCATCCGTTCGTTCAGGCTGACCACCAAATTCTCGTCGGGATGCTCGGGCAGCATTAACTCCGTGTCAGTGAGCATTGGGTTGACCACCGGTGGCAGCACATGGACCACGTAAAGCTTCGCGTTGTAACGTTGCGACAGGTCAAGGGCCGTTTGGAATGCAACCTCTGCATGATCCGAAAAATCGCTACAACAGACAATCTGGTTCACGCCCATGGGGGCCTCCTTTCATCCTGAATGATCCGCAGGCATCAGTGTCCGCAGGATATCCTCTTTGCCGACCACACCCACCAGCACGCCTTTTTCCAACACCGGCAGGGTATGGAGGTTATGGTCTACCATAAGGGCCGCCACGGTTTCGATGGTCGAGTCCGGTCCGACGGTGACCGGATTGGGGGTCATGGCATCCGAGACGGCCGTGGCGGCAATTTTGCGGACCGCTTTTTCGAAGCCTTTCATGGAACTGAGACTGATATAACCGTCCAGAAAAGAGAACAGCGAAGGAATGGGAAGCTTTTTCTGCTGGGCGATAATGTCGCTCTGGCAGAGGAGGCCTACCAACCTGCCGTCCCCGTCCACCACCGGTACACCGTTGATGCGGCGGTCCAAGAGGATTTTGGCCGCTTTGATAATTTCCGTGTCGGCGGTGACGGTAATAGGGTTTTCAGTCATGATCTCTTTTACCAGCATGGCGGCACCTCCGGTGTGATTCGTGCTTAACCGCGAAAGAAATTTTTTGCGGTTGATAAAAAAGCCTGCATGGATATAAATGGGTTTGCAACATGCCTTTTTCTCTTAGTGTAAGTGAAGGTCGACCGGCCTGTCAAAACAAATCCGATGCCGGTCGATGGATGATTTGGAGAGACTGTTTTGCGTGATCCCAGCCCATACCGGCGCCTATACCGCCTCCATTGCCCGAGGAGCGACGCCGTGCCTGCACATTTCCGTACGACACGGATGAAAACGGCACGGAAATACCCCGTAGGGTGCCAATACCCGCGAATCTGCAAGGGGATATGGCCATGACGTCCAGGATAAAAATGGCACTGGTGATGGCGGTCGCCCTTGCCGGTATGGTGCTTGCTGCCACCGGCCTGATGGACAGGGCCCTGGCACGAGCCGGTCTTGGAGAACTGGACCGTGCCAACCATCGTTACCTGGATGAATCCTATGACAGCGCGCTTGAGGGTTTCCTGGTGCTGTCGGCCGTCAAGAGCGGCCTGGCCGTGATTGAAGGATCCGAGGTGGGAATCGGATTCAACCTCCAGGTCGGGGACCTGGTGCAATCGGTATACGACTATGTGGACATTGCCTGGAAGACGGTGCTGGCCGGGGGAACCATCCTGTTCATGGCGCGGTTGGTATTGGATGGGGTGGCCTTGACGGACCACCTCGTCATGGTGCTGACCTTCTTCTGCCTTTTGATGCTGGCGGCGGGACGGTGTTTTCTTCCGAACCGAAAAGGGATGGCCCAGTTCCTGCGGTCGATTACCGCCACCTGCACATTGTTGACGGTACTGCTCTACCTGGTTCTTCCTCTGTCTGTTTACGGGGCTTCCCGCCTGTCCGAGCGGATCACCCGACCGCTGATCCAGCAGTCCTACGACGCTTTCGACCAGATCAGCCGGACATTCACTCCAGAAGGCGCTGAAGACCATCTTGGCGGTGACGGAAAAGGGGCGTCAGCCCTCGAAACGGCCATAGGTGTAGCTGACCGATACGAGCGTCTGAAAAAGCGGCTTCAGGAACTGGAGGCCTATCTCAGCGAGCAGGGCAAAAACCTTGCCGGTACCACCTTTCAACTGATCGCCGCCTATCTGTTCGATTGCGTGATCTTTCCGCTTGCCTTTGTGGCGGTGCTGATCATTTTTCTAAAAGGCGTGCCGGGTTACCTGACACGGGCCCAGCGTGACCGCCGACTGGCGGAAACGATCCGGGAAACGGCAAGGCCGGTTTCCACGCCGTCGTCCAATGCTTAAACTGACCCACCGTGTTGCGCAAACGCATGGTAGTTAGTGTCGATCCACAAATGGCCAATTTGCCTGATATCAGCGTTATGCTCAAAATTTTATCCTCGGAATATCAACTATATGCCTGCGGTAAAATTTATCGCATGCCTTGATCTCAACCAAATTTGCCTATTTCTGGATGGACACTATTTAAAAAAGGAAAGCCAACGGATGAGAACTATCGGCATGATTGGCGGGATGAGTTGGGAATCG
>NZ_JASJGN010000067.1:0-6049 GCF_033791525.1 Desulfosarcina sp.
GTGGTGGATCAGGCAGATAATCGCACCGTAGGCGCCCAGCCCGCCGATGCCGGTGCCGAAGGCGATGATGCCCATGTTCTCGATGCTGGAATAGGCCAGCATGCGCTTGTATTCGGTCTGCTTGAGAATGAAGGTGGCCGCCGCCATGATCGAGACCAGACCGAAAACGATTAGAATGGGGCCGGAAAAATCGGCCAGTCCGGCGGCGTGCATGATCTTGTTGGTTTTGAAGATTCCCAGGTAGGCGCAGTTGAGCAGTACGCCGGAGAGCAGCGCCGATGCCGGGCTGGGGGCCTCACTGTGGGCGTCAGGCAGCCAGGTATGCATGGGGGCCAGACCCATCTTTGTGCCGTAGCCGACCAGGATGAAAACGAAGCCGGCCTTCAACCACATGGGATCCATGCGTTGGGCCACCTCGGTCATTGCCGAAAACGAGATGGGTGCATCCACCTTGCCCACGTCCATGGCCACGGTAACCAGAACTGATCCCAACAGGGCCATGGCGATGCCCACCGAGCAGATCAGCACATATTTCCAGGTGGCCTCCAGGGACGCCGCCGACCGGTGGGTGTAGATCAGCGGCGCACTTGCCAGAGTGGTTGCTTCGATGGCAATCCACATGACCATGATATGGTCGGACAGGGTCACCATGGTCATGGTGGACAAAAACAGCAGCATGGACCCGGTGAAGATGTTTTCCGCATGGATGTCGGATGCCTTGAGATAGGCGATGGTGTAAATGGAAATCAGGAAAAAGAGCAGGGAAATCACCAGGAGGGAAAGCAATCCTTCTGGCGTTACCGCAAAATAGTCGGGAAAAATCGGCGCCAGGCGACCGGCCCAGACCATCACGGATAGGATCAGGTGAATGGCGCCGGTGATTACCAGCAGGCACCGCCCGATTTTATCAGGAAGAAAGAATGCGGCGGCGCCAGTAAAAAAGGGTATCAGAAAAACGATTTCAAGCATGAAATGACCACCTATTCCTTTAAGGTTCGCAAGCGTGCCGTATCCACGTCGTCAAAGGTCTGTTTGATATTCTGCAGGATGACGGCCATGATCATGACACCGGCCAGCACATCCAGCAGGATGCCGAATTCCACGATGTGGCGGGCCCGTGTGGAGAAAGTGGTGCCCACCAGGTAGATGCCGTTTTCCATCATGATGTAGCCCAGGACCATGGCGATGGCGTTGCGACGGGCCATGAGCAGAAACATGCCGGCACCAAGAAGGGAGATGGCCGCGGGCAGCAGCAGGGCGCTGACGCTGCTGTAGGGCACATCGATGCGATGGCTGGCAAAGGTGGCGCCGACGATCAGCAGCAAACCGGCCAGGATGGAGGCGTGGTAGCCGACGATGGGTTCCACTTCACGGCCAATGGCCACACGTTTGATGGCCAGGTAGATGCACCCGGGTATGATGATGCCCCGGATGGTCAGGGTCACGATGGTGAAGATGACGCTGCCGGTGGACATCTCATGGCCGATCGTCAGGGGCACGATGCTCACCACCACGCCCTGAAAGGCCATTACTTTGATCAGGCCCGGCAGGCGGCTGGACCCGAAGGAGAAGAGAATTGACAGCAACGCCAGGGATAAAATGGTATCGACCGGATGAATCATTTTATAAACTCCAGGGTGATGACGGTTGCAAAAAAGGCCAGGGCGAAAGAGGTGAGCACAAATTTGGGCACCCGGTCCATGCGGTAGCGGGCCATGACCGATTCGGTGATGCCCACGGCTACATAGACGATCAGGACACCTAGTAAGAACAACCCCAAATTCAATGCCGTATGGCCCATTTCAAAGGGCAATATCAGTCGGGAGACGATGGACGCATAGAAAAACATTTTCAGAAACGCGCCCATTTCGATGAAACCGAAATCCGGACCGCTGTGATCCAGCACCATGACCTCGTGGATCATGGTCAGCTCCAGGTGTGTGGCCGGGTCGTCCACCGGCACCCGGGCGTTTTCTGTAAGCAGGATGATGAAAAAGGCGATGACGATGAAAAGTATTGGCGACCCGGCCGTCTGCCAGAATCCGAAGGGCTGGCCGCCGGAAAAGAATGCCGCCAAATTTAGATCGCCGGTCAGCCGGTAGAACAGGATCAGGATCATGAACATGCTGGCTTCGCAGATGATCGGAAAGTAGGCTTCTCTGGCCGCGCCCATGCCCTCGAACGGTGAGGCGGTGTCCATGGCGGCGGCAATGGTGAAAAACCGGCCGATCCCCAACAGATAAAGAATAAAAATTACATCACCGTTAAAGGTGAGGACTGGCGCATGTCCGGCAATGGGCAAAAATAGCAGCACCGTGGCTGCCGATCCCAATGAGACCAGTGGGCCCAACCGGAAGATGTAGGTGGTGCTTTTGCTGTACACCGATCCTTTTTTAAACAGTTTGATCAGGGTGTAATAGTTGATCAGCACCGGTGACCCTTTACGGCCACCGAAAAAGGCTTTCACCTTGAAAATGATACCGGCAAACAGCGGTGCAGTCAGCACGGCCAATACCCAGAGCAAGACGGATTCAATCATGAATTCTTCCCATAATTTAGGTGAAACATCATTACGCAGCCTTTATTACATTGATTCACAAAGATGGTGACGTTTCTCGGTTTTTTTAACCGCAGAGCCCGCTGAGACCGCAGAGAATTGAATAAGATAGATCATTTCTTTGCGATCTCCGCGTGCTCAGCGGTGAGATTCGTAACCGTTATTCTATTAATTAATCAACACGATCAAACGAAAAACAGCAGGATGACGATAGCCAGCAGGATATATCCGATGTACAGATGAATATCTCCGTGTTGAATCCAACGCAGTCTATCGAACAGCCACAAAACGGGGTTGACGATGGCCCGGTTCATGTTCAACTCGATAATGTCGTGCACGCGACTCTGGTAGTAGGTCTGTTCCGGAAACAAGCCCTTGACCGGTGGATGGGTTTCTTCAAGCGGTGCTGCCGGTTTAAAGAATTCCAGAATTGAAGCAGCATAGGACGTTCCGGTGTATTGCATCCGGGTTGTGGGCTGGGTAAACCCGCAGCCCCAGGTGCCGCTGCGTCCGATGGTTTTGCCCTGGTAAAAAAAACGACGAAGGGCCAGAATGATCAGCAACACAGCCAGAAAGAGGGTCGCCCCCAGGGTAATGCTGGTGGACATCTGGGCAAAGGGTTCGATGGGTATGCGGACATAGCCCAGGTTCAGTGCTGCCACCGCTTTTAAGGCCATGAACATGAACGCGCCAGGGTAGACGCCGATGATGACGCAGGCAGCTGCCAGGATGACCATCGGTACCAACATGGAGGCGCCTTTTTCGTTGACATCCACAGCGACCTGGCTTCGGGGTTCGCCCTGAAAGACAACACCCAACAAACGGGTAAAGCAGGCCAGGGCTAACCCACCGATGACCGCCAGGCTGACGATGGCACACAGGCTGATAACAAACGCTTGAGAGTCGGCTGCCACTCCCCGGAACCCGCCCATGTATATATAAAATTCTCCAACAAAACCGTTAAAGGGTGGAAGGCCCGAAATGGCCAAGGCGCCGATGAGAAAGGCGGCGCCGGTGATCTTCATGTTTTTAAGCAGGCCGCCCAGAGCATTGATGGACTTCGTCCCCGTTTTATGAACCACGACACCGGCGCCCATGAACAGCAAAGACTTGAAGATGGAATGGTTCAACACATGCAGCATTCCCCCGCAAAAACCGAGGACTGCCATGATCGGATTGCCTATCGCCACGCCGATCATACCAACCCCCAAGCCGATCAATATGATACCAATGTTTTCAACGCTCGAGTAGGCTAAGAGCCGCTTGATATCATTCTGGCCAAGCGCGTAAACCACACCTAAAATACCGGTCACCATTCCGGCAATTAAAACGATCCCGCCAATTATCGGTGTATGCAGGTTCAAGATGCTGTACATTTTTAAAATGCCGTAAATCCCGGTTTTAATCATCACGCCGGACATGACGGCAGAGATGTGAGAGGGTGCCGCGGGGTGCGCGTGGGGCAGCCAGACATGAAAGGGAAACACACCGGCCTTGGAACCGAAACCGATAAACGCCAGAACAAAAACCAGGAGTTTGGCTGTATCAGATAGGCCGGCCGATTCAAAACCGAAACTGCCGGTGTAGCCATACAGGATCCCGAAAGCGGCAAAAATGAACATGGCTCCGACGTGGGAAAAGACAAAATAGAGATATCCGGCCTTTCTGTTTTCCGGCGTTTGATAATCGTAGATCACCAGGAAAAAAGAGGATAGGGACATGATTTCCCATGACAGCAGGAAGGTGATCATGTTGTCGGCGACTACCACCAAGGCCATGGAGGCGGCTAAAAGACTGAAAAAAAAGTAGTTGGTGGCCGTACGAAGGGCTTTTTCCGGGTGGTTCATGTAATGGAAACTATAGATGGCCGCCAGCAGACAAACGGCAAAGATGGCCAAGAGAAAAAATGCGGACAGCCCATCAATTTGAAAGGCGAGCGAGAGCGTATTGAGGTAAGCAAAAGAGGCGCTGGCGGATCCATCGTGGGTAAGTCTGGACAAGGCATCGAGCATGCCCAGACAGCAGCCGATGCTGATTCCAAGGACGCCCAGAATCTTCATCAAGGTAAATTGCCGGAACGACAAAAGGGGAAGGATGCCGCCTGCAGCAATGATTAGAATTGACAGAAAAAATAGGTTCATGTGCTCCCTTTCAGTCCCCCTGACCCTAATACCGGGCTATATCTGGGTGCATTTGGCACCCGGTTGTCGATAGTCTATGCCTTTTTTCGCAGGGTATGAAGTTGGTACGGCTAGGTGAACGTTTACAGGATAATTCCAGCGAACCTATTTCAAAACCCTGCTTCAAGTCAATATCGGAATTCAAGAAATTGGAGATTGCCCATATAAATGTCGATCGACAGCGGGTTTGTCCGTATCCATCTGTCGTGTTATACTATTGAACCAACCACTTCTGTTTCATTTTTCTGTGTTCGGCGTTGGGGGACTCGGTTTGCAGCATGAACATAGCAGGCTACTCTTGTGGGTCAAATTTTGTGTCCCATTTTCCTATGGGTAAATGAAATGCCTGAAAAAGAGAGACTCTTTCTAACTGTTGACGAGGCTCTGGACGCCGTTCGTTGCGATTTCGCGCAATATGCCTCCCAGTTTAATCTCCTTTCCGTGATATGGCCCATGGTTTTCGGTGACGGGGCCTATGTTTTACGGGATGCTCACAGTCGTTCGATTTGGGCTAAGATGTCCGGCAATACGAAACTGATCCCATCCAGCGAAGCGGATCTGAAGCAACGGATCATGGATTGTCTGGATCGATACACACCGGGTCCGCAACATCTGGCCCGCATCTGCTCCCGGGTGTTCGGTGCTCATGTCGAGGCCGGTCCGGGGCCGATAGCGGACACAACGTCCGGTATTTGGATCGATACTGGCATGGAAGACTTTGTCTGCAACCAATGCGGCCGCTGCTGCCTGACGTTGAACTACCATGACGGGTGCAGCGTGGGTGACTATCAGCGATGGCAGGATCTCGGGAGAACCGATATCCTCGATTGGGTGGGCACCATCCGACAAAAAGGACAGGTCACTGCCTGCCGTATCTGGGTAACTCCGGGGACCAGCGATTTTGCTGAGACCTGTCCCTGGTTGGCCCGGTCGCCCGACCCAAACCGCTATGTCTGCACCATCCATGACGTCAGGCCCACAATCTGCCGGCAGTACCCCGGCAGCCGCAAGCATGCCCGGATGACCGAGTGCGGCGGTGTTTGAACTTGTTTGCATGCCGCTAAAAAATGGTGTATGAAAATTGCGCGAACGCTCACCCAATCCGGAGAATGTTGAAAATGACCCCAAGCGCCTTTCCAGTTGCTCATGTTGCCACGACGTTTAAAACGTGCACCATTTGCCAAGAACAATGGGGGAGTCTGGATGCCTTCATCCAGGACCCGACGATCGAATTGGTCGGATACATGCCGACCTTTGACGATTTGGGACTGGGCCTTATTTTATTCAACCACGACTGCGGAACCACCCTGGC
>NZ_JASJGN010000068.1:0-6653 GCF_033791525.1 Desulfosarcina sp.
CATAATATTTCTTGTGATAAAAGCGGTAACCGTTGAGCAGTGGTTATTTTCAATTGAATATCAACTGGTTATATTTCAAGTAAGCAGCGGAGTTCGATAGTTGAAATTTGAAATTGTTGAACAACTTTCTGTACCGGAAACCATTGCGGTAGACAAATCGATTCACGAATTTCAGCGCCTCAAAAAAGTTTACGGTGATGGTCGATGGCGTAAAATGAAGGGCATCTATATCATTCGGTTTCAGTCAGGAGATGTATGCAGGGCGGAAATTCACTGGTATGAGGCTCGCGGGAAAGGGAAAAAAGAACAGAAAACAAATCGATTCTGGTATAAGTAGGTAAGAATATGCAAGAATTTATCATCTGTGTAAATAATCGAGAGTATGAGGCTTCACTAGAACGATGGAAGGTTTACGTAGCAATTCCAGATGATCTGGCGAAAAAACAGAACCTGCGACGCGTCATCGATGAATCCGGTGAAGACTATCTTTTCCCTTCTGATTACTTTGTTCCGCTAACATTACCGAAAGTTGTCCAGGATGCGATGATGCGGGATTCGTTTTAAATTGAATCTACAAAAATCTGGGCAATTGGTTGAAGGAATTAAGGAAATTAGGGGACGCACATAAAAAAATAAGTTTACAAGGATATCGCCGTTGTATATGGTCAGCATATGCCACGGAAAGGACGAATAGATGCGCCCGGAGCCCTGCATCACATCATCGTCAGGGGGATCGAACGTCGGAAAATTTTCTTAGCCCTTATTTGGGAACTATAGTTGTTGTTTTAACGAAGCTGGAATGAATCCCCAAAACCAAATCGCTTGAAGGGAATTAGACTGAAGATTATAATTCTACTTTTATGAAAACCAGGAGCTATTCCTTTCCCCATCAGTCTTCAGCAAAAAGCCTTATACCCAAGCTATACACCAATTCCGACTTCTTGGCCCGCCTCCCTGACGGGAATGATTCTTTTCTCGATATCAGCCCATATTCTTCGTTTTAAAACCCTCAAATCATATTCAGTCTGCAGATTGAGCCAGAACTGAGCCTCAATGCCAAAATATCGTTGTAGTCTCAAGGCAGTGTCTGTGGTTATGGATCTTTTTCCATTAACAATCTCGCTAATTCGGTTCGGTGGAACGGAAAGATCTCGTGAAAGCTTGTTTATACTGATCTCTAATGGTTCCATGAAATCTTCACGTAAGATTTCACCTGGTGTAATTGGATCAAGATGGTTTTCCTGGTTCATACCTATACCTCAGTGATAATCTATAATTTCTACATTAAATGCATTGCCATCATGCCACTCAAAGCAAACGCGCCACTGTTTGTTTATATTAATTGCATATTGCCCCTTCCTATCTCCTCCCAAAGAATGAAACTTGTTTCCTGGATTGAGCATTAGCGCATCAACACTCGGAGCAGCATGAAGAACGGCAAGCCTTTTTCTTGCCTGCCTTTCAAAAGATTGGAACCGGCGCACTCGGATATCGTTGAACAATCTTTCGGTATCCCGGCAAGAAAATGATTTAATCATACGCAGAGGGTATTACGGATAACGTAGTATGTCAAGCGTGTTGTATCGGATTAATATATAAGGGACGCACATAAAAAGATAAGTTTACAAGGATCTTGCCTTTCTATATGGTCAGCATATGCCACGGAAAGGACGAATAGATGCGCCCGGAGCCCTGCATCACATCATCGTCAGGGGAATCGAACGCAGGAAAATTTTCTTAGATGACGTGGATCGAGAAAACTTCTTTGGTTGCACATTATATATCGAGTGCAAAACGGATTGCCCGTCCAACATCAACCATTTTAACTGGCGGTAAGGATGTGATCAGTGCCCCTATCTTTCCTTTTGAAACAGTTTGCAAATGGTCACAATTGATGGCGCAATCCCGTGGCATGCCATCGGGTTTGGAAAGAAATACTTCGGAAGGTATATCGCGCACTGTGCTTGTAATTGGGGCAACCGTTACTTCACCAAGATATTCTAAAACAGAGTCCCGGGTCAGGATGAGAACCGGTCTTTTTTTATCTGGATTCGCAAATTTGTACCACCGTATTTCACCATGTTTCATTCATCACCCCAAGCCTGTTCTGACTCCCAAACCATAAATTCATCACCAATAATTGGTTTTCGTTCATAGCCTTGTCTGTGCTTGCGTTCCAATTGTTCAAGATTATACCTGGCCAATGCCTCTCGAAGGGCTTTTCTCGTAAAAGCTGAACGACTGGTATTAAGTAGTTTTGAAACTTGATCGACGGCCTTAACAAGATCGTCGTCAAGCGTCATTTGAACCGTTCTCATATTGCACCTCCGCTATGTGGATACTTATAACTATAATAATCCACACAATAATACCTGTCAAGTTCATCAACGATATTTAAGGGACGCACATAAAAAAATAAGTTTACAAGGATCTTGCCTTTGTATATGTTGAGCATATGCCACGGAAAGGACGAATAGATGCTCCCGGAGCCCTGCATCACATCATCGTCAGGGGGATCGAACGCAGGAAAATTTTCTTGGATGACGTGGACCGGGAAAACTTCTTGGCACGTTTGGGTGCCGTTATCGAAGATACCCAAACGGGATGCTTCGCCTGGGCATTGATACCCAATCACTTTCACCTGTTGCTAAGAACTGGTGATTCTCCAATTTCTCGGGTCATGCAACGGTTGCTGACAGGCTATGCTGTATCTTTCAACAGGCGTCATCGGCGACACGGGCACTTGTTCCAAAACCGCTACAAGTCAATTCTTTGCCAGGAGGACGCTTATCTTTTGGAGCTTGTCCGGTATATCCACTTAAACCCACTCAGAGCAAAAATTGTTCAAAATCTAAAAGAATTGGAAAACTACAGCTATTGTGGTCACAGCGCCTTATTCAAGAATAGCTGCTGTCCCTGGCAGGATACCGGCCATGTGCTCAAGATGTTTGATTCAGCCCTCTCCACAGCGCGAAGGATATACCGGGGGTTCGTTGCAAAAGGTGTCGACCAGGGCCGTAGAGATGATCTCATCGGCGGGGGGTTGATTCGAAGTGCAGGGGGCTGGATGGCGGTCAAGGCGCTGCGCAAGGCAAAGCTGTTTCAAAAAAGTGATGAGAGAGTGTTGGGGGATGGTGACTTTGTCGAAAAAGTGTTGTCACTGGCGAACGAGAAAATGGAGCGGCGCTGGCGGCTAAAGGCTGAAGGTGTTGATTTTGAGTCAATTTTGAAAAGGGTGTCTGCGTTAACTGGCGTTTCGCCTGAGATGATTCTAACGCGTGATCGCGGAAGAAGGACAGTCAAAGCACGCAGTTTGTTATGTTATTGGGCGACTGAAGAACGTGGGCTAAGACAGCCGGAAATTGCGGAAAAGTTGAGGGTAACGCAGGCTGCGGTCAGTATTGCAGCAAAACGAGGCAGGGCAATTGCAATTGAGAACAAACTAAAATTTGTGTGAAGTTATATTTTTATGAGCGTCCCCTAATAGTCTTGATCTGTTATTGAGATATCCATGTGAGGCTTGTTTCTGCTAAGGCTGAGCCATCTTAAAGCCGGTCGGCAGGTTCTTTAAAGCATAGCCTATCAGCAGAGGCCGGAGCTTTCCGTTATTAATTCCCTCGCCTGCTCCATGGTCCTTACCGCACGGGAAGCCAGATCATCCAGCTCATGCTGAAACATCTTTGGTAAGTCAGGCCACTCAAAGTTAACTTCCTTGCCGCTTCGAGCGTCCTTCAAGCAGACAGCACTGCCATGGCTCAGTTCAAGCTCATTTCCTTTTACATCCCTTATAAGAATCAACATTTTTGGCGGTCTCTTTCACTTGGTTTTAGGTTCGAACACACACTCCCAGTCATCCGCCGGCGGGTCATCCTGATAGACCCGGCAGCGCGCCAGCATGGTTTTTGACGGGCCGTCGTCGGGGCGCAGGGAGAGGGCGCGCTCTAAATAGGCAATTGCCTGGGGCCAGTGCTGCCGGCAGTATTCGTCGTAACCGGCGGCATAGGCCTCCAGGGCCCCTAAATGCTCCGGTGACAGCACGGCATCGGAGCGTCCCACCAGCTCGTAAACCCGCACGCACTGCTCGCGTCCCACCACCCGCACCAGGTCGAGGTCGCGCAGGATGAAATCGTCCTTGACCATGGCATAGGTGTTTTCGCCGATCAGGATTTCCGTGCCGTACATCTTGTTCAATCCTTCCAGGCGCGACCCCAGGTTGACCTGATCCCCCAATACGCCATAGGCGAAGCGATACCGCGAACCCAGATTCCCAAGCAGCATGGGTCCACTGTTGATCCCGGTGCGGGCGTGCATGAACGGGCGGTCGATGTCGATCCACCCCTCACAAAGCCTGCGGAGACCGTCGCGCATGGCCAGGGCCGCCTCGCAGGCGCGTTGGGCGTGGTTCGGCTGTTCGATGGGGGCGCCGAAAAAGGCCATGATCTCGTCGCCCACATACTCCTTCAGTGTGCCGCGCTGCTTGAAGATCTCCTCGGACATGCGGGTAAAATAGTCGCTGAGGATCTTGACCATCTCCGATGGCCCGTAGATTTCGGTGTAGCTGGTGAAGCGCTCCAGGTCGCAAAAGAGTACCGTCAAAACCTTTTCCTCGCCCCCCAGGGTCAGTTGTTCGGGGTCCTTGAGCATCTCTTCGATGACCAGCGGGGCCACGTACTGTCGGAAGGTGCTTTTGATCCGTTTGCGGTCCCTTTCTACGGTGGCATAGAGAAACACGGTAACAAAGGTGTAACTGACGACCAGCGAGGTCAGCGGGTAGACCATGTTCAGCCACAGATCGAATTGGACGAAGAGCCAGCGGGTGAAAAGCACGTGCAGGCTGAATACGCCCAGGGCAATCAAAAGCCCCAGCGTGGCTTTCACCCGGGGCAGGAAAATGCCGGGAAGCAGGCCGATGGTGATGATCGCGATCAGGTCGAAAATCTCCGACCAGCGTGGCTTGGAAATATAGTGGCCGGTGAGGATGTTGTCGATGATCGTGGCGTGGATCTCCACGCCCGGGTAGACCGAACTGAATGGCGTCGACCGCAGGTCGTGGGTGCCCACGGCGGAGGCCCCCACCAGGACGATCCGGTTCGTGAAGGTTCCGGCTGGCGTCTTGCCTTTTAAAATATCGGTGATGGAATAGTGGGGAAAGGTTCCGGCCGGGCCGAGGTAGTTGATCCGCAGCAGCCCGTTTTCGTCGGTGGGGATGAAGCGCTGGCCCATCTGGACCCCCTCCACGCCGTAGCGAGGGACCTTGACGATGGTCTGGGGCCGGTCCAGATAATGCAAGGCGCACATCACCGCCAGGTGGGGAAAGAGGTCCTCCCCGCACTTGATCATCAGCGGTACGTTGCGCACCACGCCGTCCCGGTCGCTGGCCACGGTGAAAAATCCGGCTGCGTCGGCGGCGTCGGAGAATAGTTTCAAGTTGGCCTCCGGCGCATACGCGGTGATAAACGGCAGCCGGGACGCATCCGGGTCGTCCTGGAGAATCATGGGATATTTGGACTTGCCGATCAGCGCCAGCTGCCGGTCGATTTCCGTCTTTTCGATATCGTAGTTCAATTCTGACGGGCTCATGTGAAAAAAATAACCGAGCACCGTGGCCGACCGGGCCTGCCGGATTGAATCGGCCAGAATCCGGTCGTTGATGTCCTTTTGGAGACGCTGGGGTGTTCGACCGTCCGGGCGCTCTTCGGCCGCATTTAAGCGGGCCAGTGCTTCTGAAAATCCCTGGGGTACCGTCGGGTTGGCGTGCTCCTCCGGCTCGAGAAAACCGATGTCGAAGCCGATCACCTTGGCACCGTCGTCTGACAGTCGATTCACCAGAGCGGCAATGGTGGAACGCGGCCACGGCCAACGGCCCTCCTGGTCGAGGCTTTTTTCATCGATCATGGCCAGGGCGATTGCCGGTGAAGGCTGCCGATAGCCCCGTTGAAGGAAACGCAGGTCGTAGAGCTTCAATTCAAAGAGCTGCAGGATGGGAACGTCGATCCGAAACAGGAAAATGGTCAGGGTGACGGACAGGGCGGTGACGGCGGCAACGCCTTTCAGGTAGGCCGGGATGCGAGGCAATTTCATCGGGTTTCCGTCAACTTGCCTTCATGGGCACTTAGCAGGCTGTTGAAAAACTATTGCGCTTGGCCATACATCGTTAAAATTTGACTCAAAATGCTCATTTATCACACATAAACTCCGCTTTTTCGCCAAATTTTGCCTTGTCTTGCCTGCGCGCATGACGTTTTTCAAGACCCTGTTAGACTATTTGTGAGATAGGTTCTTATGATTTATTTCCGGATAGTCGGGCATTTGCCGCTACCCATCCGCGAACAGGTAATTGCCGAACACGTTGGATTGCAGGTTGGCGATCCACTGTTTGCCCTCGTGGGTCACCTTCAGGTACCCGAGGGCATCCTGAACGTAGGGACTGACAATGTCCCAGTAGAATTTCGCATTGCAGGCACGCAGGTCCCCGGGCGTTTTGTATCCCAGCTTCTCGTTGAGACCCAACTCTTCAAACTCATAAAACAGGGCCGTGCATTTTTGCATCCGGTTGGGGTCTGCCAACTGTCCGATAAAATCAGCGGCACGAACCAGCCCCGGGAATCCGGAGGTATCCTTATGCCAATCATCATCGGGTGAAACTGCCTTGG
>NZ_JASJGN010000069.1:0-4886 GCF_033791525.1 Desulfosarcina sp.
AAACGAATCAAACGAATCAACCAATTTAACCGCCCTTTTTTAACCGTTAATCCGTGAGGGCGAGAGAGCGGGAGCCCGTGAGAGCGAGAGGGCGTGAAAGAGGTGCGTAGTTGAAAGACGTCGAAAACTTGGGAGTAGCAGCGAGCTACTCTTGACATGCTATCGACAAGTGCTACACTGATCTCGTGTAACACAGGAGCTTTACCATGGGAAATCTTACTATTACAATTGATGAAGATTCGTTGAAAAGGGCGCGCATGCGGGCGCTTCAGGAAGGGACTTCGGTCAATGCGATCTTAGGGGAGTTTCTGAAGTCATATGCCGGCGTGTGCCGGGAGCAGCAAGTGGCCGTCGGCAAAATCGTTGCCCTTTCCCGAAGGTCCAAGGCCAGGCGGGGCGAACGAACCTGGACTCGAGATGACCTGCATGAGAGGGTTTAATGCGCACTTTTTTCGACACTAATATCCTCGTTTACTTGTTTGACGCCGATGCCGAAGATAAAAAAGCGCAAGCCTCTGCGCGATTTGAAACTGAAGTGTCTGCCGGTCGGGCGTTGTTGAGCACTCAGGTACTCCAGGAGTTCTACGTGGTCGTGACCAGAAAGCTCTTGGTACCACTTGAACCAGAAACGGCTGAAGAGGTCGTTCGCAACCTTTCCTTGCTGCCGGTCATTGGCATCGATACTGAAAAAATCATGGCCGCCATTCGCAGGAGCCAAAAAAGGCAACTATCATTTTGGGATGCACTTATCATTGAGACAGCTCTGGCCGGAGGCGCGGACCGACTGCTTACAGAGGACCTGCAGCACGGGCAGACCATCGATGGTCTGCAGATCGAAAATCCGTTATTAGACGGTCTCCCATAGCCAACGTTTAGGACGCAAATAACACAGATCTCCGTTAAACCGTTGCTCTAAAAATCCCTGTTTTTTCACCCAGGTTGAGCGATTGTCAAGCTTGCCGAAGAATCAAGGAACCCGTGAGTGCGGGAGAGCAGGAGGGCGGGAGAAAAGCCGTGAGGGCGAATTTTAGAATCGCCTTGCGACTAACGCCTTAAGCTGAAAGAACCGGAAACCGGTAACCGTCAACCGTCATTCTATAAAAACCAAACACTTAACACGGTCGGTAATGTTCAGCAGCTTATAACCTACCAGCTTGCAGAAACAATAGATTGAAGTTAATATTTCCTATACAATTCTAATGACGGTCCCAAAAAAAGGGCATCCGAGATGAAAAAATATACACTGATATATTGGCAAGATGGCAAATGGCTCGTTGGGCGACTTAGGGAAAGAAACGATGTGTTTTCACAGGGAATGACATTGAGTGAGTTGGAAATCAATATACAGGAAGCCTTGAACCTGATGGAAGAAACTGACTTCGAGAATTTGCCGCCGGGTTTTAAGGTCAAGGAAATGACTATTGAAACGCGTTGAGTTCATTCGCAAAATCAATGGACTTGGATGCGAGTTGTTAAGACATGGAAATCGCCACGATATCTACATCAATACAAATAGCGGAAAAAGGGCGCCAATCCCACGCCACAAAGAGATTGCAGATACACTGACGCGAATCATTCTCAAACAACTCGGAATTGACAAGGCTGATTTATAGAAGCCGTTATGTTCTCCTGCTTATCGTTCGTTTTCAGCTATTCCGTTTTTTCAACCGTGAACCGTGAACTGTAGGCCGTAAACCCGCTTCACCTTCCGCCTAACGCCTTGCGAAAAAAAACCGTAAACCGACCTTCGCCTATAACGGTTCGAAAGAACCTAACCAACGTCCTGGACTACCCTTCATCAGATTTTAGAATTCGGAAGTTTATAAGTTAAGGGCGTCCCTAAATTCCTAAATTCCCAACGACCACGCCAATCAACCGATGAGTACTGCCATCGAACTGATAGTCCGAATCTTGTGTGACACCCGTCCCGACGGTCCGGCGGACGGCGCATACCTGTATTGCACCACCATCGAAAACCAGGCGTCCATATTCAGCACAGCCAGGATGCTGATCAGCCATGCCGTCGCCGCCCGGATCTTCATTCTGGATGCAAAGGAGATGAGCGGCTACCCGGGAGTGAATCAGTGCAGCCGGCGGCTCAGGGAACTCGGCCTGCCGGCAGATAAGATCGATTATGTGCCTTATGGTGGTACCAAATCAATCAATACGCTGGTCGAGTCGCAAGCCCTGATCCGATTTGCCAGAGACCGGGGAATGGGTTCACTGATCGTGGTGTCACCGCCCTTTCACCAACTGCGGGCATTCATGACAGCAGCAACAGTGGCCCTCGACGAGTACCCGGAATTGGTCCTTTACAGCCATCCGGGCGCAGCCATGTCCTGGATGGAATCCGTGGTTCATTCCCAGGGAACCCTGCAGGCCCAGCGCCGACAGTTGATACAAGAAGAGCTGGTTCGCGTGCATACCTACCAGAATAAAGGTGATCTGGCCCGCTTCGAAGATGTGCTGGATTATTTGAACTGGCGCGATACTTAGTACCCCTGTTCAATTAGTCACCAACACTACCCAAATTTTCCAAAGGTCTCATATAATGAACACAGAGCCAGCTATTATTGTTACCGGAGGGGCCGGATTCATCGGTTCTAACTTCGTTCACACCTGGCTGGAGACAGGCGAAGGGCTTGTCGTCAACCTGGACAAACTAACATACGCCGGGAACCTCGAGAATCTGGAACCATTGGCGAAAAACCCGAACCACATCTTTGTAAAGGGTGATATCGGTGACCGGCAGCTGGTTGCAAAATTGTTAGACCAGTTTCATCCGCGTGCGATTATCAACTTTGCCGCGGAGAGTCATGTGGATCGATCCATCTCGGCACCGGATGATTTCATCCAGACCAACCTGGTCGGCACCTTCAATCTGCTCGAGCAGGTGCGCGACTACTGGAAGGTCCTTGGGCCGGATGACCAATCCGCATTTCGATTCCTGCACGTGTCCACCGACGAGGTGTATGGCTCCCTCGAAAAAGATGATCCGGCCTTTTCGGAGACCACGCCCTATACACCCAACAGCCCCTATTCGGCATCCAAGGCAGGGTCGGACCATCTGGTCAGGGCCTACCACCACACCTATGGCCTGCCGACACTGACCACCAATTGCTCCAACAATTACGGGCCATACCAATTCCCGGAAAAGCTCATTCCGCTGGTCATTCACCATGCCTTAAACGGTAAAAAGATTCCGGTCTACGGGGATGGTGCCAACATCCGTGACTGGCTCTACGTCAAGGATCATTGTCGTGCGATCATGGCGGTACTTGAAAAGGGCAGGCCGGGTGAAGTATACAACATCGGCGGGAACAGTGAGAAAACCAATCTGGATGTGGTGCACACCATCTGCACCATCCTGGATGAGATGACCGCGGATCAAAACCGCCGGGACACCCTGATCACCTTCGTTCCTGACAGGCCGGGCCACGATCGGCGATACGCCATCGACGCTTCAAAAATAAAGGCAGAAATTGGATGGACACCGCAAGAGACCTTTGAAACAGGTATTCGCAAAACGGTGCAGTGGTACCTGGACAATTCCCAATGGGTAGCCAGCGTCACCAGTGGCACCTATCAAAGCTGGATGGAAACCAACTACGGAAATAGGCAACTTCAATAATGCACTCATAACCGAAACGATGTTCTATGAGTAGCCATTCAAGATTTTTTTATTCACCATGAGGGGAAGATAATGCAACGAAAGGGAATCATTCTTGCCGGCGGCAGCGGCACCCGGCTTTATCCCATCACCATCGCCATATCCAAGCAGTTGCTGCCAATCTACGACAAACCCATGATTTATTACCCGCTGACCACCCTCATGCTTGCGGGTATCCGGGATATTCTTGTCATTTCAACCCCCCAGGACACCCCCCGGTTCGAGCAACTGCTGGGGGATGGCAGCCAATGGGGACTCAATATATCCTATGCGGTCCAACCGCGGCCGGAAGGTCTTGCCCAGGCATTTATTATCGGGAGCGATTTTATCGGCTCGCATCCCAGCGCGCTGGTCCTGGGGGACAACATCTTTCATGGGCATGATCTTTCCAAACATCTCTCGGTGGCCAACCGGAAATCCGGCGTCTCAACGATTTTCGCCTACCAGGTGACCGATCCCCAGCGATACGGCGTGGTGACCTTTGACAGATCCGGCAAGGTGATCGGCATCGAGGAGAAACCGCAACAGCCACAATCGGATTTTGCCGTCACCGGTCTGTACTTCTACGACAACCAGGTGGTGGAGATCGCGCGGGATATCCAGCCGTCGGCTCGCGGCGAGCTGGAGATTACCGACGTGAATCAACGCTATCTTGATCTGGGAACGCTGGAAGTTTCGCTGATGGGAAGAGGATACGCCTGGCTGGATACGGGGACCCACGCATCATTGTTGGAAGCTTCCCGATTTGTGGAGATCCTGGAGAGACGGCAAGGGCTTAAAATCGCCTGCCCGGAGGAGATCGCCTGGCGGTCGGGATACATTACGGATGAGCAGCTCGAAACGATCGGCAATTCTATGGGGAAAAACGGGTATGGGCAATATCTGTTGAAAATACTGAAAAAGAAATCAAGCCCAGCTACCGGATTGGGTTCATTTTTCCCTGAAAATCAGAGTCTGCCCGGCGTCAGCAATGGGGCCATTTGATATATAGTGGGGAGCGGGATGGGCTGTTGGCCATGGGCTATAGGCGATGGGGTATGAGAGAATAAAGACCGTTGGATTGGTTGGTTCGTTAAATTTGTTCAATTGGTTGAAATGAAAAAAAGCAGTTGACTGCCCGGTAAGGTGTGCTTTTTTCGTTCGATGTTCGATGTTCGATGTTCGATGTTCGATGTTCGATGTTCGATGTTCGATGTTCGATGTTCGATGTTCGATG
>NZ_JASJGN010000070.1:0-13865 GCF_033791525.1 Desulfosarcina sp.
CCATGCCCGCGGTAAGTTCGATGATGATGGGGATGATGATCAGCACGGTGGTCACGTTGTCCAGAAAAGCGGACAGGACGGCGGTGACAATCGAAAAGAGAATCAATATTTTCAGCGGACTGCCCTGGGTCAACTCGGCGATCCGGACCGAGACGATCGAAAAAAAGCCCGATTTTCTCAGTATGGCCACGATGGACATCATGCCCAGCAGCAGCATGATGGTTTCGAAGTCGATGAATTCGACGGCCTGGTGCTCGCTGACCACGTGGAGCACCAGCAGGATCATCACGCCGAGCAGCGCGGCAACGGCCTTGTTGACCAGTTCAAATGTCAGGGCCACATAGACCGCCAGAAAAACGACAATCGGAAGCAGGGCACCTTCCATCTTTAATCCTTTTCACGAATTGGATGATGAATATCAAAAACGCACATCGTCCAAATTGGATTGAGCGATGCGTCGACCGAGAAAACCGTATTTTTTGACAGGGTAAATGACGGCGGCTTCCCGAAACTACCACGTCCTGGAAAAAATGACTCTTTTAATTCACTCACGACCCAATGTCAAACAGGGCGCCCTCCCAATAAAGGCGAAGAATGGGACCGAACAAAAGAGAAGCAGCGCCGGCAATCTGATAATACCGGCGCTGCTTTTTTTTCCAGCGTATCGACAATCGGTCTGATGACCGCAAGAATTATTTCTTTTTGGTGTTAGATGCCGCCGGTTTTGTTACCACCGTATCTTTGCTGCCGACCACCATGCCAATCACCGCGCCCAGCGAGGCGTCCATGTCCAGTTTCTGGGTGTTGACTACCAAATCATAATTGCGAGGATCGGCGACGTCTGCATTAAAGGATTGGCGGATAAAGGCGGATCGCCGGTTTTCCCGGTTGATCACCCGCCGCTTGGCCTCTTCGCGGGTAACGCCGAATTCCTTGGCCACGTTATTCACCCGGGTATCCAATGGCGAAATCACCCGAATACTCAACCGGTCTTCCGCCGGAATCAGGAAGTTGGCCCCGCGGCCGACAATGATGGCATTGCCATGGCTGGCGATCGCGGCAACCACTTTCATCAAATGATCCAGGTAAACCCCCGGCCATAGATAGCGGTCGTTCACCAGGGATGAAATAAAATCCTTGATTCCGGAGAGCCGGTCTTTTTCCATGGTTTCGATCACGGCGCCACTGATGCGGGCACTTTCAGCAATTTCCTTTACGATGTTACGGTCAAACAAATCGATGCCGAGCCGTTTGGCCAGCCCCTGGGCAATGACCCGTCCCCCACTTCCCGGTTCCGAAGAGATGGTGATTACCGGTATATGGGTCCGGGTTTGATTTTTCCACTTTTCGATCTGGTCCTTGATAAATGTTTCGATGGAGGCATTTTTTTCCATGATAGACGTCCCGTCCTGCCCGTTTGGTCCTAAAACGGCGATTGATAGAGGTTGGTGTGACGAAAGTAGAACCGAGGATTCCCTAATGAAAAATGATGGCGCTGTCAAGCTGCAAAGAAAGATCGGCTAAAGAGTATAATAAGGAAAGTCCCTTGGGTGAGACACTCATTCATTCAGGCGTGAAGACTGCTCATGTAATCATCCAAAAGCTGCTGGGTGTCTCCAGCGGTCATTACGCTTGGCAGTTTTACCGTCGCTTGATCGATGGCCATATCCAGCAACTCCATTTTGAGGCCGGCCTTGGCCTGGGTTATCCGATTCTCCATCTTACGCCGAGCCTCTACCAGCATGATTGCACTTTGTTGCCTGCCCTGTTCCACGACTTGCTGTTTGCGGGTCTCTCCCTGGGAAATCAGTCGATCTTTCAGTTCCTGGAAGTGGAGTCGGTTTTCAGCCCCCTTCGTTTTTACTTCCTTGATTTCGCTAATTATTCTGGCTTTTTCGGATTCCAGTTCGCCAAGTTCAGAAACGATGTCACTTTTTTGCAGCTTTAAAAAATCTTTGATGGGTTCTCTGGCATATTTTACGATCACTGCGACAAGGATGATAAAGTTGATCCAGCGCATTGCCACGTCGTAAGTGGGTCTCCATTGGACGTCAGCGGCCTGGGCCGCTGCAGGAAGAGCCACCATAAGAAATCCCGCAAACAGGGTCGTGACGCACAGCACACCGGCTCTTTCAGTCAACTTCATGATTACAGCCTCCGATGAAGCACTTTTTCCATGATCGTCAAAGTAATGGCCTCCACCTCCCCGGCCAATTCCATGCGAGCCTGCCTTACTTGGTCTTTTACCCGGGTCTCCGTTTCATGCCTTAATTCTGAAATCTGTTGCCGTGCATCCTCCAAGATGTCCGAGGCCCGCTGATCCCCTTCTGTTTCAAGGGAAAGAACAACATTTTGGGCCTCTTGGATGACCTTGGCCTGCTCGCGATCAAGATCTTTGCCTACTCGAACCAGATCTTCTTTCCCTGAAATGATATCTTTCTGGAAATCGGAGATTAACTCCTTCCGCTGGGAAATGGTGCTGAGCAGCGGGCGGAACATAATCCGGTTCATGACATAAAGAAATATCAGGAAAGAGACCAGCTGGACAATAGCGGTCTCATTGATACTGATCAGCGCGTTGGTCGCAATAATTTCCATGGTGGACGCTCTCTGTTGAATATTTGCCGTTCCATGTTTTAGATACCTGGGCGGCAGGTTGAGACTGATCCGAGAATGCCAACGTATGGCCGGTTCAAAATGCCGGCATTCGTGGTGGCCCGCTACACCACAAACAGGAGCAACAGCGCGACAACCAGGGAATAGATACCGGTTGATTCGGAGACAGCCTGGCCCACCAGCATGGTTCGGGTCAACAGTCCTGCTTCCTTGGGGTTCTTGCCGATGGCCTCGCACGCTTTGGCGGCCACCATTCCTTCTCCCACACCGGGACCGATTGCGCCTAGCCCCATGGAAATACCTGCTCCTAAAAATGCTGCCGCTTTTACAATGTCTGCTCCTTCGATGGCCATGATATTCCTCCTCGGTTACCGTTTTATCATCATGTATTTGAATATATTAAATCTAAGCGACCGGAAAGTCGCCGAAATCCTTAAACCTACAAGACAAAGATCAACACCAGGCTGACCACCATCGCATAGATGGCCGTGGACTGGGAGACGGCCTGGCCTACCAGCATAGTCCGCATGAGATCGGCCGCATGTGTGACGTTGCGGGCCACCCAGCGAACGGCGCCTTCCGCCGCCATGCCGTTGCCCACGCCCGGTCCAATGCCGCCAAGGCCCGTACAAAGTCCTGCACTCAGCAGCGCCATGGCCGCTTGCAGCTGCATGGATTCGGGAAAGGTTTTGAACATCAGGATAAAACTAACCAGCAATCCGAAAATGGATGGCGTCTGGGCCACGGCTTGGCCCACCAGCATAATGGTTGTGATATTTCCTACCACCTCCGGCTGACGGGCAACCCCCTCGCAACTGGCCCCGGCGGCCATGCCACCGCCGTATCCCGAACCAATGGCAGCCAGCCCCGTGCTCAGGCCTGCCCCCACCAGCGCAGCCCACGTGGGATGAAGGGGTGCATTGGAAAAATCCATGAACAGAAGCATCAGTGCCACCACCATGGAGAAGATCGCCGGGGTCTGGCAAACGGCGGATCCGATAAGCATGTTGGTGGTGAGCTTGTTGGATACCGCCGGTTGGCGGGATATTCCCAGGCAGGCCTGGCCTCCGGGAAACCCGGACCCGACACCCGAACCGATAGCCCCGAATCCCATGCTGAGGCCCGCTCCGAAAAGGGCGGCCGCCTTGAGCAGCGTTGGATTCCCCTTGTCCAGGAATAGAAGCAGGATAGCGACCACCAACGCAAAAATGGCGGCCGATTCGGCAACCGCCTGCCCCACCAGCATGTTTTTGAAGATATCTCCAGAAATCTTCGGGTTTCTGGAGACGGCCAGATTGGCCTGGGCAGCGGTATATCCTTCGCCGATGGCGGCGCCGACCGCACCCAGCCCCATGGCGATACCCCCGCCGGCAAACGCGGCGACCTTAACCCAGGCCTGAACATCGAGATCCATCATCTAATTCACCTGGACTGAGATGTATACAACCGTTAACATTGTAAAAACAAACGCCTGAATCGTACCCACGAACATGCCGAAAAATGCGTAAAGAAAAGGCGGGAGCAAAATGCTGTAGGTGAGATAGGAGACCACAAGGATGATGATCGACCCGCCCATGATATTGCCGAACAGACGGAAGGATATGGATACGATTTTGGCAAACTCGCCGATGATATTCAGTGGCGCCATGAAAAAGATCGGCTGAAAATATTCGCTGGCATAGTTTTTAAACCCTTTTTTCCGTATCCCTGCGACGTGGGCGATGACAAAACCCATCAAACCGAGGCTCAAGGGGGTATTGAGGTCCTTGGTGGGTTCATCCAGGTGAGGAACGATGCCCAGCCAGTTGGATACCAGCAGAAACAGAAAAAGCGCACAGATCAAGGGACCGTATTTTTTGGCCATCTCCTTGTCCAAGGCGTCTTCTGTGAGTTTGTAGAGATTGGAAACGAGCAGTTCCCCAAACACCTGCATGGATTCCGGCACCATGCCCCGTTTGTGCGCCATTAAAAAACCCAGCACAAAAATCACCAAAAAGGCGATCCAGGTCATAAGAATGACCTCGAGGTTGAAAGTCATCGAATAGCCGAAAATCGGTATGATCAGCTGATGAATTCTTCCGAGTTCTCCCATGTAACGTCGCCCTTGGTTCAGTGTTTGACAGCATTGAAAATCAACCGGGAACCATGTTCGATCATGATCACCAGTTGAACCATTAATAGACCTGCTGCCGTGGCTGGAAAATTAAACCGGTCAGACCGCACGGCCAAAACAAGCGGTATCGCCAGCAGCGCATAACGCAAAAGCAGGGAAAGCAGAGACCGCCCGGTAGCCGCCTTGCGATTGTCGCTGAGCCGGAAGCGCAGCGCCTGGCCCATGAGTGCAAAATTGACGGCGCTGAACACCCCGCCAAGAACCAATCCACGGCAAACCTCTTTTTGGCCCAAGGCTAGAAAAAGGAGGCCGGCGCCAATGGCCAGCACCAACGCCCGCGAGCCGTACTTTTTTTGTGTGTCAAGAACCGTTGTGTCCGTCTCCATCAGGATCCGCCTTGTCTTTCGGTTCGGTGATTTCCAGTATCTGTCGATAACAGACGTTGGCGCCGCCGGCAACGCCGAGCAGGATAAACACCGTGGTGAAGACCCCCTTTAGTCCCAGCCATTTATCCAGATAATGTCCCACAAAGAAACAAAAAACGATGCAGCCGGCCATGGTCAGCCCCAGCTGCATGACAATGGTCAGATTTTCCGCCCAGTCCCTGTTTTTTTTATAGTCGAACAAACGGTGTTTCCGTGATGCTCCATCAGTCGTCTTTTTCATCCGGCAGAAATCTCGGGCCGGATGGGGTATCTCACCCTATTGAATGACGTTTATTCTTAATAGGATAAGATGATTGGACGCCGAACGCACAGCTGAAAAAGAATAATTTCGCCGGTTAGATTTATAGATTCTAAATAGTTTTCGAATTGCGGCTGAAATAACAAATACCATTCATCCATGTCAAGCATCATGATTGTGCAGTCGTTGCTGCCGAATAAGTAAAGAAGTCAAAAACACCCGTTGCGAACCTCTTTATCGGGAAGCAGAAACCGGCTCCATTTTTTTCAATCCAACCCATCGCTTATCGGCGACGAACTATTTTCTTCCGGTTGTAATCTTATCGGGTTCATCCTAAAGTGGGTCCGGTCGATCAACTTTATCAGGGAGGATCCGTGCCTTGCAAAGCCATATCACTATTCTGGGATCGGGAACCTGTGTGCCGTCGCTGGAGCGCAACCCTTGCTCCTTTCTAATGAAAACCGGCGGGGAAAACCTGCTTTTCGACTGTGGTCCGGGGATCATGCGCCGCCTGCTGGAAGTCGATGTCTCCATCTTCGACATTTCCTACCTCTTTCTCAGCCATTTTCACCCGGACCACATCGGCGAACTGGCCTCTTTCCTGTTCGCCTTGAAGTATCCGGCACCCTCCGCCCAGAAACAACCCCTGACCATTGTGGCGGGACAGGGGTTCCTGTCCTTTTTCGAACGCCTGAAATCGGTTTACGGCAACTGGATTGTGCTGCCTCCCGGAATGCTCACTGTCGTTGAACTCGATACGCAAAAGGCTGATCGCCACTCATTTTCATCCATTACCGTTACTTCCATGCCTGTGGCCCACCGGCCGGAAAGTTTAGCCTATCGCATTGTCGATGCCGAGGGTAAAACACTGGTCTATTCCGGGGATAGCGATGTCTGCGACGGTTTGACGGCTATCGCCGCCGATGCCGATCTGATGATCTGTGAATCAGCTTTTCCCGATGATCAGAAAGTCGATGGCCATCTAACCCCCGCACTCGCCGGAGAAATAGCCCAGGCAGCTGATGTTAAGCGCCTGGTGCTGACTCATTTTTATCCGGCATGCGAAGCCGCCGATATTGAAAATCAGTGCCGGAGCACCTATAATGGGTTGGTTGTGCTGGCCTGGGACCTGATGACCCTGACCCTCTAACGGTGGATATGCGATACTATCCGGTAAATCTTGATATTAAAGGCCGACAATGCCTGGTGGTCGGCGGTGGACGGGTGGGGAGTCGGAAGGTGGACACCCTCGTTCAATGCGGCGCAGTGGTGACCGTAGTCAGCGCTGAGGTCTCTCCAACCGTTAAGCAACTGGCCGACGAAAAGGCCATCCTCCTGAAACAGCGCGCCTATCGAGCCTCGGATGTGGAAGGCATGTTTCTGGTGATCGGCGCCACGGACAACGAAACGCTGAACCGTCAGATCAACGCTGACGCGGAGCGCCTGAACCTGCTGTGCAACATTGCCGACCGGCCGGAAATTTGCAATTTCATCCTCCCGGCCATTGTACGGCGGGGCAGTTTTGTCATGGCCATCTCCACCGCCGGCAAAAGCCCCGCCTTTGCCAAACATGTCCGAAAACGCCTTGAAACCCAGTTCGGCCCCGAATATGGCGTGGTGCTGGAGCTGATGGGCGCGATCCGGAGCAAACTGCTTGCCGGCGCCCACGAACCGGAAGTGCACAAACCCCTTTTCGAACAGCTGATCGACGGCGACCTGGTTGCCTTGATCAAAGACCAAGAGATTGACCGGATTGACCAGCTACTGGAAAGGGTTCTGGGCCCCGGCTACCGATACCACCAGTTGATGCCATCCAACCAGCAGCCCCAGGAGTGACATGGAGCCCGTTTTCATCATCGCGACCCTTAGTTACATGCTCAGCTGTGCCTGCTATTTCGGCTATCTTTTTTTTCAGAAAGCGGTCCTCCAGCGGACTGCCGTCGGACTGATGGCAACCGGGTTTGCCCTGCACACGGTTTCCCTGGTCTCCTGCGGCATCCGAGCGGGCCATTTTCCGGTCAACAACCTCCATGAGACCCTGTCGGTCACCGGCTGGGCAATCGCGGCGGTATTTCTGGCCTTTTTCTTCAGGTATAAGCTTAAAGTGCTGGGTATTTATGCCGCACCGCTGATCACCCTGATAATGATCGCCGCCTACCAGATGCCCAGGCCCGTGAGCCAGGACCCTCAGTTGCTGAAAAGCTGGTGGTTGGCCGCCCATATCGTCACCATATTCCTGGGCAATGCCGCCTTTGCCCTGGCATGCGGTTTAGGCATGTTGTACCTGCTTCAGGAAAACACCATTAAAAATAAAACCCGGGGGTTTTTCTTCAGCCGCCTGCCATCACTGGACCTGCTCGACACCACCGGCTATGCCAGCATCGTCGTGGGCTTCTCGATGATTACCATCGGTCTGATTACCGGTGTCGTTTACGCCAAAGCCATCTGGGGGAGATTCTGGAGCTGGGACCCCAAGGAGGTCTGGTCCGCCGTCACCTGGCTATTTTACGCGGCACTTCTCCACGAGCGGCTGACTGATGGGTGGCGGGGAAGACGGGCGGCAATCATGGCCATTATCGGTTTTTGCGTCATTCTCTTCACTTTTTTCGGGGTCAACTTTCTGCTGCAGGGTCACCACGGAACCTTTACGGCCATGTAGATCGATTAAATAAACCCGGCCCCTTCTGCCTCAGATGAAGCGTATCGCGGGCCGACAGTGATAGTCTACTACTATGCGTGATATCGTACTGCTTGGATTGAATCATAAAACCGCCCCGGTTGATGTTCGGGAGTGTATTGCCTTTACGGCCGAGGAAACCGACCGGGCACTGGTGATGCTCCGGGGCAACCCGACCATCGGAGAATCAGTTCTTTTTTCCACCTGCAATCGGATCGAACTACTCATGGCCGTCGATGAGCGCGACGCGGCGGTCCGCATTGCCAAAGCGTTTATCGCCGAATTCAAGAAAGTGCCCCTTTCCCAGTTTGAAAACGCCCTCTATCAGTATGTCGGCGACGAAGCCGTCCGGCATACCATGCAAGTGGCCGCCAGTCTCGATTCCATGGTGGTGGGAGAACCCCAGATCCTCGGACAGATGAAAGAGGCCTATCGCAAGGCCACCGTGGAGAAGACCTCCGGTGTGATCCTCAACAAGCTGCTTCACCGCACCTTTATGGTGGCCAAGAAAGTGCGCACGGAAACCGGTATCGGCGGCCACGCGGTGAGCATCAGCTACGCCGCGATCGAACTGGGAAAAAAGATCTTCGGCGATCTTGAAGGCAAGCGCATCATGCTGATCGGCGCCGGAGAAATGGCCGAACTGGCCGTCGACCATCTGATCCGCAACCGGGCCGGCACGATTACCGTGGCCAACCGCACTTTTTCCAGCGGCGTCGAACTGGCCAACCGCTTTCGAGGCAAAGCGATTAAATTCGAAGAAATTATCGACTGCATCAGCGATGTGGACATCGTCATCAGTTCCACCGGCGCCCCCGAATACGTGCTGCAGAAAAATCAAATTAAGGCAGCCATGAAAAGCCGCCGCAACCGCAGCCTGTTTTTCATTGACATCGCCGTTCCCAGAGACATCGATCCAGCCATCAACCGGATCAATAATGCCTATGTTTACGACATCGACGACCTTAAGGGAATCGTTGACGAAAACATTGATGACCGCAACCGGGAGGCCGTAAAAGCCCATCGAATCATCGACGAGGCGGTGATTGGCTTTCACCAATGGGTTGATACCCTCAAGGTGGTGCCGACCATCGTCTCTCTGCGAGGCAAAGTGGAAACCATGGCCAGGCAGGAATTGGAAAAGACCCTGGTGTCGTTAAACCATCTCTCCGAATCGGACAAACGGGCCATCCAACGCATGACAGGCGCCCTGGTAAATAAAATTCTCCACGAGCCCACGGATTATTTAAAAAAGGATGGCTGCCGCGGCAACAAATCCGTTGCTTTGGACCTGACGCGCAAACTCTTCAATTTGGAGGAAAATCATTGAAAAAAATCGCATTCTTATTTCCCGGACAGGGCTCTCAAACGGTAGGCATGGGGTTTGACCTGTTTCAGGAATATGACTTTGTCAGGGAAATCTTCGCCGCCGCCGATGATATTGCCGGTGTTCCCATTTCCCAATACTGTTTTAAAGGCCCGATGGATACCTTGACGGAAACCGTCAATCTGCAGCCGGCCGTTACGGCCGTCAACCTGGCTTGTCTGGAAGCCATTCAACATGCCGGGATCACTTGCTATTTTTCTGCGGGCCACAGTTTGGGTGAATACAGTGCGCTGGCGTCAGCAAGGGTTGTTAGCATGGCCGATACCCTTCGCCTGGTGTTCAAGCGGGGCGAATTGATGCACCGGGAATCGTTGAAACACAAAGGTGCCATGAGCGCCATCATCGGGTTGGATATCCAGGCGGTGGACGCGCTGGTGCAAGTCGGCCGGAGCACGGGAACGGGGGTGCTTGCCGTAGCCAATCACAATTCCGAACAGCAGATCGTTGTTACCGGTGCCCCTGAAGCGGTGGCGGCAGTCTCGGAAACGGCTAAATCAAGGGGCGCCAAGGCGATTCCCCTCAAGGTGAGCGGCGCCTGGCACAGCGATTTGATCAAGGGTGCCGAAGATGAATTCACGGCCTTTCTGAACACCTTTCCATTCAGTTCACCGGCAAACACACTCATCCACAACGTTACGGCTGACCGCTGTGAGGACGGTAAAGCAATCCAGCGCCTCATGGCCCGGCAACTGTGTAGCCCGGTGCGATGGTACGATACGATCCGTTGCCTGGTATCAGAAAAGGTGGACGTGTTCGTGGAAGTCGGTCCGGGAAGAGTTCTGACGGGTCTGCTGAAAAAAAATGTTCCAGCGGATTATGACCATAGGGTCTTTGCTGTCAGCAACATGAAGACGCTGGATACGCTGATGTCAGCGCTGTCCTGAAAGCCAAAAGATACGACCAACTACCTGAATATTTGATTAAATTCAGATCGCCTGGATCGACGATGATGATATAAAAGCACTTTACATGCCCATATCCTTGTGTTAGCTTCCGTTTTTTGTTAAAAATAGAAACCTTCAATCGGGATTGAGCGATGAACAAAAAAGATATAAATTTTTTCAAAGAGCTCCTTCACGAGCGGCTAGAGGAACTGCTGAGTCATGCAGGCGAAACCGTTTCGGGCATGACGGAACAGAAAGAGACGTTTCCGGACCCCACGGATCGGGCAGCGCTGGAATCGGATCGCAACTTCATGCTTCGCATTCGCGATCGTGAGCACAAGCTGATCAAGAAAGTGAAAAAGGCACTTGATCGAATCGAAAGCGACACCTTTGGTATCTGCGACAAGTGTGGTGAATACATTTCCATAGAGCGGCTCAAGGCAAGACCGGTCACCACCCAGTGCATCGATTGCAAGACCAAAGAGGAGGCTTTTGAAAAAGCCCTTGGCATCTGACCCGCATGCCGGCATCGATCTGCATGTCCACTCAACAGCTTCCGACGGCACCCTGACACCACCCAAAATTGTGGAGATGGCCGTTCAGCTCGGCCTGAAAGCCGTCTCCATTACCGACCACGACACCATTTCCGGTTCAGCCGCAGCCATTGCGAATGGAATTCCCCGGTCCCTTGAATTTCTTACCGGAATTGAAATCAGCGCCGCGGCACCCGATGGGTATTCTTCCGGAGGCAGCGTCCATGTTCTCGGATACGGGTTAGATCCTACGGATGTATCCCTGAATAAGCTGCTGACCGTCCTTCAATCCTCCCGCGAAAACCGCAACCCCCAGATAATCGAAAGGCTCAGCGCCATGGGCATGGATATATCCATGGCCGAATTGTCCCCGATCGTCGGTGATGCCACGGCCGGACGCCCTCATATTGCCCGACTGATGGTCGCCAAAGGCCTGGCCGATTCTATTGACGACGCATTTGACCGGTTTTTAGGAAAAAACAAACCGGCATATGTCGAAAAATACCGAGTGCCGATGATTGATGCCATTGAGGCTATCAAATCCGCGGGAGGTGTGGCGGTGCTCGCCCACCCGTATCTGAATGACGCGGCCGATTTAGACCACTTCGAACCGTTTCTGCTGACGCTTAAAGACATGGGGCTTGAAGGCATCGAAGCCATCTATCCCGAACATCCCGAAGCCGCCACAGCCCGTTATTGCCAGCTGGCCCTGAAACACAACCTCCTGATCACCGGTGGTACTGACTTTCACGGTGCCATCACCCCGGGGATCCGGATGGGTGTAGGTCAGGGCAGCTTTCATGTACCCTATCTTCTTTATGAACGCCTGATGGCACGCCTGGAGAAATGAGCATGGAGGACCCGACTCCCGAAAACACCACCCAAAACAACCTGGAAAGTGCGCTCGGGTATCGGTTCAACAGTGCGGAACAGCTGACGGCTGCCCTTCGCCACAGCTCTTTTGTCAATGAGCAGCCCCAAACCGGCATCACCAGCAACGAGCGCCTGGAATTTTTAGGAGACGCCGTGCTGAACCTGGCCATCAGCCATCTTCTGATGAAACGATACCCGGACCTGACCGAGGGAGAATTGTCCAGAAACCGGGCGCAACTGGTCAATGAAACCGAACTGGCCGCCATTGCCCGGGAGATCGGTCTCGGCCCCCACCTGCTTTTGGGAAAAGGGGAAGCGCTGACCGACGGCAGGAAAAAAAACTCGATTCTGGCAGATGCCACCGAGGCGGTGATCGCCGCCATTTATATCGATGGTGGATTCGATGCCGCGTCTGGATTTGTGGAAAATCAGTTCCGTGAACGGCTGCGCTTCGCCAACCGCACGCGCTATGAAACCGACTTCAAGAGCATGCTTCAGGAACGCGTCCAGTCGATCCATCACGACGTGCCCCGATATGAGGTCCTCGATGAGATTGGCCCGGATCACGACAAGACCTTCAGGGTTCAGATGACCGTGGCCGGGATCACCGCCCAAGGCGATGGGAAAAGCAAGAAAATGGCCGAACAGGAGGCCGCCCGGGCAGGCCTCGATCTGTTGGATCGATCCGCTTGACCATGGATACCCGGGACGGTGCCAGACCGGTCGGCCAACCCCTGATCATCCCCATATTCATCCCCCACATGGGATGTCCCCACCAGTGCATTTTCTGCAACCAGCGCGCCATTACCGGCAAGACCGCCCAGACGCCGTCTGCGGACCAGATCCAACAGGCGGTGCGCCGATTTTTAAAATACGGCAAAAAACGGCCCTCCACCACCCAGATCTCCTTTTTCGGCGGCAGCTTTCTGGGGCTCGAGAAAAAGACCATCCGGTCACTGCTGGGGGCGGCCATGCCCTTTGTGCGGGCAAAGGATGTGGACAGCATTCGCTTCTCCACACGGCCGGACACCATCAGTCAGGAATCCCTGAACCTGCTGGACGGGTTTCCGGTCTCCACAGTGGAATTAGGCGTTCAGTCCATGAACGATCAGGTTCTCGATGCCGCCGGACGGGGGCACCGGGCATCGGACACGGTGGTCGCCGCCGATCTGCTGAAAAATCGGGGTTACGAGATGGGCCTGCAGATGATGGTGGGGCTTCCCGAGGACGACGACGACGGCGCCATGGAAACGGCCCGCCGGATTGCCGAGTTGGAGCCTGATTTTGTAAGGATTTATCCGACCCTTGTCCTGGAGGGCAGCCAGTTGGCCGGACGATACAGAGACGGTCGCTACCACCCCATGGCGCTGGCAGCGTGTGTCACCCTGGTGAAACGGCTGTTCCTTTATTTCGACACCCATCACATACCGGTCGTCCGCATGGGGCTCCAGGCCTCGGACGGATTGACCAGTTCGGGCGGCTTTATCGCCGGACCCTACCACCCGGCCTTCGGGCACCTGGTGCATGGGGAAATGGTTCTCGATGCCATTTCATCCGCATTGGACAGGATGGAAAAGCGGCCGGACCCCCTGACCATATCTGTCCACCCCTGCATGGTTTCCCGCGTGCAAGGTCTGCACAAACAGAATATCAGCCGGTTGAAGAAAGCCTTTGATCTGAAAAAAATTGTCCTGCATCAGGATGGGTGTCTGGCCAAGGACTATTTGATGGTGGCTGGGCAGCACGTTACCCTGCCACAAACTATGGTACGCTAATCTTTCTTGCGCCCTAATCCGGATAAACCGGAAACAACAAATTACAATTTCCAAAGTCCAAATAAATTCCAACCCATAATGCCCAAATCTCAAATAAGGGCAAAAACCAACCGTTGATCGTCATTTTGATTTTTCCAATATTGATGGTCCAGTAAAAAGTCGCAAACAGTGTCACTCCCGCGAAGGCGGGAGTCTATAACTATCTGAAACTTGTGGATCCCCGCCTACGCGGGGATGACAAAAAAGAGGACATTTCGACTTTTTACGGGTTCCTCAATATTGGTTTGTTGAGGTTTGGAATTTTAGTGATTGTGATTTATTTG
>NZ_JASJGN010000071.1:0-3646 GCF_033791525.1 Desulfosarcina sp.
TCCTTGAGCAGCTTCACCCGGCGGCGGGCCTTGTAGTTGCCGTTGATATAGTGGCAGTCGCCGGGGTGGCACCCGCTGATCAGCACCCCGTCCGCCCCCTCCAAAAACGCCTTGATGACGTATTGGGGATCAACCATCCCCGTGCACATCACCCGGATCAAGCGGATATTCTCGGGGTAGGAGAGCCGGGAGGTGCCGGCCAGGTCGGCGGCGGTGTAGGTGCACCAGTTGCAGACAAAAGCAATTACTGCAGGTTCGAATGGATCCATGAAAATCTCCATTATTTATTATATTTAATTGGTTACACCTAACCCCGACGAACCAGAAAATCTCAAATCACAATGTTCAAATTACAAATAAATTCCAAATTACAAGATCCAACTTTCAAACCGCCTCCAATACCCCAATCTTAATCAGATACAAACCGATGAATTGGAATTTGCTATTTGGACATTGTGATTTATTTGTCATTTGTTTTTTGGTTATTGTTATTTTTTTAATCCTTCTAACCAACCGCCGCCAAGGCATTCATAATTCCATCCAACTCCGCAAAAATTTGCCGGCCTTGGAAATGTCTGACCTGGGCCGCGTCGGACGGACAAGCCGTGCTGCAGCTACCACAGCCTTTGCACAAGGCGCCGTTGACCACGCTCACCTGGCGACGAGCATCGAACTCGATGGCGCCGTAGGCGCACAGGTCGATACAGGTCTGGCACCCGGAGCAAATCTCCGGGTCGATCCAGCTGATGGCCGAAGGCACCTCCACCACCCCCCGGGTGGCCAGGGAGAGGGATTTGGCCGCCGCCCCGGAAGCCTGGGCCACGGTGTCGGGAATATCCTTGGGCCCCTGGCAGGCACCGGCCAGAAAGACCCCGTCCGTGGCCGTGTTGAGTGGCCCCAGCTTGGGATGTTCTTCCAGAAAGAAGCCGTCGGCGCCCGGGTTGACCCCGAACAGCCGTCCCACCTCAGTGGTGTCGGCCCGCGCTTCCATGGCGCTGCACAGCACCACCATGTCCACGGGTACCCGCACCTGCTCGCCGAGCAGGGTGTCTTCGGCGATGGCCACCAATTTGCCGGCTTCCGCTTCGGATTGACCCTGGTCGGTAATCTCGGCCACTTTGCCGCGGATGAAGACCGTGCCCTCCTCCTGGCAGCGGCGGTAGAACTCCTCGTAGCCTTTGCCAAAACAGCGCATGTCGATGTAGAAATCGTAAACTTGGGCATGCTGGCCGACCTTTTCCTTGATCAGGTGGCTGTACTTGAGGGCATACATGCAGCAGACCCGGGAACAGTAGGGGTGGTAGTTGACGTCCCGGCTGCCCACGCAGTGAACCAGGGCCACGCTCTGGGGCGGGTTGGTAAACTCACCGGCCTCGTCGCGCATGAGAATGCGGCCGCCAGTGGGGCCGGTGGCGTTGCTCAGGCGTTCGAACTCCAGGCTGTTGAAGACGTTGGCATAGCGGCCGTAGCCCAAGGGCTTGATGGGACTGGGGTCCAGCAGGTCGAATCCCGTGGCCAGGATGATGCTGCCTACCTGGATCGTCTCTTGGGTGGCCGTCATGGTGTGATCGATGGCCTGGGCCTCGCAGATCGATACACAGGCCATGCACTCGCTGCACACCCCGCAATTCAGGCAGCGTGACGCTTCCTGCCGGGCGTCATGCTCGCTCATACCCGGATCCACCTCGTCGAAGGTCATCACTCGGGCAGCATCAAACGTATGTGTGGGCTGCACCCGCGGCAGTGGGGCGATGTCTTCGGGGATGGCTGCCCAGTCGCTTCCCGGTGCGGGTTGGGCCGCCTGAATCCGGGCGAATTCCTTCAGGTCCTCTCCGTCGAGGAAGCGCTGGATGGCTGCCGCCGCTTTGTGCCCGGCCGCCACCGCCTCGACCACCGTGGCCGGTCCGCTGACCGCATCGCCGGCGGCAAACACATGGGGGATGGATGTCTGCATGGTATGCGGATTCACGGTAACGGTGTTGCGGGCGGTCAGGTCCAGGGTGGGAACCTTTTGCGCCCAGGCTGCGTCAGTCTTCTGGCCGATGGCCGGGATCACTGCATCGCAGTCGATGACAAATTCGGACCCTTCCACGGGTACCGGCCGCCGCCGGCCGCTTTCGTCCGGGGGACCCAGTTCAGTGCATATACACGTGAATCCGCTAACCTGGCCGTTCGTGGCCAGGATGCGCACCGGCGCCGAAAGGGTGGCGATTTTGATACCCTCATCTCTGGCGCCCTGGATCTCGTCGGCATAGGCCGGCATCTCCTGCTCGGACCGGCGATAGACCACAGTAACCGTGCGGGCGCCCAGTCGTTTGGCCACCCGGGCGGCGTCGATGGCCACGTTGCCACCGCCCACCACGGCGACGTGTTCACCGGGCCGCTGTCTGTCGCCCTGGTTGACCTTTCGTAGAAAGGCAATGGCGTCGACCACGCCCCGGGGGGCTTCTTCACCGGGGATATGCAGCGTCATGGCGTTGTGGGCCCCGATGGCCAGAAAAACGGCCCCAAATCCCTGGTCCGTCAGGTCTGCCAGATCGAAATCCGTGCCCAAGCGCATTTTCGTGCGGGTTTCGATGCCGTGGCGCAGCAGGTAATCGATCTCCCGATCCAGGATGCCCGGAGGTAGTCGGTAGTCGGGGATGCCCACACGAAGCATGCCGCCGAGAACGGGCAGGGCCTCAAAAAGGGTGATCCGATAGCCCTGCAGCCGCAGATAATAGGCCACGGTCAAGCCGGCAGGACCAGAGCCGATTACGGCGACTTTTTCGGGTCGGTCTTCGATGGCCGGAATCGGCAGGTCTTCGGGGCTGACCTGATCGGCGACAAAGCGTTTCAGGTCCCGGATGGCGATCGCGGCGTCCACCTCCCGGCGCCGGCACTGCGATTCACAGGGATGCGGGCAGACCCGTCCTAAAACGCCCGGCAAGGGCAGCCGCTTGAGAATCAGTTCCACGGCTTCGCGGTACTTGCCCTGGCCGATCAACTGCACGTAGCCCTGGACGTTGATGCCCGCCGGGCAGGTGGTGGTGCAGGGCGCACGGTCTTTCTTGTCGATGGTAAAGGTGATGGGCACCGCCTGGGGAAACGCCCGGTAGATGGCTTTGCGGTCGGCCAGACCCTCGTCCCACTCGCTGGGCAGGCAGACCGGGCACACCGTGGTGCACTCCCCGCAGCCGGTACAAACGCCCTCTTTAATGTAGCGCGGTTTGTGGGTGACGGTGACCTGGTAGTTGCCGATGTAGCCGGACACATCGGTCACGTCGCTGTAGGTGAGTAGCCGGATGTTGGGATTTTGGGCCACCTCCACCATTTTGGGGGTGCCGATGCAGGCCGCGCAGTCCAGGGTGGGAAAGGTTTTGTCGAACTGGAGCATGTGGCCGCCCACGGTGGTCTCGCGCTCCACCAGGTAGACCGTGTGGCCGGCGTTGCCGATGTCCAGAGCGGCCTGCATACCGGCGATACCGCCGCCCACAACCATGACGTCGGGGTGGACGCTGACGGACCGCGTTTCCAGCATCTGGTGAAAGTTCACCCGGTTGATGGCACCGGCGGCCAGGGTTTTGGCCTTGCGGGTGGCCTCATCCTCATCTTTGGTGACCCAGGAGACCTGTTCGCGCACCGAGGCCATCTGGAACAGGTAGGG
>NZ_JASJGN010000072.1:0-9312 GCF_033791525.1 Desulfosarcina sp.
CATACTTGGGCTCTAAAGACATCAGGATGTCGAGCATGTCTAATTTGCCGACAACTTTTTTTCCACTGTCTAACACCAATATTGCGCGGTGTTTGTGCTTCGAAGGGTCATATGACATTTGCGCTTTTTCCAAAGCCAGAACCGTCTCGTAAAGATTCGCCTCCTGGGGAACCGTTGCATACTCTTCGATTGGCACCATCAACTCCTTTACAATTACCGTTTTCATATCTCGTCTCCCACAAATTCAAGTGTGCTTGGCATTAACTTCAATCTCTAATGCGTAGTTGCCAGATTCCAGCCAATACGTCCGGCCATGAGTGTTACCCAGGACCGATGCAGTCTGGCCCTTAATTATTGGTGAATTACTGCCTCTCTGATCCGCTTAGCCAGTGATTCGATATCCAAGGGAATCATGAAGTCATCAAAAGCACCCAGTTCCATCCCTTCAATGGAGAGATCCATATGGCTGGCATCGTTAATGAGAATAATCTCGGTTGTGGGCCTGATGGCTTTGATCGGTCGAATCAGGGCCAACCCTTTACGTCCCAGCCCGTCTACCCCCAGCAGGACAGCATCGATTTTTTCTTGAGCAACGATGGCTGCCACATCGTCTTGGGGGGTGATTTTATCCACCGTAAACCCCTTCGCCTGTAAAAACTGGTACAGATTTTTGCGAAAACGATTTTCGGCCTCAATAATTAATATGTGGATGCCCATGATTCTATTCGCCTCTTTGAAACGATTAGAACTGATGCTTCGCAAAGGGCGTGCCAATATAAATAATTACAATAATAATAATAGGTTATGCTAAATTTGATGTGATGGGGAGTGTTCAATAAAGACAAAATAAAACATTATAGAACGTTTTATATAATACGTATTGAAACGTTATGAGACATATGCTCCTCGTTTTCCATTTTCGGTTACGAATAGCGACCAATGATCACATGTAAACAACCACCCTTGAAAAAAGTGGTTTTGGTCATCAGGGATAGCGGGAGGAATAAGAAGGGCTGGCAGTGCGACTGTTTAACGCACCTTTTAGTTCTTTTGAACCCTCTGCCTGGCAGGGGCTTAAGGCCCAAACAAGAAAAGGTGGTTGGCGGGCTTGCCTTGAAAACGGTGTATGATAGAGGTCCAGGATTATTTTGCGGCTTTACTTTTATCTGAACTGCAGTGGCTTACAAAATAACACCGGGTTTAAGCGTTCCTTCGATAAATCGCTCCAGGGCCGATTGGCTTGAACCAATCACAGAATCGATGACTTCAATCCGCTTCCAGGTGAGATACTGGTAGTAATCATCTTCGATCCCGCTGCAAATAACGGTGTGAACGCCTTCAGTGATGATTAGATGGCAAAGCTGATCCGCGGATGCACGGGGCAGGACCACCATTCGTTTCTCCCCTGAACCGGTTTTTCCGATACCGGTAACGATCAGCACCTCCGTGGCCAGATCGAATCGCGGAGCCACATCATTTTCGTGCAGGGGAATAAGAATTTTTATAGACATCGTCAGCCAATACCGTATTGTTTCATTTTGCGCCACAGCGTGCTTCTGGCCCAGCCCAGTGAGATTGCAGCTTTGTTTTTGCGCCCGCCTACCTTGACCAACGCCTCCATGATCATTCGCTTTTCAATATCAGGCCATCTCTGGTCGGACTCCGGACGCGTCAAGCCGTCCTCTACGTTAACGGCCGGACGGTTTGGGGGTTCCGGCGCCATGGCAGTGACATAGACCTGGCCTTTATCTAATAAATAAGAAGGCAGGTGTTTGGTTTTAATTTGTCGATCGCCGCAGATATTTATGGCGTATTCAACAATATTTCTCAGCTCTCGAACGTTTCCCGGATAGTTGTAGGTCAGCAAACATTTTAATGCCTTGGGTGACAGAGCGGCTTTTATTTTGCCCAGCTGGGCTGAAAGGGTATTTAAGAAATGATCCAAGAGCAGCTGAATATCACCCTGTCGATCGCGCAGGGGGGGGAGATGCAGCCGGATCACGTTGAGCCTGAACAACAGATCTTTTCGGAATCGGTTGTCATTGACTCTTTGTTCGAGATTTCGATGGGTGGCTGCAATAATTCGCACATCGGCGGCAACGCTTTTGACACTGCCTAACGGAAAGACCTCTTTGTCATCCAGAAAGGTGAGCAGTTTGACTTGAAGCGAAATTGGCAGATCGCCGATTTCGGTAAGATAAAGCGTACCGTTGTGTGCCAGTCGAAATCTCCCCGGTTTATTCTCTACCGCACCGGTAAAAGCCCCTTTGCTATGGCCGAATAATTCGGATTCTAAAAGGGTTTCCGGTAACGCACCGCAATTGATCTTAACGAAAGGGCCCTTGGCCCGGTTCGACGATTGGTGGATCGCTTCGGCCACCATGTCCTTGCCGGTACCGGTTTCCCCGGTGATCAGGACCGATGAGTCGCTCTGGGCCAGGGAAGGAAGAATCTGAAAAATTTTTTCCATTTTCGGACTTCTGCCGATGATATTGTTGAACTTGTAGGCATGGCTGATGGTTTCATCGAGTTTCCGAAGCAGGCTGATGTCTTCCACGGTTTCCAAAAATCCAACCATTTTGCCCTCGAGGTTTTTCAGCGGTGCCGAGGTAATGCGAATGGGAATTAACTGGCGGTCCCGGTTGACCAGATTGCCCTCGATGCATTTCGGGCCGGACGCTTCATGAACAATCAACGCCGGACAGTTTTGAAGGCAAATATCGCTACGCAAAATCTGGGCGCAGGCAACACCGACCAATTTCTTTTGATTGAAGCCGGTAAGGGCTTTCAGCGTTTGATTCATCACAACGATCCTGCGGTCCAAGTCCAGGACCATGACGCCGATGGTGATTTCATCCAGCAGCCCGAAAAAATCGATCGGATCATCGAAAAGGTTGTTGATGCGAGGTGGCGCGCTGGTGTTCAGGCCGGAAAGTACCCGAATAGAATCTGCGATATTCGCAGGAGTAGGATGGTTGGAAATTTTTTCCATGGGTAATCAATAGCATAACTCAACATTTATTTGAAAGCGGTCCCATAGAAAAACTGGGAAAAATTTTTTATTACATCTTAAATCGATTTGAAAATAGCGTTTTATTTGTTTCATTTCTTTCGGTTCTTCTTAATTTTTAGATTTACATCCATCTGGAATAAAAGCAAAAATTACTAAATGAACCCACTTTTTACAGCGTCTTGCCAATTCCATTAAACAATTATATAGTACAGGTCTTGCTTCTATTCATCTTTCCCAAACGCTGAACTTTTTTTCATGGCGAATCTATATATAGTCTTACCTGTTTCACTGAAAAGCACTTAGTCGGCTATATGGAATTCGTAAATCAAAGACTATCAGAAGAACATAAACGGTTGATTGATACCCTTTTAGAAGAAAGCGCGCAAGTTAGCGACTGCGTGATTGATATCGTTGACGTACTTAACGCGCATTTTTTAATCATCGACTATTTTTTTGAAAATGGTGAGGGTGGAAAAGGCGTCGCGGGTATCGGCCCTATCGATAAGGGATTGCTATCATCTGCGGTTGCTGCGCAAAAAACCGAATATTCAGGGAAACTAAAATGGAAAACGGATTATGAAAAATGTGCGGCACTTTTTTACGGGCTGATTAAAAACCATCCTTTCCACAACTATAACCAAATAACCGCACTTTTAACGGCACTATATTACCTGTCCAGGCTAAACCATGCGCCGACGGCCAGTCATAAAGAACTTGAGATAATAACGAGGATCATTGCATCCAATACCATACGAGATCGCAAGGCGTTTAAACCCTTCTCAAAATTTGAAAACGGCGAAATTCGTTTCCTTGCCCAGTATTTTCAGAGAAACATCCGACCATTAGACGAAAGCGATTACAAAATTACCTATAGCGAGTTAAATAGAATATTAGGCGGTTTTGGGTTTTCTTTAAACTATTCCCATGGAAATTCAATTGATATTGTTCGAATCGAAAAACGATCATCGTTCTTTGGGTTACCAAAAACAAAAGGGGGGCATACAAGCCTTGGTACGATTGGCTTTGCTGGGTGGAAAAGGGAAGTACCAAAAAAAGAGATGAAGCTTATTCAAGCGTATACGGGCCTTGCTGCAAACGAGACATTTAACCCTCGGATCCTTTACAAAAAAGGACCGCCACTATCGTCACTGATTAATCTATATGGTGGTATTTTCCCGAGCCTTGCACCCAACTGAGTACTTCCAATTAATCAAAAGGATAACGACCATGACCGTTCACCGCCAGGGTATACACGATCGCATCCAGTGGCTGCTTGATTTAGGCAGCGAACACGCACGCGAGTTTTGCACCCCGGAGGTATTCCTTGCCCGCAAGCGCTATCTGGCCAAACACCCCACCCTGGTAGCCGTGATGAAGTGCATGGATGGGCGTATCCACATCCCCTGGGCCACGCAGACGCCACTGGGCATCATTCAACCGTTTCGTAATCTGGGCGGTATCTTTGACCTTGGCTGGCCCTATCTTGGCGAAGTGCTCAATACTAGTTTTCAAAATGCGGTGAACAGCGGTCGTCGCGTGCTGTTGTTGATCACCTATCACTATTCGAAAGATACACCCCATCGGGGTTGCGCCGGTTTCGATTACAACCGAGATGCAGCCATCGAACACACCTACTGCATCAAGCGACAAGTCGAAGAAATCTTCGGAGAAGATCACCAGAGCGTCTACCCTGTGGTGTGTGGCTTCGAGACTGACCTGGATGCATTGATCCTTCATGGCGAACAGGGCAGCACATTGGATCTTGCTTCTGTGACTGATAGCGAGCGCGACGAATTGATGGCCAGGTTGATCGTTTTGTTTCCGGACATGCCCCGTCAGGTGATGCTGGACTTCCTGCCACTGATTCAAGGCAACATCGCCCATGTTGCTGAAATGCGTGACTCTGATCGAGAACTCGACATCGTCCATCGCGAATGGGCCATCTGCATCGGACGTGGCTTCGACTTTTTCCACGTCCCCAATGTTGCACTCATCGTCGGCCCTTACAGCCCCGATCTCAGTGATCCTATCCGGAAAGCCGCGACGATCATTCGCAACAATATGAGTGAAGGCCGTATCCCTGACGACGGATTTCTCCTGCTCACCTCCTCGCCATACCAGGAGATCGGCGTCGACCGCGCCCGTGCCACGCTCAAGGCCCGTTTTTTATCCCAATTCGCCGCCGATGTGATCGGCAACGCCTATCCTGATCTTCACCAAAAAATGGTTCCCTACACTGCGGTGCTAAACTGGCATACCCGTGACCTTGAAGTGATTTAAACCTAACGTTCGACTGATGCGCCCCTTGCCATAAAACCAATATCCGAACATGGCTGAGACATCCCATTTGCCTGCCTGGAGCCAGCAATTTCACCATTAAAGTCCTTTGCGTCGATGACGAAGTCAATTCGTTTAGGGAGGTCTCGGACTGGCTATCCATCAAGGGCTTGGGCATATTCGCGGAAACAAACGAAGGGGCTGCCAATACAAGAGCAGGATGTGGCGGTATTGGATTTGCGTATGCCTGGGGCTGATGGCACTGAGGTTTTCGAAACGCTTAAACAGAATCATAAATTCATTGAAAACATCATGCTGACAGTATATGTTACCCTGGACTTGGCCGCGGAATGGATCACGTCGACGCATTTAAATACTTGGAAAAGTTCTGCGATGCTACAAAGCATCGGCCTGCGAAAAATAAATATCAATGACGATATGCAAAAAAACCGTTCAGTCCGGTATGAATGAAAAAACCTCAGCGCCGTGCGGTGGAACGCGCCTTCCTTTCTGGCGCGGGCTCCTTTATGCCTTAGGCTGCGCCATTATCTATTTGGGCATATGGACTGCAACTCCCGTGACTCACGCGATGCAATCGGAATCCCTGGCCGTCCATTCCAGTCACCCGACCTGTGGCAATTACTGCGTAATGGCCCTTTGCAGGTTGAGCGTCCCCAGTTTCAAGTCTCCTGCCGGCCCAAACACGGCCGTTTTTCAATGGGTTTGGCACCATCCCAAAGAGACTGAATCGCCGGATACGGGTTCGACACCGGTAAAATGCTCCATTATCCCCGGTGTGCGTCCCTCGTCCATCGATGTTTCCGGAAATTTTTCGCTTTGCTCTAAACGAATAATCAACCGATTGTACCTGCAAAAAAAATCCCTATTGTGTTGAATCCCACCATTGATCCCTCACTGTAAAAGCGGGTCTGCCGACCCTACCCTAACCTGTGACGGAGATAACTGACGGCGTCCTTGGCAACCCGCCTACCCGTCGGTTTCGAGATAAAGTCTGGATCGCCAAATTAAATCTGCAAAACAAAGGGGCTGGTTATGAGAAGATCGCTGAACACCCAACACGTTATATTCACCGTTGTTTCTTTAATTTTGTTTTCGATCGTTATTGGTTGCGGCAGCAATGTCGATCTGGCAACCCAAATAAGCGGCAAATGGAAGCCCGTACAGGGTGAGGGCATTGTGGATATCAATCTGGCCAAGGAACCGAAATCCATGACTATCGACGGTCATGCGTTCAATGCTGTTGTGGAAAATATCGACAAGGGGTCCAACACGGTGCAAGTTCGGGTGGAGACCGAGGCCGGCAAGACAGAAGTGTGGTCGATCCACCAAGTCTGGAATGACAACGGCTCGACCTTCAAGCTAAATTTACGACACAACGGTACGACCGAGACACTGGTGTCCGTTGGTCATTCTTGAGGTGATTTCCATCAATTGAAAAACAAGGCAGGCAATTGAACTGAATAAAAGATCCTGGGTAGCAGAAATGCGGTTCGGCTTGTTTCATGCGTCCCAAAACATCCCTTAGGGTCGAGAAACCTTGATGCGGCCCGTTTTTGGATGTACTTCGACCATGAAGTTTGATGAACACGTAAAAAGTCGCATTTCAGACGGTTTCGTAAAATGCCCGAGATCAAGGCTTGCGGGCCGCGAAAGCGAGTTTTAGCGAGCGAACAGTATATCGATCTTCATCATTACGGCGAACATTCATGTTCCATCCTGAGAATACCGCTATCGCGGGTGCCGTAGGCAGCGTACTTACGGTACTCCGCAGTGACGAAGGATGAAGCGTAACGCAGATATCGGACTTTTTACGGGACCGTCAAGTTTTTCAGGTCGACCGGGATTGGTCCGATCTCACGGGCTCTGGAACTGCGGCCGAAGTGGCCTCATTGAAAAAATGCGGGATTGACAAACCCCTTCCGATACCCTCTCCGGCAGAGTTTATAGGCCGATTGCCGGTCGGCAGCCATTCCTAACTGGTTGACTGCTTCCATGGCCATCTGTATCCTTGGTGCTCATTTCTTTTTTAATTCCGCGACGCTATTCATTAGGGACCCCGGTTCACAGTTATTCTTTTAGACGACCGTATAAAAACGAATAGAAGACGGTAGGGGGCAGCACAACCCCATACCCATGCGCATGGCGATTTATTGTGCCACCAACCGGAGTATCAACAGGAGAATCCATGCATGGCAAGTTTCAGTAAGATCCTCAGAATTCTATCCCTGGTCGTAATCATCGCCGTTTCTTTCTGCCGGCCGGTTATGGCACAAACGCAAACCGACGGGGAAGCGGACAGCACGTCCGTCGAGGTTCAGGAACCTGTTATTGAACACGATTTTAAGCCGGAAATCGGCAAAATCGACCAGGCAGGCAACAAGGTCGGCGAAAGGATCGAGGCATTCGGGGCCAAGGCCTCTGATCGCCTTGGCGGATGGATCGACAGCAAGTTTTATGCGGATATCAGCTGGCTCAAGATGCTTTTCTGCCTGCTGCTGGTTTTTATCGTAGTGACCGTTGAACGGGGAGTTCATTTGCTCATCCGGCGCAAGATTGAGACCATTCCATCGGTGGACGGCGAGATCTCCTGGGCACGCCTTATTCTCAAAGCAGTAATGCGGCCGTTGAGCCTGCTCATTTGGGTCTACGGCATCTACGGGGCCTTGTCTCCCCTTTACAGCCATTTCCAGGGGGCGGACGGCAGCAACCTGGTTCACCTGGTGTTGCAGAAAACGGCGACGGTGGGCGGCATTCTGGCCTTTTTCTGGTTTATCTACCAGTTCGTCCATGTGATGGACGCGCGGCTCTCCCAATGGGCCGACAGTACGGAAAGTACCATCGACGACATCCTGGTGCCCCTTTTCGGCAAGACCCTGAGAATTTTTATTGTCATCCTGGCCGGCATCGTCGTGATCCAGAACCTCACCGGTGTGGAGATTGGACCCCTGCTTGCCTCGCTGGGGATCGGCGGCCTGGCCGTGGCCCTGGCCGCCAAGGATTCCATCGCCAATTTTTTCGGCACCCTGACGATCCTTTTCGACAAGCCCTTCCAGGTGGGCGAACGCATCGTCATCGACAACTACGACGGGGTTGTGGAGGACGTGGGTTTCCGCAGTACGCGCATCCGGCTTCTCACCGGGCACCTGGTAACCATTCCCAACGAAAAGGTGGTCAACTCAGGGCTGGAGAATATCGGCAAGCGGCCCAACATCCGCTGGCTGAACAACATCGGCATTACCTACGACACACCGCCGGAGAAGATCGAAAGGGCCGTGGCCATCATCCGGGAGATCATTGCCGATCACGAGGGCATGCACCCGGATTTCCCTCCACGGGTCTACTTCAACGGCTTCAATGACTGGAGTCTGAACATCCTGGTTCTCGCCTGGTACCATCCCCCCGAGTACTGGGATTTCCAGGAATGGGTCCAGCGCACCTGCCTGGAGATCACCCGGTGCTTTTCGGCAGAAGGGATCGATTTCGCCTTTCCCACCCAAACCCTGCACCTGGCCAACGACGCCAAACGGCAGCTCAAGGTCGAGCTGCTCGAAAAAGGCGACGTTCCTTCGATTGGGGCTCAGGGTTGAGGCGCCGGGGCAGGTAGAACGCAGCTTAAAAAAAGGAACGGCTCTCGCGAATTGCTTTGGCTGGCCTCATGCTTGTCCTACAGGGCAGGCATCGCCCGCTTAATCATTACTCTCTCGAGAAGAAAATATCCCCATACCAGGCAATGGCTTCCTGGTTGCTGTTATCCGTATCGGTCATGATGGCAACCGCGTCGATGGAGCTGATATCGTCATTGAAGCATAGTTTGAAATCGGCCCGCACATCGCGCCGTTCGGTCGCCCAGCCAGCGCCCTTGCCGGACTGCAGCGCCATGACGCGAGCGTTGCCGGTAAAGGCATTCTCCCACGTGCTGCCGGCGGGCTGCCGGCTCGACCACACATAAATCAGCGTTCGTGTGCGCCAGAATGCGATGCCGCCGGAGACGATGACATAGA
>NZ_JASJGN010000073.1:0-19310 GCF_033791525.1 Desulfosarcina sp.
GCACCATGATTCCCCCTATGGCGGCTGCGATGACGATGGAGATGGGACCGAACATGGAGGCCTGTTCGTAGGTGTCGACTACCGTCCCCAGTAAAACACCGTATCCCGTGGCGGCCAGGATGGCGCTGGCAATCACCACCAGCAGGGCCAGGGGGGAGCCGCCCATTTCCAGAGAAGGGGTTCCCCACAACGGTAGAATCCATTTGCCGATGCATCCGATCAAAGCGCATTGCACCACGCCAATCCCCATATAGGCGAATATCCTTCCGGAAACCAGGGTCAGGTAACTCACGGGCATGGCCAGGAGGCGCTGGTGGGTCCCGTTGTTGCGTTCCTGGATGAAGGCGCCGGCCATGGGCAGAACAATGAAAAAGATGCCGAACAGGGACCATGCCGGTACGTTCTGCTGCACCGACGTGGGGATTACTGTCATCCGGCCCGCCAGCGCCTCGCGGTCTTCAATCCGCAACAAGGGGAGGCCGGACCACTTCAACCGCAATTCCACCTGCGGTGGCTGGACAATGAACTCGGCAACGGGTTCAAGTACCCCGGCGATTGACCGGTTGATGTGTTCGGGCAGTATCCGGGACAGGGCGGTCATCTTCTCGCTCACTTCCAGCCTGAAGATCATTAGATCCAGAAGATGTCGCACCGCCGAGCGGTAACTTCCCAGAACGGTCGGGTCGAAATATATGTCGACCCTTGGTGCCGGGGCCACAACCCCTCCTGCCTCCTCCACGGACAGGCTCTCCAGGGCGCTCTGCCGGGCGCGGTCCTTCACCGTGCCGGTCAATCCAGGAGGCATGATCAGGCAGAATTGATAAGCACCTTTTGCCACGAGTTCCAACGCCTGCTGCCGATTCGGCGTCTTACCGTCCAGGGTCTCGGTCACCATCACCCCTTCGGTGGCCTTCAGGGCGTCTGCGATCTGCCGGCCCAAGGCCTGCCCATCGCCATCGATGAGCAGGATGTGGGTCTGGCCTTCTCCTATGGACTTCAAGGCGTTTTCCTGGACCAGGGTGATCACCACCACCAGCACCGCCGGCATGACGAAGAGCACCAGCAGCCCAGCTCTATCTCTGACGAGGAGCAGGAGTTCTTTATGAATGACGGCGATCAGTTGACGCATTTTACCCATCCCTTAACTGGTTGCCGGTCAGGTGAAGAAACAGTTGGCCAAGGTCACTGCCGGCGGGACCCTGGACCAGCAGTTGGTCCAGGCTTCCTTCGGTCAGAATCCTTCCCTGGTCCATGATGGCGATCCGAGAACACAGCCGCTGGGCCTCTTCCATGTAGTGGGTGGTATACAGAACCGTGGTGCCCCGGCCTCTCAACGTTTCGATTCTTTCCAGGATCAGGTTACGCGACTGGGCATCGATGCCCACCGTGGGTTCGTCCAGGAAGAGAATCTGTGGGTGGTGAAGAATTCCCACCGCCAGGTTCGCCCGGCGTTTCATTCCGCCGGAAAAGGTGTTGATCTGCTGATCGGCCCGGTTTTCCAGCCCCACCGCCGTCAGGGTTTCTTCGATCCGCCGGTTCAGAAGCTCACCTCCCAGACCGTGGAGTTTGCCGAAAAAGCGCAGGTTCTCCCGCGTGGTGAGTGCCGGGTAAAGGGCGATTTCCTGGGGGACCAGACCGATGATCCGGCGCACGGCGCATTTTTGATCCCGCAGATCGTAACCCTTGATGACTACCGAACCCGATCCGGGGTTCAGGATCGTGCTCAGGATTGCGATGGCGGTGGTTTTACCGGCCCCGTTGGGTCCCAGCAGTCCAAACACCTCGCCTTCATGAAGACGCAAATCCAGCCCATCCAGTGCCGGAAGCGGATTGCCCGGATAGTGATGGGTAAGTCCGGTGGCGTCAAGGACAAGGGGGGTGGATTTGGGATGGGTGGTTTCGGTCATCACGATTGCGAGCCTGTCACTCCAAAATAGTCCAGCCGTAGGTTTCTCCCACGCCCAGTTTGAGGCAGACGATGGAACAGTCGGCCGGCAATTCCAGGGGTTGTGCCGGATGGGCCATGCTGCCAACGGGGTAAATCCGGTTGTTTCTGCGGCTGAGGGCGGCAATGGCGGTGTCAAAGGCGCTGTCGATGGCCAGATCTCCGTAAACATGGGCGTAGCAGGCAACGCGGGCGTCCGGTAAAAGCCATTTCCCGTAATCTGCCCGGGTGGCGGCAAGGCCACCTTCTCCCAGAATATAAAAGTCCCCTATGGGTCGAGGAAGCGGACCGGCACTGATACGCCCCAGCGCCGTTTCCCGGATGACGGTGTAAGGCGTGGCGTCTGTATCGGCTGCTTTGAGGACAAAAAAGCAGGCCCCTTCACCGGCCGCGGGTACCGGCCGTTCTCTTTTGTTCGCCACTTGCACAGCTCCCCGTGCCTGCCGATGAACCTGCCAGGCAAAGGCATGGGCATGGCACAGTTGGTCCACACCGCCCACCAGCACGGCATCCACCCGACCTTGCTGCAGCCATGTAACCGCGGTCATCAGGGCCGAGGGAAAGGAGAGATCCTCGTGGGTAATGGAGTGATTGGGACCCATCTCCTCCAGTGCGATGGATATGTAGGCGGCGGCCGCATTATGAACCGAATTTGAAAAACGGATGGGCGACCCGCAGATCTCCTCCTTGTCTTCGAAGGGGTACTGAAAATTGTAATTGTTGCCGGTGGCGCCGCCGCCGGTGGCTACGATGATCCCCAGGCGTCCGCGCCGGCTTTTGTCCAAGATATCGGCGTCGGTCATGGCCCCGAAAGCCGCCAACAGCCCCAGTCGGATATAGTGGTCCATCCGGCGAAGGACCCGCGTGGGTACATAATCAGCCAGTGGAGCGGTGTCGGCCGTCAGGCACGGCACCCGAATGGGACCCTCCCGAGTCGGAATGGAAACATCCGTCGTTGCAACCCCAGCGCCATCCAGGGCCTTTTCCAGAGCGGGCAACCCGTTGCCGAAGCCGCCCACCACGCCGATGCCGCAGATGGCAGCCTTCATGACAGACACCCGTTCGATCCGATGACCAGCACCGAATTGCTGCCCCCGAAGGCCAGGGTCTGGGTGATTGCCACCTTTCCGTCGACGTTCGTCGGGACTGCCACTGGATGGGCCGGCATCTGCGGGTCCGGGGTCTCATAGCCGGCCGTTGCGGGCAGGGCGCCCTTCGTCAGGCATCCCAGGGTGAGTGCCGCTTCGATGGGCCCGGCGGCACCCAGGGCATGTCCGGTATAGCCCTTGGTGGAGAGAAAGGGTTTTCCGGGAAACAGGTCGGCAATGACCTGGCTTTCCACCAGGTCGTTGTCGGGCGTCCCGGTGCCGTGGGCGTTGACGAAACAGACCTGATCGTTAGTGACATCGGCAGTGGTGAGTGCCTCGTCAATGGCCAGCCGCAGTCCCTGGCCGTCGGACCGCGGCTGGGTAAAGTGGTGGGCGTCGGCAGCGCCGCCGTAGCCCATGACGTATCCCAATGGATCGATCTGCCGAGAGCGGCAGAAGGTCTCCGATACCAGGAGGAAAACGGCGGCCCCCTCTCCCAGGTTCAGCCCTTTTCGATTTCGGTCAAAGGGCCGGCAGGGGCGTTGATCGTTGATAAAAAGGGACTTGAACCCATAGTAAACCCGCGGGGTGAGTTCGTCGGTGCCCCCGGCGATCACGGCATCACAGTACCCCGCGGTGATCCAGGCTGAAGCGATACCGATGGCATCTGAGCCGGCCGAGCAGGCATTGGCCACGGTTTGTTGAGGACCGGACAGGTCGAGGGTATTTGCCACCAGGCTGGTGGGGTTGGTGGCCAGGAACCGGTCCCTCGGCAGCAGAAAGGAATCGGTTTCGGCCTGTCCGATTTCATAACCGGTGGTGACACCGATGTTGGTGCCCACACAGACCCCCACCCGCGGTCGTGTCAGATCGCCGGGCTTCAGTTGCGCCTGGGCAATTGCCTGTTCGGTGGCGATGAGGGTCATCCGGCAGGTGCGCGGCAGGGTTCGGGAAAACGGCCATGGGTCCAGGAATCGATCGGGGACTTCGAATACCGGTTGTGAGGTCTCACAGTGGATCGGGAACCGGCTGGGAAGGCCGAAGTTGCGCCTTCCGGCATACAAGGCCTGCATGCAACTGTCATAGGAGGCGCCCAGGGCACAGATGCATCCCACACCGGCTATGGCGACGGGGGCCATGAATCAGCCCTGCAACCGGGCCTCGATGAAGGCCGCCAGGGTATTGATGGACTGAAAGGCCGCACGGGCTTCGTTCATTTCCTTCATGGGGATGTTGAAATTCTGTTCCACCTGGTAGACGATTTCCAGCGCATCGATGGAATCCAGACCCAGCCGGCCGCCAAACAGCGCTTCGTCGTCATCGATCGTTTCCGGTGTAAAATCTTCGAGGTTGAGTTCGACCACCAGGATCTCCTTGAGCCGCTGTTGTATCGTCATGGTTCCACGTTTTCCCTCGACTGCCTTCGCATCGTATCGGTATTTTAGCCGAAAGTAAAAAGGTGATCTTGATTGTCAGGTTCTTTGTTGCCTTCTCAAACGATCTGCAACAATTCCCGATAGACGCTGGCCTCTCCGTCGGCACATTCGTTCAGGAGTGTGCCCATGGCCTCGTAGGTATCGTCCCCAGAAGCCCTTCCCTTGCAGAGGCGCCCGCCGATCACAGCAAATTTGCGCCAGCGGTCGCCGACGTCGGTCATGGCGCGGGACAGTTCCACCAGTTGCGGGGTTTCTATAAGGGTGGCGGCCTCCTGAAGAAACGCGGCAAACATGAACCTGAAACCGGCTCCTCCCGTACCCAGTTCCTCCTGCATGCGGATCAGCTGCCCCACATAAAGCAGCGCCCGCTCTTCGCCCAGTTTTTTGGGCCACTTCCTGACCTGACCGGCAAGGAAGCGAATTCCGCGTATGCCGATCACCGGACCCGGTGTTCTCAGCATGCGTCGGCACACTTCCCGGATGCCCTTGCGCACGGCAGGCGCCAGGTCCACCTGCCGGGGCACCTGTTTCAAATAGTACATGGTACCCTTGGGGGCCATGGCGCCTTTGGCGAACCGGGCCTTGAGCAGGTCCCGATGGGAACAGCGCTCGGGACCCGGAAAGACCGGATCGCTGATGATGTAATCATCCCCTTCTTTGCCATAGACCACAAGGTTGTGCATGTTAAAGTGAAATCGGAACGCCGGCGGAAAATACGGCAGCCAGTACCCTCCGGTGCGGCAGGCCACCGGGATGCCCTGGTCCAGCCGTTCATCCAGCGCCGCCATAGCCCTTTCCGGGCTCCTGAATTTCTGCCAGTTCACCCGGCATCCCAGCCGCTTGGTGACGCGCTTGAAGATACCCCCCATCTCGCAGCGGTATGTGGTCAGGGGAAGCTTGTTGACGCGGATGAACGGCAGATATCCGAAAAACATGCCGGAGCCCATGCCAAAGGCCATGGCTTCACTGATGTCGAGGCCGTAGTGGTGGAGCAGGTTCGAACAAACGCCGCTTTCGCAGTGGGCCGATTGTCTGTGGGCAAAATCGATCTTCATATATTCCTGTGCGGCGGGGCGCAAAGGCGCCGACCACCCTATATATCTAATGGGTCAAACGCTCGGGGATCCCGAAACGTGGGATTCCGGGACCGTTTTCAACTCCCGGACGGAGATGTCGAAAACTTCGGCGTAGCGCTGCAGTCCAGCGGGTGACAGGCGGCTGAACGGTCCGGGTTTCAGGTGCAGCCAGACCCTCAGCCGGCCGACTCCCGCATACTTGGCCAACAGGCCCACACTCATCTGATGCCTGGCCATGTGGTAGAACAGCGGGCTCGCCTGACCACGGCGAACCTTTTGCAGAGCGGCACCAGCGGCTTTGTCGATCAATTCCCAGGCCTGGCCGTTGGCGATATTTTTAGGATCCCAGCCCGCGCTGCCAGTCAGCACGTAGTTTCCCTGGTCATCTACTGCGTAGCACACCTCTTTGCGGTGATCGTTCATCATGCCCCGGTCCTGGGGGACTTCATCGATTTTCATGGGTACGGTTCCTCAGACAACGGTCAAGTGCATGAAACAGTGGGAAAAACGACCGCTTTCCGGAATGAAGCACAACAGCCGGTGGCCGGGTCTCAGCTTGCCCGAGGAAAACAGTGCGTCCAGAATGATGTAGATGGATGCACTGCCTGTATTGCCCGTCTCAGCCAGGTTGGTAAACCAGCGGTCGTAGGGAACCTCGAATCCGATGGCCGCCATGCCCGTGTAGAATTTGTCCCGGAAATAGGCCGAGGAGTAATGGGGCAGAAACCAGTCCACGTCTTCCGATCGCAGTCCGTGTTTGTCCATGCTGGTCTGCAGGGCGCGCTGCATGGTAGAGACGATGTTGACTTCCAGAAGGCGGATGTCCTGCTTGACGGCCATGAGGCACTTTTCATCCTTGGGCTGGATTCCTTCCACCACGCGCCAGCCGGAAACCTTGCCATCGTCCCCCTTGATGCCGCCGCTGTACATGCAGGTCTCCAGTTCGCCGGCATAGGAGAGGTTGTCAATCCAGTCCACCTGCAAGGAGAGTCCGTGAGGGTTGGGTGCGTCGCACAAGAGGGCGGCACCCGCACCGTCGGAGAGCATCCAGCGCAGGAAGTCGGTGTCGAAGGCCAGGGTGGGCCGCTTTGCCACATCCGCATCCGGGTTTTCCGAGGGTTTGAAAAAGTTGGATCGCATGAAGGAGGCGGAAAGCTCAGAGCCAACGCTGACTGCATTGGTGGTCATTCCGGTGGCCACATTCATGGCGGCATATTTGAAGGCGGTCATGCCGGAAATACAAATTCCGGCGGTGGTTACGGCCTCTACCGGCGGCAGGCCCAATTCACCCAGCACCATGAGCGCGTGGCCCGGAAAAAGCAGGTCCGGGCTGGTGGTGCCGCAGCACAGGCACTGGATATCATCAAGGTTGAATCCTTCCCCATCCGCCAGGCCTCTCACGGCCTCGGCAGCCAATTGGGCATTGGTGTGGGTCAGGGCCTGGGTCTCGCGGTCCACGGCGTAGTAGCGTTTCACTATTCCGTTGTTTTTCAACACAATTCGTTTCGCACGCGACGGCACTTGATCCACCTGGCCCAGCACCGCTTCAATTTCGTCGTTGAAAACCGGTGCGTTGGGCAAAAAAGCCGACAGCCGGTTAATAAACACACGCATCAATCATTTTCCTTTCCACCATGGCTCCCACCCGAATGAAGATGGGACAGGCAGTGTTCCAAAAGCCCTGCATAACGTTGGTAAAAATGCGCCTCCGCCATTTGCGTAGCCACAACGGCATTGGTAAATGTATAGTAATCCAGGTTGTCGATGATGATATGGGACCGCATCCGTTCGTAAAGCGGTGTTCCCGGGATGGGGGTCAGAATGGCCGGAATGGGCAGGTCGATGTCGCTTTGCTGGATAAAGGTTTCCAGTCGTTCGAAATCCGCTTCTTCATAGTCCGGCGATACGATGAAGTCCCCGACGATTCGAATACCCAGGGTTTTTAATATCCGGGTGGCCTCGATGTTGGTCTGTACGGTGTTGCGCTTGTTCAGCTGCGACAGCCGCTGATCGCTGATTTCTTCAAATCCGATGACCGCCACCGCCAGCCCGGCCTTGCGCCAGTGTTCGAACAACCCGGGGTTTCTGACCACCGTATCCGATCGGACGTCAGCCACCAGGGGTTTGCGAACCCCGGCCTGGATGAGTCGATCGGCCAGATCGCTCGCCATCCCGACGTCGCCAAATGTATTGGCATCCACCAGGCGAATCGTGTTTACATCGCCAAGGGCCATTACATCCCTGACCACCGACGCATTGCTGTGCAGCAGGTATCGGTTTTCGGTCATGTTGGGAATACAGCAAAAGGCGCAGCTGTGGGTGCAACCGAACGCCGAGGCCACGAATCCGGTCTTGCCCCCCACGCCGCTCATCACATAGGTGTCACGATGCTGTTGCACCAGATCATATCGCGGCGGACGATCATCCACAAGATCAGCGGTGGTGTAACAGCGCGGGGTGAAGGATTCCGGAACCCCCTCGCGAATGTTGAGAATCCCGGGTATATCGGGCTTTCCGCCCGCTTCCAGCGTGTCGATGAGTTGCCTGAAGCTGAGCTTGCCCAGGCCGACGACCACGTAATCCACATATGGCCGGCTGAAAAAACCGGGGTCGCAGGAGGCGTGGTGACCGCCCACCACGACCACGGCCCCGAAGCGCGCCTTGAGTTCCTCGGAGATGGCGAGCACTGTGTTGGCTTCACAGGTGACACCCGTCAGGCCGACGACGTCGGGGGTAAAGGGGAGCCGTTCCGGTGAAAGCCCTAAAGGGTCTGCCTTGAGGTCGACGATTGCCACCGGGTGCCCTCCCAGATTGCCGGCCAGTGTTTCAAGGGACAGGGGTTCACCGCGAAAGATCATCTTGATGCGGGTGATCCCGTAATTTTCTTCGGGGATACTGCGACCGCAATTGGGAGGATTGATCAGTAAGATGTTCATATTGGGTAATGCATATCGTCCATAATTGTCGGATACCCGCTGGCTACCATTGATGATTGGGGCGAGGCCGGCGTTCTTTTCCATAAGGTGGCGGTGAGACCGTTGGTCAATCGAAACATATCGAACCGTAACTCTTAGCGGGGTTTCCATTGAAAAATCAACTCTAAAAACAATCCTGCTTGTCTGGCTACCCTATTGGTGGTAGACCGATCCACCCATCACATGATCGGTTGAACCGTTTGGAGTTATCGCCGGATTGGACCACGTCAAAAAAACCCCCATGTATCTCTATTTAGTGGTGCTCACCATCGCTTCGACGGTGGGGCTGCAGGCGTGGACGACCCTCTTCAACAATTTTGCTGTGGAAGTGGCTCGACTGAATGGCGCCGGCATCGGCGCCATTCAGTCCATCCGTGAGATTCCCGGGCTTTTGGCCCTACTGGCTATTTTTATCATTCGGTTCATCCCGGAGCACCGTCTCTCGGCCCTATCCATCCTGCTGCTGGGGTTGGGCATTGCCGCCACCGGGTGGTTTCCCTCCTTCACGGGACTGGCTCTGACGACCCTGGTGATGAGCTTCGGGTTTCACTATTATGAAACCACCAACATGTCACTCACCCTGCAGTATTTTGACAAGACCACTTCGCCCTGGGTGTTCGGGAAGCTTCGTAGCATCTCTGCCGCGTCGAGCATCGTCGTGGGGGTGTTTATTTTTTTTATTGCCTCCGTGTTGGATTTTACGCGAATGTATCTGATCATCGGCGGGCTCATTGCAGCGGTAGGCCTGTGGGGTTTCACCCGCAGGCCCACCAGCGCCGACATCGTTCCCCAGCGCAAGCGGATGATCTTTCGCAAACGCTATGGACTTTACTACTTTCTGACCTTCATGGCCGGCGCTCGGCGTCAAATTTTTATCGCCTTTTCTGTGCTGCTTTTGGTTCAAAAATTCGGTTATTCAGTTCAGGCGGTGACCTTCCTGTTTGTGATTAACAATGCCATCAACTATTTTCTCAGCCCCACCATCGGGCGGGCCATTATCCGTTTCGGCGAACGCAAGGTGCTCTCCCTGGAATACGCCAGTTTGATCGCCGTGTTCCTCGCATATGCGTTTACCGATTCCAAATGGGTGGCCGGCGGACTGTACATTCTCGACCATATCTTTTTTAACTTCGGTATGGCCATCAACACCTTTTTCCAGAAGGTGGGTGATCCCGGCGACGTCGCGCCTACCATTGCCGTGGGATTCACCATCAACCACATTGCTGCCGTTTTTCTGCCGGCTATCGGCGGCTATTTCTGGATTGTCGATTATCGCATCCCCTTTATCGCCGGCGCCGTCATGGCACTGATATCCCTGACCGCCGTCCAGCAGATCCGCACATCACCGAAGTCAACTGCATCCACCGATTCGCTATAGAAGTCCCTGGTAACGCTTCCCATTTATATTTCCATCCCCGCCCGGTACCCCTGGTGGACGGCATCGAAGGCCAGGGCCACTTTGCCGGCATCCCCGGCTATCTGAAAGGGGATGCCCAGTTCTTCAACCACCGTTTGAAGCGGGTTGTCGGATGTGGCACCGGCGGCGATCACCACCGTGTCCGCATCGATCGTTTCAAACCGGCCGTCTTTCTCGATCTTCAAGCCCTTTGCGGTTATTTCCACCACCGTTGCCCGTGTGACCGTGGTCACGCCGATGCGGGACAGGTCCTGCATCATGCCCCAGCGCGTGGACTTGCCGATGTCCTTTCCCACTTTGTCCAGCATTTCCACCAGAGTCACCTGCCGGGTGCCCCGGGTGGCCATTTCGAACAGCGTCTCGGAGTCTTCGGCCCGATTCACCAGCAGGAATTTGACACCATCGGCGGACAGGGTGCCCTTCTCGGCCAGAAACAAGGCCGTCTCTACGCCAACTGCCCCACCACCGATGATGACCACGCGTCGGCCGGTTGTCACCCGGTTCGCCAGTACGTCCCAGGCTTGAACGACCTGGTGGCGGTTGCTGCCTGGAATGGTCAGGGAAATGGGTTTTGCGCCGGTGGCCAGGATCACCGCATCGGGGGCATGATCCCGGATCAGCGCTTTCTTTACTTCACAATCGAGCAGCGTAGGAATTCCCGCCAGTGCTACCTGTCGCGCCAGATCCCGTGCCAGCGTGACAAATTCGGACCTCCCTGGTGGGGCGGCGGCCAGGAAAAGCTGGCCGCCCAGACGGCTGGCCGATTCGAACAACGTCACCCGGTGTCCCCTTTCGTGGGCGGCCACGGCGGCACTCATGCCCGCCGGGCCGCCGCCCACCACCATTACCTTCTTCGGCTCAGATGCCTTCTCGGTTGTCGAGGTGTTTTCGTGACCCGCCCGGGGGTTGCACATACACTCGACGTGCTTGAGCTGGAACAGGTGATCAAAGCACCCCTGGGCGCAGGCAATACAGTGGACGATGTCGTTTTCCTGCCTCTGGCGGGCCTTTTCCGGGAGCCATGGATCGGCAATCAGGCTGCGACCCATGGCCACCATGTCGCACATATCGTCGGCGAGCATCTCGCGGGCCGTGGCTGGATCGTTGATGCGGTGGCTGGCGATCACCGGCACATCCACCTGTTCGCGGATGCCTTTGGCCAGATAGGCAAATACACCCCGGGGCACTGCGGTAACAATCTGGGGTATGCGGGCCTCGTGCCAGCCCACGTTGATGCACAGGGCATCGGCAGGGCCGGCGGCCAGTGCCCGGGCGTACGCCTGAAGCTCCGACCGGCCGTTGCCGCCGGGCATGAAATCGTTGCCGTTCATGCGTACGATCAACGGGTAGTCGTCACCGACGGCGTTGCGTACGGCGGCCATCACTTCCAGTCCGAAGCGCATGCGGTTTTCCAGGCTGCCGCCATACGGGTCAGTGCGCTGGTTGGTGAGCGGGGAAAGAAATTCACTGATCAGATAGCCGGTCCCGCTGAGCACTTCCACGGCGTCGAACCCGGCGGTTTTTACCCGCAGGGCAGCGGCGGCAAACGCATCGATGGTCTGCCGGATCTCCACTTCGGTCATTTCCTTGGGGGTTTCCCCGGTCATGCGCGAGGCGACGGGAGAGGGCGCCACCGGCTGCTTGCCGTCCAGAAAGAAGGAGAAGTTGTAGCGGCCGGCATGGTTGAGCTGGACGGCGCTGCGGGCACCGTTGTCCCTGATGACCGCCGCCAGCCGGGTGAGGCCGGGAATGAAGGCGTCGTCGTGGGCGCCGATGTTCTGGGTGTTGCCGGACAGGTCATCCACGGTGGCATAGCCCACGCAGATCATGCCCACGCCGCCTTTGGCACGCTCGGCATAAAACGCTGTCAACTGGTCGGTCACCTGGAAATCCACGGCCATGCCCAGGTGCATGGCGGGCAGGTAAATCCGGTTCTTGACCGCAAGCCGGTTGATGGTGATGGTCTGGAATAAAGGATCCTTCATGTTTTCTTCTCCTGATTTTAAGGTTTTTGCATAAACCATTTTCCGGTTCACCTGTCAAGAACCGGAAAATGCTGCATGCCCTTCTGTCCGCCTTTTAGCCTTGACAAAGTGCCGGCAACTGGATTAAAGACATGATACCTAACGACCGGTCGGTAAATTCGCCTGCTTTTCATTCCTTTTCGTTGATTGCCTGCCGGTCATAGCCCGCTACACCCGGAGACGCAGCCTTTATGGCCGAGATGAAAACGACCATAAAAACCGTATGCATCGATCTCTTTTTCAAAAAAGGATATTTTGCCACCAGCATCAGCGACATCGCCGGTGGCAGCGGCATCCAAAAGGCCAGCATCTATTATCACTATGCCAGCAAAGAGGACCTGCTGTTTCATATATTAACGTCCACCATGGACGATCTGACCACCACCCTCAAGCAGGGGCTGGCGGCTGTGCAGGGTATTGAGCAGCGGATGCGGGCGGCGGTGCGCAGCCATGTGTGCTTTCATCTGGAACGGCAGAAGGAAAACTTCATTGCCAACGCGGAGCTGCGGGGGCTGACCGCCGAGCACTATCGATCCATCGTCAAAAAGCGCGATGAATACGAATCGATTTTTCAGGATCTCCTTCGCCAGGGTACGGATGAAGGAGTGTTTGCCGATGTGGACGTCAAGATCCTTTCGTATGCGATTTTGACCCTGTGTACGGCCGGCGCGACCTGGTACAATTCCAACGGACGGTTGACGGTGGATGAGATTGCCGACATCTATGAAAATTTTATTATCAGCGGATTGAAGCAGGGCCGCTTCGAACGTCCTGCCGGCCACTGAAAAGGACATCTATACCGGTATCGAAAAGAGGCCGATGCCGCATCAATATGATGTGGTGAAGCCGCCCCCGCTGTTGCGGAAAGGAGGTCGTCGTGGATTTTGATTTGACCAGAGAACAGGAAATGATTCGCAAAGAGGTCCGCAAGTTTGCCCAGAGCGAGATCGCGCCGGTGGCCATGGAACTCGACGAAGCAGAGGAATTTTCTTCCGATCTTACGCGAAAGATGGGCGAGATCGGCCTGTTCGGCATGTTTGTCGCTGAGACGTACGAAGGCCAGGCCATGGATTACATCTCCTACATCATCGCCGTTGAGGAGATTGCCCGGGTGGACGGCTCTCAGGCGGCCACGATTGCGGCGGGTAACTCTCTGGGTATCGGCCCGCTCTACTACTTTGGCAGTGAGGAACAAAAACAAAAATACCTGCCCAAACTGTGCAATGGGGAGGCGTTGTGGGGTTTCGGGCTTACCGAACCCACGGCCGGTTCAGACGCCGGCGGGTCCAAGACCACGGCGGTGCGCGACGGAAACGAGTGGGTCATCAACGGCTCCAAGATTTTCATTACCAACGCGGCCAGTGATATGACCCTGGGGGTGACGGTCCAGGCCATCACCGGATCCCGCCCCAACGGCAAACCGGAATACACCTGCTTTATCGTGGAGAGCGGCACCCGGGGACTCAAGGCCGTGGCCATGAAAAAGAAGATGATGTGGCGTTCTTCCAACACGGCGGAGCTCTATTTCGACGATGTCCGCGTACCGGCGGCAAATATCCTGGGCCAGCAGGGTGACGGCTTTCACCAGATGCTCAAGACCCTGGACGGCGGCCGGCTCTCCATCGCCGCCATGGGTCTGGGGGGTGCCCAGGGCGCCTATGACGCGGCCCTGAAATATGCCCAGAAGCGCGAACAGTTCGGCCAGCCGATTTCCAAGTTCCAGGCCGTGGCCTTCAAGCTGGCGGACAGCGCCATGGAGATCGAGTGCGGCCGAAACCTGCTTTACAAAGCCTGCTGGCTGCGGGACCACAAGCGCCCGTTCGAGAAAGAGGCCGCCATGGCCAAGCTCTACTGCTCGGAGCTCATGGGGCGGGTGGCCAACCACGCCGTGCAGATTCACGGAGGATACGGGCTGATGAAAGAGTACGATGTGGAGCGCTTTTACCGCGATCAGAAATTGTTGGACATCGGTGAAGGGACCTCGGAAGTCCAGCGCATCGTCATTTCCCGTTACATCGGATGTTGACCTTTTTAATTCACATGTCCGTATATGGAGGGCTGCATGAACGACACGATTCTGCTCACTGAGCAACAAGACGGAGTGACCGTCATCACCCTGAACCGGCCCGAGGTGATGAACTCTTTCAATTTTGCGCTGCTGCATGCGCTGGCGGCTAAAATCGCCGACATCCGCTTTGACCCCGATGTCCGCGTGATCATTGTTATCGGTTCGGGTGATCGGGCCTTTTGCTCCGGTGCAGACCTGAAGGAGCGGGCAACCTTGTCGCCTATTCAGGTCAAGGAGTACATTTTTACCATCCGCAACCTGTTCACGGCCATTGAACAGCTCAACAAACCGGTGATCGCTGCGGTCAACGGCGTGGCGTTGGGTGGTGGAACTGAACTGGCCCTGGCATCGGACATCCGCATCGCCTCGGAAACCGCCAGCATGGGACTTACCGAAACCCGGCTGGCCATCATCCCCGGTGCCGGAGGGACCCAGCGCCTGCCTCGCCTTGTTGGCAAGGGCAAGGCCAAAGAACTGATCTTTACCGGTAAACGTATTGGTGCGGCCGAGGCCTTACAGATCGGTCTGGTGAACCAGGTTTGCGCACCTGAAAGTCTTATGGAAACCTGCCGGCAGATGGCAGCCGAGATCTGTGAGACCGGCCCCGTGGCCATCGAACAGGCTAAATATGCCATCAACTACGGCATGGAAACGGATCTGTCCACGGGACTGGCGATCGAATCCAACGCGTATTGGGTTTGCATTCCCACCCAAGATCGGCTGGAGGGACTGGCCGCCTTCAAAGAGAAGCGAAAACCGGTGTACAAGGGGTTTTGACCGGATACTGATGAACGTACCCATGTGGGCAGGTGTTTGGGTTGCCCATCCATTCATAGGAAGACAATAAGGAGGCAGCATGACCGAATATGATTATTGGAAAGTGTTTCCGAGGATGCCTAAAAAGATCACTTTAGGCGACATCACTGTCCGCGACGGCTTTCAGCATCTGGAAAAGTTCATCTCCACCCGGGCCAAGATCTTTTATGCCGAGGAGATGATTTTTGCCGGTTGCCGCAACATCGAGGTGACCAACCTGGGCAACCCCTACCTGATGCCCCAGTTCAGTGACGCGGAACAGATTCTGGCGCACCTGCGCAGCGACCGCTTCCGCGGCCGATGCAAAAAGAAGGGCATCAACCCGGACGACATTACCATTACCGCCGTGACCATTCGGGAGCCGGGTGTGGACCGGGCCATCGCGCTGGCGAAAAAAGGCGTCGGGCCGGATCGCTGCCTGATGATGGTTTCCACCGAAGAGGAACACCATTTTGCCAACTCTGGCCTGACCCTGCCCGAATACTGGAAAGAGTGCGAAAGTGCCATCCGCAAGTGCCGGGACGCCGGTCTTCAGATGTGCGGCACCGTCAGCACCATCTGGGGCAGTCCCATTGCCGGCGCCACCGAATTGAAAGACGCGGTGGAGTTCACCAAACGCTGGCTGGAAATCGGTGCCACGGACATCGAGCATGCCGACCACGACGGCAGTGCGTCGGCAGCGAATGTGTACCGTTATTTTTCCATGATTCTCGACGAAATTCCCGACACCTCGGTGCACATCGCCCACTTCCATGAAACCAAACGGGTGGCGTCGGCCTCGGTGCTGGCTGCCCTTCAGGCAGGCATCTGCCACTTCGAGGGAACCCTGGGCGGTCTGGGCGGACAGCCGGCCAATTTCCTGGACGACTGCCCGGTGCCGGGCACCGGTGAATACTACTACGAAGATCCCCGCTACGTGGGGTTGAGCTGCCTCGAAGACATGCTGGTGCAGATCGATGAGATGGGCATTGAACACGGCTACAATGTCGACCGCATCTTGTGGCTGGGACGTCAGTTGGAGCGTACCGTGGGCCATCGCCTGAGGAGTGAGGCGGTGATCAACGGGCGCACCCTTAAGGAGGGCCATCCCAAGTTCGCCCGACCGGGGTTAAAAAAGCTCAAGGAGAAAATGGGAGAATCGGCCGGTCAGCAGCTGCCGTCCGAATGGGCGGACAAGGCCGTGCTGCCGGAGCGCTATCGCCCCTGATCGCCTTGACCCTCAGTTGAAACCGGGGCATGATAGGCAGGCAACCCACTGCACCCACTACCGATCCCGACTGGAAAACCGGGATGATTTATTCAACCAGGAGCATTGCCATGGAAACAGGCGAAAAAAAACCCCACATCAACGTGGACTACTTCGAAGACCTGACCGGACGAATTAAGGAGGGCACCTGCAGTCAGCCGGAAGGCGGCCAGGAGGATATCGGCCAACGGATCAAGGCCATCCGACAAGCCAAGGGCCTTTCTCTGGACGAGCTGTCCCACATGACCGGCTTTGACGTAGAACTGTTGTCCAGCATCGAACGCTGCGAGGTTCAGCCTCAGCTGGGAACGGCCATCAAACTCTCCAAGGCCCTTGACAGCGCCTTTGGCCGGCTGGTGTCCGGTGTGGGAGAGAAGCTCTATTCCATCACCCGCAAAGGGGAGCAGAAAATCGTTTCCCGATCGACCTCGCTGAAGGGAAAGAAGCAGGCTTACATCTACCGGAGCCTCGCTCCGGAAGTCAAGGGCCGGCATATGGAATCCCTGATTGTCCAGCTGGAAGAGGCGCCGGACACGGACCGCTCGGTCCACGACGGTGAAGAGTTTATCTACGTGCTCGACGGGAGCGTCTCACTATACATCGGGGACGATCATTTCGATCTGACTGAAGGGGACAGCGCCTACTACCTCTCCACCACCCCCCATCTGATTGCCGCCGCTTCGGGCAAGGCGACGATTCTGGCTGTAATCTACGGCGGATAGCGCCGGCGACAACCAAAAAAGCGGTCACACCGATAAATCAATACCGGTGTGACCGCCATCTCTTTTTAATCGAGATGCTATCGATGCTGGTTAACGATCATTAATAAAGCGATTGTGTCTGGTCCGCTTTTCAATGGTGGCGAAAGCGACGGATGACGCGTCATCCTAAAATTGATGAATCCGTAAAAAGTCGAATTTTAGACGGCTTCGTAAAAGGGCCGAGATCAAGGCTTGCGAATCCCGAGAAATGAGGTGTACTTTCCGTACTCCGCAGTGACGAGGGATGAAGCGTAACGCAGATATCGGACTTTTTACGGAGCCGTCAGAATTGATTGATAACCGTCACGCCTGTCTGATCGAACCGATCCATGACGGTCAATTGAGCAATCCCCTCTTCCAGACTCACCCTCCGCCCGATAAGCTTTTCCGGGTGCAGTTGGCCGGCGGCGATCATGTCCAGCAGCCGTCCGTATTCGAAGGCCTGGATGCCGTGGCTGCCCAGAATTTCCAATTCATGGGCAACCACAAGGTCCATGGGGATCGCCGGGTGGCGATCCTCGGTGTTGAGAATGCCCACCTGGATATGTTTTCCCCGTTTTCTCAGGCTGGCAATCGAATCGAAACAGGTCCGGGGGCTGCCAAGCGCGTCCACGGACACGTGGGCGCCGCCGCCGGAGCAATGGCGAACCGCTTCCACCACATTTTCCACGGACCGGGCGTTGACTGCCTCGGATGCGCCCATGGATCGAGCCATATCCAGTTTGTCATCTGAAATGTCAACAGCCACCACCCGGGCACCCAGGGCGTTGGCGATCATGATGGCGGACAGGCCGACCCCGCCGCAGCCGAAAATGGCCACCCATTGCCCGGCACCGACCCGGCCCTGGGCGGTGATGGCGCGAAAAGCGGTGACGAACCGGCAGCCCAGGCTGGCAGCAGTGACGAAATCCATGGCGGCCGGCAGGCGCACCAGGTTGACGTTTGCATAGCGGATGGCCACATACTCGGCAAAAGAGCCCCAGCCGGTAAATCCCGGCTGAAACTGGTGGTCGCAGACCTGGTGGTTGCCCGACAGGCACTGGGGGCAGCTCCCGCAGCCGCAGACACACGGCAGGGTGACGCGGTCGCCGGGTTTCCAGTTGAAAACCCCTTTTCCGGTGGTCTGAACCACACCGGCCAGTTCGTGGCCGGGCACATGAGGCAGGTGGATATCCGGGTCGTGCCCCTTCCAGCCATGCCAGTCGCTCAAACACAGGCCTGTGGCTTCGACCTTGATCACCACGCCGTCTTCCGGCGGGCTTGGGTCCGGTAGGGATTTGATGGTGACAGGTCCTTCGAATGTCTCATAATAGGCGGCGCGCATCGGTTCTTCCTTTGATGGGTTCCAGCGGTTGGTCCACGGTTGCCTCCTGGCAACAAAATACCCCGCGGATCAATGCGGGGTATCTTTCTTCATGGTCTTTAACGGTTGCGATCAGCCGATCGGGGAACCGGTGAATCTAATACAAACCCACGATAGTGTTAGTTGATGGTAGGAGCATTAAAAAAGGCCAGATTCGATAAAAAAAGCGACCATCATTTTTGCTAAAATGGGGTCGCTTTTTGAAAATGGACAGGTCATGTTTCTTAGACATTCGCCATTAGCAAACGGGCTAACGCTGTTCCAATTGAACAATTTTCGGGTTCATGAAAATTAGCAACTCATTGCTGTCCGCCTCCTCCAGATTCCTCTGGAACAGCCAGCCCAGCACAGGAATCTTGTGGAGCCCTGGAAAGGCATCTTTTGCGTTGGTTGCTGATGACTTGATGATACCTCCAAGAACGATCGTATCCCCGTCGTTGACGAGCAGCTGCGTTTGTGCCTCGTTGGTGGCAATGATCGGCACCCCGTCTATAAAATCAACCACATCATTTTTCTGGATGACGATATCCATGGAGATCCGGTTGTCCGGCGTGACATGGGGGGTGACTTCAAGCAAAAGATCAACATCCTTGAACTTTACGGAAGACCCGCCTGCTGAATCACGTTCCAAATACCCAATTTCCTGCCCCTGTTTGATTCTGGCTTTTTTGTTGTTCAGGGTTGCGATTTTGGGTGCAGACAGGATTTTACCATTTCCATTGGCTTCAAGGGCTGTCAGAGTGGCATCAAGGGTAAATGGGGTGCCGGCGATTTTTGCAAAATTGAGCGCGAAACCATTGCCGGTCGCCGCCGGATAGTTCATGGCAACACCCGTGGTATATTGAGACCCGCCGTTGTTGATCGTCACCGGACCCACACCTAAATTCCACTGAAACCCCAGTTCCTTGGAAAAGTTTTCGCTGACTTCAACCACCCGGGCCTCAATGATCACCTGGGATGTGACCTTATCGATCTGTTTGGTAATAGCCAGCGCCTGGGCAACTTTATCCGCAGTGTCGGTGATGATGATCTGATTGTTTTTGACATCCACAGAAACAGACCCGCGATCTTTGGTTACGATCGTCTCGAGATGGG
>NZ_JASJGN010000074.1:0-7300 GCF_033791525.1 Desulfosarcina sp.
CCAGCGGGTTGATGAGCAACCGGATGGGACGTCCGTCAGGATGGCAAATTGCTATTTCTTACCGGATAAAAAGAGACGACTGACTGGCCGCCATAATCATCACAATGTACAGCATCTTGACAACCCGACACAGCCATGCGAGTCTGCCGCTGTAGGTGCCTATTCAACCTTTATCCACAAGGTGAATTGCCCGATATGGACACCCTCCCCACCAACCAGTTAACCATTTTTTTTGCCGATATCGCAGGCAGCACCCGCCTTTACGACACGTTTGGCGATTTCAAGGCACGGGAACTGATTTCCGACTGCCTGACCCAATTGAAAGAACTGGCCAGGGAAAATGATGGTACCGTCGTCAAAACCATTGGCGACGAAGTGATGTGTACCTTTTTGACACCCAACCAGGCAGCCGAAACCGCCAGACAGATGCATGAGGAGATCTCTTTTGATCCAAAAATGGTCCAGGCCAACATCCGTCTGAGAATCGGATTTCACCACGGAGAGGTGATCTGTGAGCCCGAAGATGTGTTTGGAGACGCGGTGAACGTGGCAGCACGCATGGTGGAGCTGGCGAAAAGCGATCAGATTATCACCAACAAAGAAACGCTTGCATTGATGAAACTGACCCTGAAACGGCGCGCACGAATCGTTGACCGGACGCGGGTTAGGGGAAAAGATGATGTCATGGAGATCCATGAGCTGATCTGGGGAAAACCCGACCTGCTGACCATGTCCAATACCCTTACCGAGGAAATGATTGCATCGTTGACAGAGGAAAAGGATCTCCTTCAAATTCGGTACCTGCAACAACGCCTATTAGTGGATCACGAACGGCCTATTCTGACCATGGGCCGGGGCGTTGCCAATCACCTGATCATCAACGAACCATTGGTTTCACGCATGCACGCCCGCATTGAGCTGCAACGAAATCGCTTCATGCTCATTGATCAGAGCACCAATGGAACATTTTTGAAACTTCCGGACGAAGAGCCCAGATTGCTGCGCAGGGATGCCATACAATTGGAGGACGAAGGAGTGATCGGCCTGGGGCAGAAAGTCAGCAAAAACGACCCGATGGCTGTTCGCTATCGGATTTTGTAGAAAATACGTAGTCGTTCGAAGCGGAGAGCCCTGCTCGACATTGAATTCTCATCCATTTTGGGCTATGGTTTGGTCGTTTTGTATTCTCGGCTCAGCACGCTAAGTGGTCGTGTTCATAAATACGGTGACGCACTGAGATGGCCGAGGCGCCTGGGCCGCGAGGAGCGAGAATACCTGTCGTATTTAAGCGACGAGGAACGCAGACGGACCGGGATGCGTCGGTCATCGAATGCCATCGTATTTATGAACACGACCACTTAAGTTTTACCGATAACCTCCCAGGAGGCAATGCACTGCTGTGTCCGTTCTTCTAAAAAACAAAATTCCTGAACGATTGGATATCCTTGACAGCTATCTTGCTAAATCGGAATCCCGGGTTTCCGACATCAGGAATGGATGTGAAAAAAAAATCGTCTGGCACGACGACCAACGCCTACAGCGCGACATCGCCATCGTATACATCCACGGCTTTTCGGCAAGCCGCATGGAGACCTGGCCCATGTGCGACCGTCTGGCCGAGGCCCTGGGCGCCAACCTGTTCTACACCCGCCTGACTGGCCACGGGCAGGATGGCTATGCCCTGGCCACGGCCACGGTCGAAGATTGGATGGACGACGGAATGGAAGCCGTTGCCATCGGACAACGGCTGGGCAAAAAAGTCATCCTGGTGGGCACATCCACCGGCGGCACCCTGGCGGCCTGGCTGGCGGCCCAGCCGTCTGTGGCCGCACTGATTCACCGCCTGATTCTCCTCTCGCCCAACTTTTTTCCCAAAAACCCCCTGGCGGCCGCAGCGCTTTGGCCGCCCACAATGCGACTGTTCGAAAGCTTTTTCGGCAGCTGGCGGTGCTTCATCGTCTCCAACGCCATGCAGGCAAGATACTGGACCATGCGATACCCGCTCAAGGCCATCGCAACCATGATGCAGCTGGTCCGCTTATCCTGGCGGATCGATTTGAAAAACGCCGCCATGCCGGTGCTGATGATGGTCAACCCGTGGGACCGGGTAATCAACGTTACCCTGGCAATCATGCGCTACCTGGCCTTCCCGTCTTCACAAAAAAAGCTGGTGCTGTTCAGGGGCAACAAGGATTTGGGCCGGCACGTGCTGGCCGGAGACATATTGGCGCCCGAAAGCACGGCCAGGGCCGTGGCCATCATACAGTCGTATCTCAACAGTCGGCCTTGAATCGCGATAGAATCGATAAAAGGAGATATCATGAACGACAACGACACCCATCTGAAATCAGTCGGTTACATCCTCTGGATTTTCGGATTTACCGGCGCCCATCGATTTTATTTCGGCAAACCCATATCGGGAACCATCTACTTTTTTACCCTGGGCCTGCTGGGGATCGGCTGGCTCATCGACCTCTTTCTGATCCCCTCACTGGACCGGCAGGCAAGCATCCGCTTCCGCGGCGGCCCCGTCGACTACACGGTGGCCTGGGTACTGCTCACCTTCCTGGGATTGTTGGGCATCCATCGCATGTACATGGGCAGATGGCTGATCGGCATCGTTTATCTGCTGACGGGCGGGATCTTCGGGCTGGGCTATCTTTATGATTTCTGGACGCTGAACGATCAGATCACGGTCATTAACGGTTGATAGCAGAATACCGCTTCTATCGGCTGTTCTGTTTCAGATATCCGGTACCGCCCAGCGCATGCATCTGTTCGATGATCTGCCAGGTTCGGCGGATCACATAGTCCGACGGCCGTTCGGCCGCCATGCGTCTGGGGCTGGGAAGGACAGCCGCCAGGGTAGCCGCTTCACGCCGATTGAGCCGGTCGGCCGGTTTGTGAAAAAACCGCTGAGCGGCCGCCTCCACACCGAACACACCGTTGCCCATCTCCGCAATGTTGAGATAAACTTCCAGGATCCGGGATTTGGGCCAGAGCAATTCCATGAGCAGGGTGAAGTAGACCTCGATTCCCTTTCTCAGGTAGCTTCTTCCCGACCACAGGAACAGGTTCTTGACCACCTGCTGGCTGATGGTGCTTGCCCCCCGGGGACGTCTGCGGGTACGGTTGTCCTGGATGGCATCGGCAATCGCCTTCAGGTCAAAGCCCCAGTGGTCGAAAAAATTCTGATCCTCGGAAGCGATGACCGCAAGGGCCGCATGGGGTGAGATCCGGTCCATGGGTGTCCAGCGGTAGTCGACGACAGCGCCGGACAGGCGCTGCTGCAGCATGAAGGCACTCGTAGGCGGGTGAACCCATCGCAACAGCAGGACAATCGCCACGGTGACGATGACGATGGATGCAGCCGTTTTCCACAGCAGGCTGAACACGGACCAACGGGACCGTCTGGTTGTCTGAAAAGCGCCGGGCATGCAATCTCCTCGACCCCTTCATAACCCATGACGAAGGGTGCAATCAACCCACTTGGGGCTGAAGGTGCGGGTCGATGGAGGAGCCGTGGCCCTTAGCAGCTGTTAAAGCATGCCTGCCTGCTGAAAGTCGGCGACCACCGACTCGACCAGCGCTTCGTTGGCGTCATGGGACAGCTTCAGTGTCCTGGCCAACTCATCTGAGATGGCCTCTGGATCCGGGACGAACCATTGGAGCTGGGTGCCGTGAAGGTGGCTCAAGTGATTGGCATAAGCGGTGATGGCGGCCAGAGGCGCGGCCTCGCCCGCATTTTCAATGTGGTGGTGATATTTTACGCAAACCTTTGCCGACGCCGGCATTTTCCATTTTTCCATGAGCCGCTCACCGATCTCAGTATGATCGGTTCCAATGAGCTGCTTTTCAGCTTCATGGTCGGTAAGCGTCTCTCGCCTTTTGAGATTCTGTATCTGCCGGTAGCTGTCCGCGCTCACCAGCAGGAGTACCAGTTTACCGATATCATGCAGCAACCCGCCCACAAAGGCTTTTTCAGAATCGTCGTATCCGGCGGCAACGGCAATTCGGCGGGCTGCCAGGCCGCACTCGGCCGCGTGTTGCCATAAAAACGGGCCCCAGGTCTGCATGCCGGGATTGCTCTTTAAAAAGTATGTCTGCATGGATGCCGACAAGACAAGGCCTTTGGTGGTCTTCGCACCCAGCCGCGTCAGTGCCTGCTGAAGGGACTCGACACGATTCAACCCGCCGAAAAGTGCCGAGTTGCTGATTTTGATCAGTTTGGAAACAAGGGATTGATCCATGCCGATCACTTTTTCGACCGCTTTGATATCCACGCCGGGATCCGAGAGCATGTCGAGCGCACGTGTCACCAGCGTGGGCAGGGGCGGCAATTCGTCGATCTTGGACACCAACTCTGCCGGGCTGAACTGGCCGGACAAGGGTGGCCTTTTGTGGCTATCCGGTTGTGCAACTGACATGGGCTGCGCAGGCAGGTCGGTCATATTTTTTTTACGGGGTGTAACCATCCAGGAAAGCAGCTCCAGATAGTGCTGGGGGGACAGGCCCGCATAGCCGCTTTCGCTGAACACATAGATGAAGACCGCCACCCGCCCCTTGTTGACCACCGGAATCAGCGCACATTCGCCGGATGCGGATGCATCGGACAGCCTGTCCAACAGATTCGATGGAAACCGGTTCCCGAAAAAAGCGACGCCGGAACGATGAACGGCAGACAAAACAAGGTCGTCGTCCAGTGCCCCTAAAAGACCCTTGGCGGACGTCTGGTCGAGGCCGTGTCCGTCGACCCTGCGCAGCTTTTTGCAGTGCACCACTTGGCCGTCTTTGGCGGTCAGAATCAGTATGCCATTGTAAAAACCCTTGCAGAATGCCACCAGGGCCTCTATGCGCTTCAATGGGTCGTCGCTCAGCATCAACTTTTTTAGGGCCTGGCGAAACGCGCCGAACAGGGGGTCCCCGCTGGATTCCGATGAGGCCGGCTGATCTGTCGCTTCGGCGGGCAGGAGCGTAACCGTTCCCTTTTCCATGCAGTCCTTGATGATCGCTATCACGGTACTGCTCTCGAAAGGCGCTTTTTCGAGAACCTGTCGAATGGTTCTGCAGGTGGACATCAATCGAAAAACCACCTGCTCCTCAGTGGTCAGCGTTTCGGTCTGAACCTCTTTGGCGGAAGCTGAGAATTCACGGTCGAGGGAAATGATTCCCTTGATGAAATCACGGTACTCATCAGACTGGACGGCAATGGAAAGAGCAAGCATCCGGGCATCCAGTTTGGTTTCAGCACCATCGGCTTCGACCGGCGTATCCGTGAAATTAAAGGACCCCTCATCGAGCAGAAACATCTCCAACAACACCTCTTTCATGCCGGTCAGCAGGATTTCCTCCACCGTCGAAAGGGGAAACAGGTCGATCTGCGTAAGAATGGAACGAATCGGCATCGCCGTTTCCGTCCGGATCTGGCGGATTCGCTTGACATCATCGGCAGTAACCTGGCGGTTGAAAATCAAGCTCTGGAGTATTTTTGCGTCCCCACCGGCGGAATGGGCATCGATGATGAAACCGTTTTTGAAACTGACTGTAATCAGGCGTTGGTTTTCGGCAACGGAAAGGATCCCGTTCAGGCTCAACTGGGATAGAAACATGATGGCGTCGGCCGGATGATATTTACTCAAATCTCCATTAAAAATCATTTCTTTGCCTCACAGGTTTCAGGGTCAAACTTTAGTTCGACCGTTTTCCCTGAAACTTGAGTGTGATATACAATATTAAATGCCGAATTTGGCCGCCCCACTGAAAAAGACAAAAATGGCAACCCAAAATGGAAGGCCGATGAACGCCAACACCCTTTCACGCCCGAGAACGGTGACCATGCAGCGAATGCAAATTACTATCCGACAGGCAGGGGTCGAAGACCATGAAGGCCTTTCATCACTGGCCAGGGAGACCTTTGTCGACAGCTTCGCCGCTGACAACCACCCGGAGGACATGGCCGCCTACCTGGAAAAAGCATTCAGCCCGCGCATCCAGGCAACGGAATTGGCCGAGCCGTCTTCACGGTTCCTGATTGCCGAAGCCGGAGGGAAGCCGGTGGGGTACGCCCGGCTGGTTGAAGCATCGACACCGCCCTGTATCAATGCAAAAAAGCCCATCCAACTGTCGCGCTTGTATGCCCGCAAACGGTGGATCGGCAGTGGTGTGGGGGGCGCGTTGATGACCGCATGCATCGTTGAAGCGACCAGACGACAATGTGAGGGCATCTGGTTGGGCGTCTGGGGTAGAAATGCCCGGGCCATCCGGTTTTACAACCAATGGGGATTTGTGCAGATGGGAACCCAGCCTTTTCTGTTGGGCAATGACCGGCAAACCGATCTTATCCTGTGGCTGCCACTGGATGTGCCGCCACGATAACCCATGACAAAAACAGGTGTTGCATGGTAAATAACGAACGCCAACGCTGCGGGTGGCCCGGCGACGACGCGCTGATGGTGCGCTACCACGACGAAGAGTGGGGCGTACCTGTCCACGACGACCGCAAGTGGTTTGAATTCATCCTCCTGGATGCCTTTCAGGCCGGCCTGTCGTGGAAAACGGTGCTGCACAAGCGGGATGCCTTCCACCAGGTTTTCCATGGTTTCGACCCACTGCGGGTGGCCGGGATGTCTGAAAAAGCCATGGCCGGGGCCATGGCCAACCCGGCCATTATCCGCAACCGGCTCAAAATCCGGGCCGCTGTCAGCAACGCCCAGGCCTTTTTACGCCTGCAGGAAACCCATGGCCGCTTCGACGATTACATCTGGTCTTTCACCGGCGGCCGGGTGATCCAGAATCGCTGGAAAACCCCCGAAACGATGCCGGTCACCACCGACTTGTCCGACACAGTCAGCCGGGCACTCAAGCAGCAGGGCTTCACATTTGTGGGCAGCACCATCTGCTACTCTTTTCTACAGGCCGCTGGAGTAGTCAACGACCACCTGGTGACCTGCTTTCGGCACAGGGAGTTAGGGGCGCGTAAGTAAGACTGCAGCGCGACTTGATCCAAAGGATTAAAAAGAGAATGTCCAATGTCGAACAAGGAACCGCAGAATGAAGAAGGAAGGAATTCTGCCTTCTTGGGAAACGATATCGCGCAGCGATACATTCCTTCAACATTCGATATTCGACATTGGACATTCTGCGGTTCACTCTTAAAAACGAATATCCAATGTCGAACAAGGAACCGCAGAGTGAAGAAGGAAGGAATTCTGACTTTTTATAGAATCGATATCGCACAGCGATTCATTCCTTCGATATTCGACATTGGACATTCTGCGGTTCGCTCTTAAAAACGAATATC
>NZ_JASJGN010000075.1:0-7852 GCF_033791525.1 Desulfosarcina sp.
CTTCTTTTCAATGCGTTTTCCTTCGTTAATCTTGAATGCGTGCTAAACTTGAGGACACAAGCCATCCGGTCGCGGAAAAATCAGTGGAAAAGAAGTCCCCCTCCCCTTGTTTAATCCCCCCTTTCATCCATTCTGGTTGAGTGTTGTCCTCAATCGAGCCAAGGTTGGTGCGCCGGTTAAGTGCGCATAATCCCACGTGAAAAGATTTCAAAGGCGGTATCGAATGTCTCCTTTAAAAAGTCTTTTTCGCCATTGATAATCTTTTTGCTGGTTTCCCAGAGTACGATGCCTGAAAAAAGAGACCAGAGAATATCGGCCACCGCGGTCGGGTGATTGTCCACAAACACCTTCTTGCGGATGCCTTCTTCAAAAATATTTGCCATGACTTTCAGGGAATTCCGGCTGAGTGATTCGATTTGGCCCAAGAGGTCTGGAGACAAGTTTTTCAGCGTTTCACTGGACTGCATATGAAACATGTTAATCAGAATGAGAGGGTCGAACTCGTATACATCGAACATGGCTTCTTTCAGCGCATTGAGGCGTTGTGCCGCGTCGGTAAACGGTTCGGCCTTGACATGTTCCAGGCGAATCATCAGGTATTGAAGAATGCGCAGAGAAAGAGAGGCGTAAAGTTCGTCCTTGTTCTTGAAATAAAGATATAAGGTTCCAGGGCTGAGTTCCGCTTCCTTAGCGATATCTTCCATGGTTGCCTTGGCGAAACCCTTGTTGGTAAAAACGCGCTTGGCGGCAACCATGATCTGTTGCCGGCGGCGTTCGCGCTCCCTCTCTTTTCTTTCCTGGATCCCCATATTAAATGAATTCCATTTATTTCTTGTAAGAGCTTATATATCTTGCCTCCCATTTGTCAAGTTATATTTGTTCATGTTTTCTAATAAAAACCATATTTTTGACGGTTTATTAGTTTTTTGCCTGAGGTTTCCGGAAGTCATTCGACCCAAGATCTTTACTAATCATTATTTCAATGAGTTATCTCTTCGTTGAGGCGATGATGCGATGGGCGGGGGCGAAGGCGTTAAATCAGAATAAATGGATCGTTAACTGGTGGCGTGCGCTGATCCTGTCAGCTATAGTTAGCCAGGAAATCGTCGACAGTGAAAAGTCCGGTTGACGGTCTATTCCGGAAGCAGGTTGGGATGGTGAACCAGTTTATCCAATTCTGATTGCAGGGATTTCAACTGGCGGCGGGAATCAATGGTTAAACTCAGACGGTAGGACTTTCCTTCAAAAAAACGCGGGGGGTGGATCTGAACACGGGGATTCAATTTGAGCGTTTTCAATTTCTGGTTGTACGCCGCTTCGGCTTTGCTCAATTCGGGAAAGCGTTTCGCCTTCATCAGCATCCGCAATTGTTGAGCTTTTTGCGGCGCTGGGCGATCTGCATTTTCTATAATATCAGCAATATCTGCCTGGGCTATCAGCCTTGCAACAGGAATGTCATCCCTGAGTGAGATTTCAGAAATCAACTCCAATAACTCCCGCTGAATATTCAGCCCGGTGGTAACCTGACGGAATAGGTTGCAAAGGGCCACGGCATCATCGTTTTCCAAGTGGTTGATCTGCAGGGCAATGGGAAGCGCGATGCTTCCCTCGAGAATGGCTTCTTGCAAGGGACCCGGCATACCGGCAACTGGGATGATCCGATCCATGGCAGTTTGGCTGAAGGCCAATCCCGTTGATTCGGCAATTTTGGGCCAGGCGGTTGAGCGGTCAGCCAATTTTCTGATCAACGCGTAAGCGCGGGATTGTTCCACAATGTTCAGTGCACGTTGAGAGGCGTTGTCTGAAACGGCGATCTGGGCACAGGTAATTTTTGAAAAATTGGATTGGAGTATTCGGGCCGGAATCCTTGCCATGTGCAGGTTTTCACATGCGTCGATCCGACGGTACCCACAAACTACCGTGAAATCACGTCCTGTTTTTATGAGCACCGGCGGTTGCAGTAGACCAACGGCGCTGATCGACCGCACCAGTTCGGATGTTTCCGTGTTTGTGGTGATTTTGAAGGTGTGGTCCCCCGTTTGAATCTGATCCACTAAAACGGGGGTGATCTCAAAGTCCATGGCTGTCGCCGCAAAGCAGCGTCAGTGCTTCCACATACTTGGCACGCGTATTGTCTATTACCGCCTGGGGAAGTCGGGGACCGGGATCGGTTTTGTCCCAATCCAGCGAAAGCAGGTAATCGCGCAGATACTGTTTGTCGAAACTTTTCTGTGATCCGCCAGGGGCATAGGCGTCCCTGGGCCAGAAACGCGATGAATCAGGGGTCAACACCTCATCGATGAGGATAAGCTTCCCATCCACAAGGCCGAATTCAAATTTGGTATCGGCAATGAGGATGCCTTTTTCACCGGCAATCTGGGCACCTTTTTTATAGATGGCAAGTGACAGATCTCTAACCTGTTCCGCCAACGGTGCGCCGATCCGATTAACCATCTCGTCAAAATCGATATTGATATCGTGTTTGCCCATCTCTTCCTTGGTCGACGGGGTGAAGATCGGAACTGGCAGTCGATCGGATTCGACCAGTTCTTCAGGGAGACGGATGCCGCATACGGTACCTTCCTTCCGGTAGGATTTCCAACCCGACCCGGTAATATAGCCCCGGACCACACACTCCACTGGAAGCGGCTGGGCTTTTTTGACGACGATGCTGCGTCCCTGAAGATCTGCGGCATAGGGGCGGCAAGATTCAGGATAGCGGGAGACATCGGCAGTGATAACGTGATTGCCGACCAGCGATTCCATAATGTCGAACCAGAAAAGGGAAATCTGGGTTAGGACGACGCCCTTATCCGGAATGGGATCGGGCAAGACTACATCAAACGCAGACATCCGGTCCGTGGCTACCATTAGATAGGCATCTCCCAGATCATACATGTCTCGGACCTTGCCGCGTTGAACCAATTTCAGGGTGGAAAAACCAGTTTCTCGAACCACACGAGTCATGTGCGACATTCCTTTTTTCGCCCAAAAAGCACGCCATCGGGGCCAATTCAACCGATGACCCGCACCTAAAGGCGTTTATGCGTTGGCGGACATGGCGTTGAATGCATCAATGTAGCGGCGCAGGGTTGCCAAAGATGCGTCTTCGATGGTCAGAAACTGAATGCCCGACTGGTGCAGACCGGTTCCGGCAGTCCGACTGAAGACCACTTTTCCTCGGATGGTCACCATATCCTCTTTGAGACCCACGACTACGTCCACCGTATCATTCTCGCTGAATGCCACGTGGGTTTCCAGCATGATTCCCGACTCAGAGACGTTAATCGTGCGCCCCATGCCTTGCATCATCTCTTTATCATTTTCATCCAGATTCACATAATTGAGCAGATAGATGGAATCCACTCTGGAATGCTTTCTCTTTTCGTTCATTGGGGTTCACCTTTGTCCCGATGGTAAGGGGTTACCGATGCCGAATACGGCCATTCATAATCCCTGCCTAACGTCTAAATCTGCAGCCGTCTCTTTTTTTGAATTCAGGGAACGGCAAACAATGTCCGCGGTCACGGACATGCAGGTGGCCATATTATCCACAATGTTTTTAAATGTAGTCGAGAGGCGATTGTATTCCATTTGCAGCGATACGGCCTCGATCTTGGCGATTTTGATATTTTCCGAACCATATATGGTTGCACCTTCCGGCTCCTGGCCCAGGTGCAGAAAAGGCACATCGCCGAAAAAGTCGCCTTTGTAGAGATGGCACAGAACGACCGGGCCGTTTTCGGTATTACGCACTACGGATGCCCTGCCCTGCTTGACCACGTATAGCTGTTCCTCTTCGGGTTTTGCCTGTCGGATGAGCACCTTTTTGTCTTTTAGTATCTCTGTGGTCTGAATGCTCCCGTCATGATATTCCACGATGCGGTCGGTCAGCTGTTTCATTCGCTTGTCCAGGCTGGTCAAAAAGGTTCTGAATTCAAGAGACATGCCGGCATATTCCTGGGCCAGTCGCTGTGAATCCAGAACACCCAGTTGAACATTGCCCACGGCGACGGCCGTGGCCTTACGAATATGCCCCTGCAACAGAAAAGAGGCCATACTGCCGATAAAAGAGCCGTCGCCGATACGGATAATGGGGATGGCCCCCGAGTCCACCTCTTTGACGATATCGACGACACCCTCCAATATCACCCAGATCCAGCTGCCATGCTTTCCCTCTTCTACGATATGCTCGTTGTCGAAAAAATCCTCCTCATCGACGACGTACATGTAATCCACGAGCGGGCCCTTGACGATGGCGGTTTTAGAAAGCAACCGTTTCATATCGGCAGCTTTGTCGCTGGTCGTGGCCGGTCCGACTTTCTTGATTTGACCGTCATCCAAAAGCTTCATGCCTTCAAGGATGATTCCCATTCGGCTTTTGTTGATTCGCTTGTCGGCCAATATGGCCTCTCTCGTGAATTCAAAGGATCCACTAACCCAACCGAAAAGGGAGTAGAGGGCATCGAGCTCCTCAATATCTCCGTTTTGGGCATTGACCGGATTTCCCTCTATAAAATAGATAAACCCCGGATCCGGTGCATAACGGTTGATCAGACGGAGAACACCCGTGCTGCCGCTTGAACCAAGAAGCTGAATGATGTCTCCCAAAGACAGGAAGTTTAAACTTCCCGATAGTGCCACGCTTTCATTCATCGGTAGGACCGACCCCTACTTTGCCCACTTGAATTCTCTTTGCAAGGATTTCAGTGTTTCAATTAAACAACCCTTCAGCGTTGCTCCCACGCCCGTTCCTTTCACGGCACTGCCTGGAAAAGAAGGTACTTTCAGTTGCCGGTTCAAGTCACGATCCATCTGTTCGATGGACATGAGTGGAATTCCCTCATCCGCAAGGTCTCTTTTATTATATTGCATAATGAGGGGAACCTTGAATATGCTTTTGCCATATTCTTTGAGATTGCTTTGTAGATCTTTCAGAGAGATCATATTTTTTTCACGACGCACCTCCAACGAATCCGCCACGAAAACGATGCCGTCCACACCCCGCAAAACAAGCTTTCGCGTCGAGCTGTATTTGACCTGGCCGGGGACGGTGTAGAGCTGCACACGGATATCGCATCCCTTTATCTTGCCCAAGCCGATGGGTAAAAAGTCGAAAAACAGGGTGCGGTCCCCTTCCGTATTGATGGAAACCATCTCCCCGGTCACCTGTTTTTTGTATGACTTGAAGACGTATTCGAGATTCGTTGTCTTGCCACACCGACCCGGCCCATAGTATACGACCTTACACTCAATTTCCCTTTTCTTCAGGTTGAAAATGGCCATAAAGATTATCCTTAGCTGATGTAATGATGTAAGCGCTGGAGACCTTGTTTAGCCGCAATACGGTACCCGCATTCAAAGATTGACTGCAGCGTTAATAAATCGTCAAGTGCTTGTAACTTTTAGATCAAGACAAAAATCGCCCTGCTTCGGCCCGGTGTCGATGCTAGTCTTGTTGGCAACGACGGCCGTCCCTTTAAACATGGCAATGGGTGAGTAGAACTGGATATCGTCCAGATTATCTCCATTTTTCAACTCGTCGATCAAGCCTTCGTCATTTTTTGAAATGATCAAACTCAATGTTCCGCCGGACTGAAAATTGACGTCGAACTCGACCATTTTCCCCTTATGGGTGCCGCTGGTAAAGGTGATGCCGATGGAGGTGATATCCAGTATCTCCTCTTCGGGTTCGGGCATGCTGAATTCGATTCCGCCGGAATCGCCGCCGGCATTGATTTCATCCTTTTCACTCACCGGCACGGGCAGGGTTTTATCAAGGCCTTTTCTGTCAATAATCGGTTGTAGATAGGTCCTGATGGACTCCAGTTGATGGCCGCTGAACAGGTCTCCGGAATGCCATTGATGGTAAAGGTCGATGGCATCGTCCACAGTTGCACTGGCCATCTTGCATCGGATAATATTCTTGCCTGCATCTACCCGGTACACATCGTCTTTCAGCAAGGCTTCCAGTTCGACAATGGCCCGTTCGAATTGACCGAACTTTGCCAGGGCAACTGCTTTTTGCAGGTCGTTTTCACCAAACAGGCTTTTGATCAGGTTCTGCCCTTTTTCAGACAACTCAGGAGAGGAAGGACCGGTTTCCACCTTCTCCGTCTTTTTTTCAAGAGATTGAATCTTCCCCGAAATGGCCTTAAGGAGACTATCCTTGTTTTTAAGCTTGTCGATCTTGTGGATCATGGCTGACGCTGCGTGGTACTTATCCTTTGCTTCGGGAAAGAGTCCCTGGGCACGGTACAATTCAGCTTCATTCAGCAGGGATTTGATTTGCAGGCTGATGTTCATTCACAATCCTGTTTTTGCTGACACTCTAACAGTGGCTTTGCCGCACCCATCTTGCCGGGACTGGGTAAATGCCGCATAATGGAATGTTTTTTCGCTTTTTCCTAATTTCATCGCATTCGGCGTGAATTGATTCCCAATGAACCTAATGTTTTGTCACAGAAGGTGTTTTATCCTGTTTGCCCTTTTATTGTCAACATTTGAGAACTAACTTCTTATAAAACAAACATATTGACATTGACAGGCTGTGTGTTATCAAGTTTTTTTCTCCCTGGATCAATCTCGAAAAATCGCAATAATAACCCATTAACTCTAAAAGGAGCTTGTTATGGACAAAAAAGTTACCGTTGTCGGCGCTGGAAATGTGGGGGCCACCGCAGCCCAGCGACTGGCTGAAAAAGAGCTATGCGATGTGGTGTTGGTGGACATCGTCGAAGGCGTTCCCCAGGGCAAGGCCCTCGACTTGACAGAGGCCGCACCCATCGAAAAGCACGATGCCAAACTGACCGGCACCAATGGATATGAAGCCACCGCGGGATCGGACATCGTCATCATCACCGCCGGCATTCCCCGTAAGCCCGGCATGAGCCGGGATGATCTGATCAGCACCAATGCCGGTATCATCAAAAGTGTGACCCAGCAGATTGCCAAATATTCTCCGGACGCCATCCTGATTATCGTCAGCAATCCTTTGGACGCCATGTGCCACGTTGCTTTTGATGCTTCCGGGTTCCCCAAGAATCGGGTTCTGGGCATGGCCGGCGTGCTGGACTCGGCCCGGTTCCGGGCATTCATTGCCATGGAACTGGATGTGTCCGTAGAAAATACCCACGCCTTCGTTCTGGGCGGCCATGGCGACACCATGGTTCCACTGCCCCGCTATTCGACGGTGGCCGGGATCCCCATCACCGAACTGATGCCCAAGGATCGCATCGATGCCCTGGTGAAACGCACCGCCAACGGCGGGGCTGAAATCGTCGGTCTGCTCAAGACCGGCAGCGCCTACTACGCACCGGCTTCCGCCGCTGTGGAAATGGCGGAATCCATTTTGAAAGACAAGAAAAAGGTGTTGCCCTGTGCCGCCTATCTCCAAGGCGAATACGGAATCAACGACCTGTATATCGGTGTACCGGTTAAACTGGGCAAAAACGGCATGGAACAAGTGATCGAAATCACGCTGACCGAGGATGAGAAGGTCGCGCTGATGAAATCCGCTGCCGCCGTACAGGAGCTGAAGGATGATCTGGCCAAACTAGGCTAAGGTCCCTCCAGAAACGGCATCTTGCGGCTCAGCTCTTCGTTCTCGGGTTATTAAAATCCTCGACGTAGCGCTGCTACGCCTGCGGTTTCAATAACCCTGCGGCCTTGACCTGAACTACAATCTACCATTTCTGAAAGAACATGATGAATATTAGGATAGCGCCCGTTTGATGGTCTTGGCCAGGGATTGATTGATGCCGGGCAGCCTGCCGAGTTCATCCTCGGTGGCTGCCCGGATTTTTTTAAGGCTGCCGAAGTGCTTCATCAGCAGGCGTTTTCGTTTGGGGCC
>NZ_JASJGN010000076.1:0-3642 GCF_033791525.1 Desulfosarcina sp.
CATGGTCCAGCCCTGGTCCATCTCCCCGAACACCTGCTGATTGCGAACGATAATGCGCATCACGGCGGTGAGGTCGGTGGACGTCCAGTGGCCGAGCATGAATGCTTCGCCCGCACCGATGCTGCCGCCGAAGGCACAGAAACGGTAAAAATCATCCCGGTGGACCTGGATGGTGGCCGACAGGTCGAATTCAGGAGTCTTGTGGCCGAATGTATTCACCTCCCGCCTGTCTTTTACGGTCAGCTGACCAACCTCGAGCTTTTCCATCATCGCCAGCACCAGACGACGCCCGACGCTATTGAGAGAACGCACGGGGCCGTGTACGGACACGCTTTTATTTTTGGGTGAAATGGTTGTGGTGGTCATGTTGACACCTCCTTTATTGGTTCACCCGCATCGTCTCACCGGGGTGATCATAAAATGGGGTCTGTTTGAGCTTCAGTTTGAGTGCCTGCCAGTAGATCATGGCGACGACCTTGACGGTCATGGCCGGGAAGAGAATCAGCATCCGTGTGAGGTTCTGCCGGTTCATCGGCCTGCGGGAAAGATTCAGGGTGGCGTCGAAAACCTGCTTCCCGTCTTTGAAATTAATCAGGTGCACATTGAGGCGATCTCCCGGAACCGAAAACCGCCAATCGTAATCGATGTTCATGGGCATGAAGGGCGAAATGTGAAATTCCTTCGAGAATTGGAACCGGCGCCACCTGCGATCGGGATGGATGTTGCTTGCATCGTCCAGAACGTACAGGTGGCGTTCTCCCCAGGGGGTGTTGGCGACCTCGGCCACGATGGTATCCAGACGGCTGTCGCTGCTGTCGTAAAGGAAGTAGAAGGTCACCGGATTGAAACAGTGGCCGAAGTAGCGCAGATGGGTGAGCATACGGATTGGGCCCGATGGCCGCAGGCCGGTTTTCGCTTCAACGCGGTCCCGCAGTGCACGATCCAGGGGAGTCTTGACATCGCCGAAATGGTCCCGACGCCGGAAGTAGGCCAGATTCACCCGGTCAGCCGACCATAACGGGTGAATGGCCAACACCCGTGACATTTCCGCCAGATCCAGAAACATGAAAAAGATGCGGTACCGAAAGACGTTATCGACCGGCGTAAAGCTGCGGTGGCGGATGGTGCCCCGATAAATGGCGCTGTTCATGGCAGATCCTTTCCGAAGGCGCGGCACACCGCCAGTGCACTGTTCACGCCGTCTTCGTGAAACCCGTATCCCCAGTAGGCCCCGCAGAAGGATGTGCGGTTCTCCCCGCTGATTTCAGCGTGCCGGCGGCGGGCGGCGAGACTGTCGGGCGTATAAATTGGATGGTGGTAGACGAAATGGCGGATGACCTTGGCCGGATCGATGCGCTCGCCGATGTTCAGGGAGACACAGAAGGTCTCCGTAGCATTCAAGTTTTGGAGCATGTTCATGTTGTATGTCAGGGCCACCCGGTCCGACGACCGTTCAGGTGTCAGGTAGTTCCAACTGGCCCAGGCCATTCGTTTGGCAGGCAGCACCGATGTGTCGGTGTGCAGCACCACCTGGTTTTCCTGGTAGCCGATACGGCCCAAAACGTCGCGTTCGGCTGCCGACGGGTCGGCCAGCATGGACAGGGTTTGATCGGAGTGGGCGGCGATCACCACGTGATCGAAGTTGTCGACGCGGCCGTCTGCAGTCTTTATGTTCACCGTATCCGGTGAACGCGTGACGGCCACCACCGGGCTGTTCAGGCGGATACGGTCCGCAAAGGGCCGGGTGATGGGGCCGATGTAATTCCGAGAGCCTCCCTGGATGACCCGCCATCGAGGTTGGTCGGAAATGTTCAAAAAGCCGTGGTTTTCAAAGAACTCGATAAAAAATCGTGCGGGAAACTGCCGGAACGCGCCTGGATCCGCCGACCAGATAGCCGCTCCCATGGGGATCAAAAAGTGGTCAATGAAGTCCGTGCTGTAATGGTGGGCGGTAAGGTAAGCCTCCATGGTTGTATGTTCATCACTTGACTCGAGGAGCTTGCGGGCTTCCCGCCGGAAGCGAATTGCATCGAGCAGCATGCGGTAAAAAGCAGGGCGCAACAGATTCCTGCGCTGGACGAACAGTGAATTGAAGGTGCTGGGGCAGAACACCAGCCCGCTTTTGGGATCCTGGAAACTGAAGCTCATCACCGAGGGCTGGGAGGCCACCCCCAGATGATCCATCAACCGCGTGAAGTGGGGATAGGTTTTGTGGTTGAAGACGATGAAACCGGTATCCACCGGCCAATTGCGGCCGTTTAAAGGAACGTCCACGGTAGCGGTATGGCCGCCGATGGTACTTTTGGCCTCATAAACCGTCACCTCGTGATCTTCGCTCAGCAGGTAACCGGATGTCATCCCGGAAATGCCGGTGCCAATGATGGCGATACGCATAAGCGATACTCCCCGGCTGAAGCGAAAGGCAACTGACCTGCCAACGGCCAATCTATCCGGAGCGGAGCCTTTCAGGCATCGCTCGCAAATCCCGAACGATGCCAACCCGGGCCATGAGCTTCAGCAGCATGTAAGTGATATCGATTTCCCACCAGCGAATGCCCTGGCTGGCCGATACCGCGTAATGGTGGTGGTTGTTGTGCCACCCCTCTCCAAGGGTAATCAGGGCCAGTATCGCATTGTTGCGGCTGGTGTCCGGCGTATCGAACCGCCGGGTACCGAACATGTGGTCCAGGCTGTTGATGGTGCAGGTGGCGTGAAAGAGAACCACGGTGGAAATAAAAAACCCCCAGACGACCATCTGACCGCCGCTGGTTCCCAGATGGGGGGCAACCCGTTCCAAAAGGGCGCCGATCAGGTAAAGACCTGATACCAGGGAAACGGGAACCACCGTGTCGAAACGGTTGAGCCACACCAATTCGGGAAAGCGAGTCCACTCTTGGACATATCGGTAAGGCGTCGCAAAGTTGGCTCGGGAGGTGAGCCAACCTATATGGCTCCACCAGAACCCGTGCTGAGAGGGGGAGTGGACATCCTTTTCCGTATCCACGAATCGATGGTGATGACGATGATGGCCCGCCCACCACAGCGGCCCCCGCTGGGCCGATGCGTTGCCCAGCACGGCAAAGACGAATTGCCAGCCTCTTCCAACCTTGAAGGCTTTGTGCGAAAAATAGCGGTGGTAGAAGCCGGTGATGGCAAACATGCGCACCAGGTAGAGGAAAAGGGAGGCCCATACCGCCACCGGGCTCCATCCGACCCACAGGACACCCAGGCAGGCCAGGTGCAGGACGACAAAGGGAATGATTCTCGGCCAGTCGACGGTCTTTTGAAATCCGCCTGACTCAAGAACTTCGATTCCTGCCTCGGAATCAATCCATCTCAGGAAAGCATACCTTAGTTTTTTGTCCATGGTTTCGATGCTCGTTTGCGGGTGTTGGGGATTGGAATCGTGCGAAAGTGGTGACGAAAAATAAATATCCTTCGCTCTTACCCTGTTCCAAATTTTAAATGACCAATCAACACAAGTCAAATGTAAGGGATGGATACGGGAAGGCAATGAGGAGTCATCGACGGCACACTGGTGGGTATAACCTATCAATAAAACGACGTGCAACGAGTGTTGCGGGAAGCTTCCCGGCAGTCAATTGACAAAATCAATGGGGTCGATTAAGTGTTTGAACAGAT
>NZ_JASJGN010000077.1:0-4316 GCF_033791525.1 Desulfosarcina sp.
ATCATTACAGACACCCTGCTGGTAATGAGAAGCGAAGATGGCGCTGCCTGACCCTGAATATCTGAAGGCGTTGAAAAGCAGAACCCTTGAACACCGGGTAAAAAAGGCTATCGCGGTATTGGACTGCTGCACTTTATGCCCTCGCCGATGCGGTGTGAACCGAACTGCCGGGGAAACCGGAACCTGCAAAACCGGCCGCCGGGCTGTGGTGGCCTCGTATAACGCCCATTTTGGCGAGGAGAGGCCCCTGGTGGGACGCAACGGATCGGGAACGATCTTTTTTTCGCATTGCAGCCTGCAGTGCAATTTCTGCCAGAATTACGAGATCAGCCACTTGGGAGAAGGCTGTGCGGTAGCGGACGATCAGTTGGCAACAATCATGCTGGAACTTCAACAAGCCGGTTGCCACAACATTAATCTGGTCACCCCCAGCCATGTGGTACCCCAGATTCTAAAGGCCGTTTATCTTGCAGCCCAACAGGGATTGTCCGTGCCGCTGGTTTATAATTGCAGCGGATACGATCGCGTGGAAACCTTGCAGTTGCTGGACGGCATCGTGGACATTTACATGCCGGACTTTAAATTCTGGTATGCCGATGTGGCCCGGGACACCTGCAATGCACCCGATTATCCTGAATTGGCCCGGCACGCGCTGCTCGAAATGCACCGCCAGGTAGGAGACTTGGTCATCGACAAAGTTAGTGGACTGGCTTACAAGGGCATCCTGGTGCGCCATCTGGTGCTGCCCGGCGGATTGGCGGGGACGGCAAAGATTATGGCGTTTCTGGCCAATTCACTGTCCCGGAACACCTATGTCAATGTCATGTCTCAATATCGCCCCTGCGGCCGGGCCCGAGAGATGCCGGCACTGGCCGTCACCCTGTCCCCGGCAGAATATAATCAGGCTGTCCGCGAAGCGAAAGCGGCAGGCATCACCCGCCTTGACAAACCTCGGCGGTTGTTTCAATGGTAGTAACATTTAAACCATTTCAATGGAGTTGATATGAAAAAATACATAGTGATATTGGTTCTGGTCTTTTGGATGGGCACGGGTCTGTCCGTGGCGGCCGATGCCCTGCCCCGGGTGAAACTGACCACCAGCCAGGGGGATGTCGTGTTGGAATTGAACAGCGCTGCGGCGCCGAAAACCGTGGATAACTTTCTGGCCTATGTCAAAGACGGCTATTACGATGGTGCCATTTTTCACCGGGTGATCGCCGGATTCATGATTCAGGGCGGTGGATTCGACGCGGAAATGAAGCGCAAGTCCCCACGACCCCCGATTGTCAACGAAGCCGACAACGGTCTACCCAATCGGACCGGCACCATTGCCATGGCCCGCACGGCGGATCCCCATTCTGCCAGCGCCCAGTTCTTCATCAATGTGAAAGACAACGCATTTCTGGATCACCGAGGCAAAACAGCTCAGGGCTGGGGATATTGTGTATTCGGCAAGGTGGTGCAGGGAATGGAGGTGGTGCGGACAATCGAAAACGTGCCAACCACCTCCCGTTCGGGAATGGGGGACGTGCCCAAAGCACCAGTGGTCATCGAGCAGGCGACGGTGGTCACGACCCAATAGGCTTGACAAAGGCTGAGGTCTATTTTAGTTTGATGGTACACTTCATTCTTCTACGTGGACCTCACTCGCTGCCGCCAGCACAACTTAACGGTTGATCCAATCAACCGAGCATCCCTGCATATGCATGAAAATTAGATAAGGATGCGGCGATCAATCTAGGCAAACAGGCGCGGGATAGCGGAAGATTTTACCGAACACCAAACGCCCCTTTTCCCTGCTCGGGAACCGGTTTCGTCAATGGTGCGAGCCGGTGGCCGGTTGCGGGGATCTTTCCTCCTTTTTCGAGATCACGGAGGAAACGCTTTTCCATCATCGCTGTGGAATCCGACGGTTTCTGCATCCCACGCTTGTTTCATTTTATTGGAATATCTCCCCTGAGCCCTCGCCATATACCCGTTGCCGGGCCTTTGCCGCTGCAACCAGCGGTGCCACCCGCTCGTCCACATAATCATAAACCCGGGCCCGGGATTTTCCCTGCGCCGGCCTTAAAATCCGTCCAAGGTACTGCATCACCCGGCCACTGAATCGGATCGGGGTGGCCATGAACAAGGTGGACAGGTCCGGACAGTCAAAGCCTTCACCAATCAACTGGCCGGTGGCGATCAACACATTGACCTGGCCTTTGTTGAGACGCGCCAGCACGGCTTTTCGCGCGTCATCGCTCAGATCGCCGGTGAGCAGATCCGAATGAACGCCTAACTTGTAACGCAGGATCCCCTGAAGCGTTTCACAGTGCTTCTTGCGGTCGGAGAGCACCAGGCAAACACCCTTGCCTGCCCGCACTTCCTTTTCCACATCCCATGCGATGAGCCGGTTGCGCGTATCATCGGCGGTCAGTTCGGACAACATGCGGGAGTAATCGTTGACCGGGTCGAAATAGGGTTCGAATGCAGTGATTCGAACAACCACATCTGCTTTTAGAATATGGCCTTTTTCCTCCAGTTTGCCCTTGTCCACCTCGTGGTGAACATCTCCCAAATGCCAGAATATGAGATTGGAAAGTTTGTCCCGCCGCCACGGCGTGGCGGAAAGGCCTATCATGTAGCGGCAGTCGAAAGCAGTGACTGCCTCCGTGAAGGTTCGACTGGGGGCCCGGTGGCACTCGTCCACGACGAGATGGCCCGTGCGGGGAACGATTTGATCCGTGCATCGGTAGAGGGTTTGAACCAGCGCCACGGTAATCCGCTCACCGATTCTACTTTTTCCTGCGCCGATCAGTCCCACCTGATCCGCAGGGATACCCAGAAACTGTTCGATGCGCTGGATCCACTGAAAGGCAAGATCCTTGGTGTGCACCACCACCACTGTCGGCTGGCGCCGCTGGGCGATCAAAAAGAGCCCAACGACGGTTTTTCCACTTCCCGTGGGCGCACTCAATGTACCAAAATCCTTTTTTAGCATTTCCGCTGCTGCTACGGATTGGAAGTCTTTCAGTGAACCGTTGAAGGAAAATTCCACATCCTGCATCAACCGGCGCTGATCGTCGATGCTATAGGAGAGATTCTCCCGCTTAAGCAGGAGAATCAACTGGCGGGCATATCCACGGGGGATGATGATCCCGTGTTTTCCGGCGCGTCGGTAAAAGCGAAGTATTTTCTTCGTTCCCCGGTTCCAGCGCCCCATGCGCTCGTTCTCAATCCATTTGGGGTTGAGCATCTGAAACCGCTCCACCAGCATGTCCAGCAGCTTGGCAGGGGCGTGATTGATCTTCAGGGAATGAGTGATGGTGATTTTCAATTCACCATTTTCAGTTTTTGAAGCACACAAAGCAGGCTCGCAGCGGACTATTGATAGAAGCGAAGGAAGACGGGAATCATAAATGTAATCATGATCAACACGCCCGGAATCGTCAGGTATGGGGCATACCATGGTTTCCCGGCAGATTTGGCTTTTCTGACTTCGGAAAGAAACCAGTTGCCAAGAAAAAATGCAGCGACGAGAATTGGGATTGCTTTAAGGATGGCCATGTCCGGAAAAATACTCCTGTGGGTGAAATCAAGCGGATGCGCCGGGAAGCAACGCCATTCTCAACGTGATATGGCGACCGTCTTTCCACGGCCAGAATTTGGCGATAATCACACCGTTCTCAAAACTTTTTTCGAAAAGGGTCTGTTCGATACGAATACTGCCGGTCCCCTCGGTGACCTCCAGATCCTTTGGCGTCGGAGACTTGCCACTGGGCTTCACCGGTTTTTCAAGGAAAGCGGACAAAATTCGCTCCCACTCCGCCAGATCACTTTGAAAAAATACCAGTTCAAAAAGGTCCTCACGGTCGCACCGTTTTTCATGAACATCCAAATGAACACAACAGTCCGAAATATCGCGGAGTTTCATCGCCACGCCTCTCCTTTTTAATTGGTAAATTCATCATCTATCAGCGTTGGATATCCAGAGAATAAAACACTTTTACTATAGGCGACCGCCGGCCATCTGTCAAAAACATAAATGACATTCAAGTTCCGACTGAGAATAAGCCTATGAAATCTCATGCGAAACGTTTCACGTGAAAACACACTCGGTGGTGTTGAAACAAAAATACCGGCACAAGTGTGTGGTCCATCCGTCAACCATCCCTGACGGTGAGTCGATTGGAGATCAACCCGTGAAAAAAATGGCCCGCAGCTGTCGAGAAGCGCCATCCAAGGTGAACATGGCAATTGGCGCATACGGCAATGCGCCACACGTAGCCGGCAAACCAGGTGAATTGGGACGAGCTGGGTCCGACATAACCGCA
>NZ_JASJGN010000078.1:0-17920 GCF_033791525.1 Desulfosarcina sp.
GCCCTGCAGAATAAAAAGATCATGCTCCTGCCTGTCTCCGAAGGCGGGATGAACCTGAAAACCACCGATATCAACCAGCTGATCAACACTATGGGGGTCAAGTCGCTGGCGGGGAAGAAGCAGTGAATAGCTTAAAGCAGAAAAGCTGAAAGAAAACGGTTCACGGTGACCGGTTGACGGTTGACGGTTCACAGATCGCGTTGATAGCGTTACAAGGAACCAATCAACCCATCAAACCCGTTCCTTAACCGTCAACCGGTAACCGTAAACGGTTTGTTCTCGTTCTAAACGATCTTAACGCTCCAAACGAACCGGCTTAACAGCTGATCAGCTATTTTACTGCACGCACCGGCCGATGGAGCCGGTTTCGCAGCGTTTGCCATTGACCCAGATTGCGCCTACCAGGTAGGCGTCGGAAAAAATCGTCCCCTTGATGACGGCGCCCACCAGGTTGGCGCCATCCAGGTGGGCGCCGGTAAAGTCAGCCCCGGACAGGTCGGCCATTTTCAGGCTGACGCCGGACAGGTCGGCACCCGTCAGGCGCGTGCCAGTCAGCATGGCACCGTGAAGAACCGCCTGCCGAAGATCCGCCTTTTCAAAAACCCCATTTGTCAGGATGGTATTGACCATGAGGCTGTCTCTCAGGTAGGCATCGGAAAAGTCACTCCCGGCCAGGTCGGCTTCGGTGAAATCCACTTCAAGCAGGAGGCATTTTTGAAAATCGGTTTGCCGGGCTACCGCCCGGCTCAGGTTGGCCCGCGTCAGGTCGGAACCGGAGAGGCTTGCGTGAGAAAGTGACGCCCGCGACAGGTTTGCCCCTTTCAGAAAAGCGCCCTGAAGGTCCAGCGACGCCAGCGTGGCGGCCTTAAGGTTGCAATCCGGGCATTGGCGGGAAGCGATCAGGGCGGCGGTATCGGCTGTCAGGCAGCGTCCGATCGAATCCGGTCCACACGTCTGGCCGTTGACCCAGGTGGCCCCGTCCAGTAAGGCATTCTGAATTTGGGCGTATCTGACATCGGCATGGGTCAGATCCGCATCCTTCAGTACTGCACCGCTCAGATCCGTCTCCTTGAATATGGCGCCGATGAGATCGGCACCGCTCAGATCGGCTCCCCTCAAATCCATCCCGCTCAGGTCACAGAGTCGGCAGGTCCGTTTGACTTCAAGCCGCTCGCGTATGCTTTCAGGTCTGAGCTGTCGGCCAAGCATGCCAAAGAGCACCAGCAGGGCCAGCCCTGCACCGATGACCATCAGGGTTGTTTTACGCGTTGGAGACATCGCCATTGCCTATCGCTGCCCGTCGATGATGCTGAAGGTCCGGCGTAAGGGCCGGCAGCCATCCCTATGACCTTTCACCATCGCCCATCAGCCGAATCGCCTGATTGAAAAGGGTAGGGGATCAAAGGGCGGACGCCTGCCCAGAATCATGTCCGCGACGAGCCGGCCGGTCCCTGTTGCGGTGGAGAGCCCCAGCATGCCGTGGCCGGTGGCGATAAAAAGATTGCCCAATTGGGGCACGCGGTCGATGATGGGCAGATCGTCCACACTCATGGGCCGCAGGCTGGTCCATCGCTCGGTCACCCGCCGGCCCAGTGGTGTTTTTAAGTATAACGCAGCCGATGTTTCCAGATTGCTCAGGCGCCGTTCGTTCAATTGGTCGTCAAAACCGGAAAATTCCATGGTGCCGCCAAGGCGATAGCCGCTCTGCCACGGCGTAACGACGGTGTTCCTTTCGACCAGGTAGCAGGGCATAGTGGGGCAGACGGCCGGACGGTCCATGGTGATGCTGTATCCCTTTCCCGGCTGGACGGGGATACGCACACCCAGTTGGCGACCAATGGCCGTTGTCCAGGCGCCGGCGGCCAGGATGAAATGGTCCGCCGTAAAACGGCCGGTGCTGGTCAGCGCAGCGCTTATCACCCCATTTCGAGTGTCGAGGCGCTCCAGCCGGCAGTCTTCATCGATGCGCACACCCCTGTCCCTGACTGCCCGGGTCCAGGCGGTCATTAGCATCTCCGGCCTCAGGTGGCTGTCCGCCCGATGGTGCCATCCCCCGCAGACCCGCTCGTTCAAGGCCGGCTCAATCTGCCGGATTGCTTCTCGATCATAAAAGGTTGCGGCCAGACCGAAGGGTTCCAGCAGGCGGTTGGTTTTTTTATAGCCGCGCATGGTCGCCGGGTCGGTAAAGGCCATGAGCAGCCCGCGTTGTTCGAAATCGCAGGCCAGATCCTCGTCGGCAAAAAGGTCGCTGAAGAGTTCTCCCGAAACCCGCAGGATCGCATCCCGGGCCTTGATGGCGTGCTTCAGATGCCGCCGGTTGCAGTTGGCGGCAAAACGAAGCAGCCAGAGGGCCAGGGAAAGGTCCGGCCGCGGTTTAATATAAAGGGGTGATGTGCCCCGGAGGGTGCGGATTAGCTCATGGCCGATGGCGCCTGGGGCGCACAGGGGGGGCAGGTCGCTGACGAAGATCAGTCCGCAGTTGCCGTGGGAGGCGCCTGCACCCATGCTCTCCTGTTCGATGATGCGGACCGATTGTCCGGCCCGGGCCAGGTAATAGGCGCAGGCCAGACCGATGACGCCGCCGCCTACCACCAGGATGTCGCTATGATCGGATGTGCTATTGTTCACGTCGAACCACTCCTTTAAATTATGAAAGCGCCGATTGTCCCCATGAGTCTGTTATAACCAAAGCGGAGATGAATTGAAATATCGATTCGCCATGGATGGTGATGATGCGGGTATTGTTGACGTGGCGTTTCAGGTCCAGATCATCGCAACGGATGCGAACCGCGATAGCGAGCGTATTCCCCGCGGCTTGTCGGAGCGAAGCAGAGGTCCCGCTCATCGGGGCCGCGGGGAGGGTTCAATCAGTGGTGATGATTCCGGCGACGAAATATCCGAAAATGTCTCGAGGTCATCCGTGATGTAGGATGCTCATTCCAGCTGGATGCCGAAAAGGTGCTCCTGTCCGGTTCGGCCTCGAATCTCCTGGTCTCCCAGGTCCGTGAGCGGCAATTCCTGCGTCACCCACGATGCCGTTTCCCGGCACAAGACAATCGGTGCGGGAAGGGATTTGTTGGCCATGGAGGAGAGGCGGAATGCCAGGTTGATGCAATCTCCCACCAAGGCCATACCGGCGGAGCGGGACCCGTAGTGGGAAAGGGTAACCTGGCCGGTGGTCAACCCCCAGCCCAGCACTGGGGGGGGCATCGAAAACCCCCGGTCCGTCAGTTGCCGGTGGATTTCCGGAACGCTGCGCAGCTGGCTGATGGCGGCCTGACAGGCTGCCAGCGCATGGTCGGTGGAAAACCCGTCGGGGTGCTCCCAGAAGGCGAAAACCGCATCACCGGCATAATCTTTGACTGTACCCTGGTGCTCGTTTACGATGGTGCTGAATCGTGAGAAGATCGCTTTGATGAGGGTGTAGACCAGCGCCGAATCGGTCTTCTGGGAAAACGCGGAGAACCCCCGCACATCGGCGACGAGGCTGGTGATGCAGACCGCAGACGGTCGGATGGCGGTCTGTTCCATCCAGATTTCATCTTCCCGCTGGGCGGCCAGCTCCGGGCAGGAGATACGGATGGATGTGCCGCCCAGGGAAATGTGATCCCCATCTTCAAGCCGCCGGGAGGCACCGGGCGCCATTCGGACGCCGTTGATCCAGGTTCCGTTTTTACTCATATCGGTGATTTCGACACCGTGGCGGGTCAGCCGAACTACGGCATGGTCCCTGGAAACCATTGGATTTTGGACGAGGATGCATTTATTCTGTTCAATACCTCGGCAGACGCGGCCGAGGAATATTTTGTCGGTCAGCGCGAGGCGGTGGGGCACGCCGTGTTCGTCCTGCCATTGCAGGTTGGGGCTGGGATCGGGTGTCAGAACGTCGGATGGCATCTTGGTCTTTTAAGCCTCATGGACGGCCGGCTGCATGTCACTCCCCAATGGATTGCCTGTACCATTCGGATCAGCTCCATGTTGAAAAGGATTCGGCGGCAACGATGGCCCGGAACGAATCGGGCGGTTGCGGTTGAGAGATAAGCGCCGGAAAAGTATCCTATTCTTAGCATATTGACAGGTGTGCGGCAACGGGCAAAATGATTGGGTTAAGTCTTTTTCTTATTTAGTAGCATTCTTCTATTTAAGAAAATTAACCCGTCCGAACGATCAACCTGGAAGGAATCCGGTAGTTCGAGATGGGGATGCCGGTCGACCATCTCAGGGCAGCGTGGCCGCCATGGCGAAATTTGACAAGGCCTGCTCCATTTTCAGAATGGTTTCGTCCATCTCGGTGATTCCGTGACGGCGGGCCAGGTAGTCCGGGGCGTTGTAGGTGAACCAGACCTCACCGGCTTTGTCTTCCCAGATCAGGGCTTTCAACGGCAGGTCGATACCTATGGACCGGCTTCGCTGAATCAGCGGTGTTCCCATGGCCGGGCTGCCGAAGATGATCAGCAGGGTGGGCTTCAACGTCTGGCCGACGCGCTGGGCGCCAGCGGCATGGTCGATCCGTGCAAACACGGTGACGCCCTTTTCTTTCAGGGCGCTTTCCAGACGGTTGGCGGTGGTCACCACGTCATGGCTGCTTTTTACACTGACTAGCCCGCCCTGGGCGGCGGCCGGACCGGCCACGAAAACCGTTAACAGAAGGATGAGAATGGTTTTTTTCATTGGGATATCTCCTTTTTTTCTTTTTCTACCAATGCCGAAATCACCTGCATGGCGATGGCGGCGGCTTCCACGGTGAAATGCCGGCACTTGACGATCAGATTGTCCTGCCTAAACTGCCGTTGGCCATCCCGGGTATCTAAACGGCAGCCGATCAGCTCGGGGCAGGCGGTTGAACCGAAATTGGCCTTGAAAAGGTGCTCAAGATGGTTTACGGCCCGGTAGTTTGTCTCCAGCGAATCCGTGGGCGTCTCCCGTCCCGTAAACAGGTTGACGGCCATGACGGCACCGGTGAAGGCCCCACATATACCGCCGGTTCTGGCAATGCCGCTGCAAAACCCCGTGGCGATTTTCGGAATCCATCTGGATTGAATGCCATAGTGGTTGCAGACGGCCAGCAATACGCTTTCCGCGCAGTAGTAACCCTCGTCGAAATAGACGCCGCTTTGGCGGGCAACATCGTCAATAGACATATGAGCGTCCTTTTTGCACGAAAAGCTTCCAGCCTTTGGGCTGATCCGTTAAACCACCCGGCACACCAGTCCCTTGAGGTAGCTGCCCTCGGGGAAATTCAACGCCGTTGGGTGATCCGGCGCTTGGCTCAGCCACTGCAAAATCACCGCCTGGCGGCCGGCATCCAGCGCGGCGTCGGCCACGATTTTCTGAAACAGGTCACGTCCCATCAGGCCGGAGCAGGAGAAGGTGAACAGGGTACCGCCGGGCCGCAGCAGTTCAAATGCCAACCGACTGATGTCCTTATAACCCCGGCTGGCCCGCATCAAATCGCCTTTGGCGTTAACAAATTTCGGTGGGTCGAGCACAACCACATCAAAGGTCCGTCCGTCGGTGTGGTACCGTCGAAGCAGGCTGAACACATCGCCGGTCACGTGGTCCACCCGTGCGCTGTCGAGCTCGTTCAGCGCCACATGGGTGCGGGACATTTCCAGGGCGGTGGCCGAAGCGTCGACGTTGATCACATGGGCTGCGCCGGCCTTGAGAGCAGCCACGGCAAACCCGCCGGTATAGGCGAAGCAGTTGAGCATGTCCGCACCCCGGGCATAGGCGGCCACACAGGCCCGGTTATCGCGCTGATCCAGGTAAAAGCCGGTTTTATGTCCGCCTTTGAGGTCTACCCGGTAGCGACAGCTGTTTTCTTGGATGTCGACCGTATCGGGCGGCTCCGCCCCGGAGAGGCGACCGGTGGCCAGGGCCAGCCCCTCTTTTTTACGGATATCCACATCCGAGCGCTCGTAGATCCCGAGCAGGCCGGGCACGAGATCGTCGAGGCATTCAACGATGATCGATTTCCAACGTTCGGTTCCGGCGCTGAGAAACTGGCCAACTACCCAATGGTCGTAGCGGTCGACAATCAATCCGGGCAATCCGTCCGATTCCCCGCATACGAGCCTGCAGGCATTGGTGTCTGCGTCCGCCAGGATTTGACGGCGAAGGCCCAGTGCCTGTCGCAACCGCGTCTGGAAAAAGAGCGGATCTATCGCTTCCCCCTGGTCGAAGGACCAGACGCGGACGCGGATCTGGGATTGGGGCGAATAGGCCCCCCGGGCCAGCCACCGCCCGTTACCGGCGAATACATCAACGGTATCTCCCGGACGGGGCTGCCCGTCAACACGCGAGATGGCACCGGAGAATACCCAGGGGTGGTGGTTGAGGAGTGATTTTTCCCGTTTGGGCTTCAGGGTGATTGACGGCATACGTGATTTTCCTCGGTCTTCAGTTCTCGGTCATCAGACATCTGATCCCTTTGTGCACTGATCCACCAGGGCCATGATGGATCGATAGGGGATGCCGCTGTGATGGGACAGCCCGATTTCACAGGTGCGGCTGTTGGCATAGCCGGCCGTGCAGCCGGCAACGGCAGACTTCAAACCGGAAAGAGCCGCGGTGTTGAGTTCCGGCACGTTGAAACCCCGGTCTCCGGCAAACCCGCAGCATTCGATGCCATAGGGGACCACCACCGTTTCGGCACAGGCGTTGGCTACGGCCGTAAAGGCGTTGTCCAGACCCATTTTCCGTGCACTGCAGGTGATGTGCAGTGCCACCGGATCGACGGTTCGGGTGAAAGTCAGCCGATTCAACAGATGCGTGGCGGTAAATTCCACCGGCTCAAAGAGGGTCAACCGCGGCCCGAATGTGCGCCGCATACGTTCAAGGCAAGGGCTGGTATCGCACAGCACGGGCAGACGGCCGTTGTCGGAGGTCGCCAGCAATACTTTTTCCAAGGCTTCGGATTTGCGGTCGGCCTGATTGAAGAATCCCTTGCTCTCGAAGGGAAGGCCGCAGCACAGGCCCTCCATTTGTTCGGGATAGATCACCCGGTAGCCGGCCCGGCGCAGCACCCTTTCCGTGACCACATACAGCGGGTCGACCAGCGGGTCGCCCACTGCGGGTCCCATGGTCCGGCTGACACAGGCCGGAAAATAGACCACCGCCCGTTCTCCCTTACCCGTGGGCTGGGGCCGGGGAGGCGCTGCCGCCGTGGGCAGTGACGGCAGCCAGACCGGCAGGCGGTTGCCGGACAGGCGCCTCAGAGAACCGGCCAGGCGGTTCATGGCTTCGGTCCCGATGACGCGGTGCAGCCCGTCGACGGCTCTGAGCCCAGCCCGGATTCCGGCGGTCAGCGGGCCGAAATGCTCGGCAGCCCGGTCGGCCAGCCACTGGTAGGGCTGGCCTTTGACCATCCGCGAGCGAAAGGTTTTGGTGAATTTGCCGGTGTCCACGTCCACGGGGCAGGCCACCCCGCAAAGGCCGTCCGCGGCGCAGGTGGCTTCACCTTGCCAACCGTACCCCTTTTTGAGTTCTGCCAGCCGGGCCGCATCGTCTCCGGAGGCGGTGAGCCGGGCGATCTCCCGCTGGATCACGATACGTTGGCGGGGGGTCAGGCTCAGGTTGCGCGATGGGCAGTGGCATTCGCAGAAACCGCATTCCATGCACGCGTCGATCAGCGGATCGGCCGGCGGCAGGGGCTTGAGATTCTCCAGGTGAACCGTCGGGTTAGGATTGAGAATGACCCCGGGATTGAGCAGGCCCCCGGGATCGAAGATAGTCTTGATCTCCTGCATCAGCCCATAGGCATTGCCGCCCCACTCCTTTTCAACAAAAGGGGCCATGTTGCGGCCGGTGCCGTGCTCGGCCTTGAGCGACCCGTCATAGGTGTCCACCACCATGTGGGCGATGTCGTCCATAAAGCGGGCATAGCGGTCCAGTTCTGCGGAATCACCGAAATTGGGTGAAAAGACGAAATGCAGGTTGCCGGCCAGGGCGTGACCGAAAATAATGGCCTCCCGGTAACCGTGCTTGTCAAACAGAGCTTGCAGGTCCAGGGTGGCCGGGGCCAGGCTGTGTATGGGAAAGGCCACATCCTCGATGAGCACGGTGGTGCCCAGATCCCGCACGGCACCCACGGAGGGCAGCAGGCCCTTGCGGACCTTCCACAGGTCGTCACTCTGGACGGCGTGGTCCGTAAAAACCGCCGGAAAGACCAGGTCAGTCCCCTCCAATCGCCATTCGTGGGTTCGGCTGCCATCGGTGGTGCGCATCGTCACCCGTTTTTCCAATGCGTCGGCAATGGCCTGGACATGGGTCGACAGGGTGGCAAAATCAGCCGCCTGGGTTTCCACCAACAGGGCGGTGGTGGTGGGGGAGACGCCACGAATCATGGCCGGCATACCTGCCTTTCCTTCCACACTGCCCAGGGAGGCCCGGTCCATCAATTCAGCGGCAGCCACTGGCAGGGCCTGCATCCGGTGTGCCGTCCGACAGGCCCCCTCGATTTGCGGAAACATCATCAGGGCTGTGGCTTTAAAGGGTGGCGAGGTCACAGTCCGGTAGACGATGTGGGAGATAAAGGCCAGGGTTCCCTCGGAGCCGATCATCAGGTGGGTGATGATGTCGAAGGGGTCGATGTAGTCCACCAGGGCGTTGAGGCTGTAGCCGGTGGTGTTCTTGATCTTGAATTTGTTTCGGATCCGTTCGGCCAGGGGCGAGTCGGCCTTGACCCGCCGGGCCAGTTCGTCCAGCCGGTCCAGCATGCGGCCGTGGGTTGCTGTGAAGGCCTTTCGGCTGCCGTTATCGCCGGTATCCAGAATGGTGCCGTCCGCCAGCACGATACGCATGCTGTCCACGGTCTGGTAGCTGTTCTGGGCGGTGCCGCAGCACATGCCCGAGGCGTTGTTGGCGGCAATGCCGCCGACCATGGCGGCGTTGATCGACGCCGGGTCCGGGCCGATCTTGCGTCCGTAAGGGGCCAGGATGCCATTGGCCCGGGCGCCGATGATGCCCGGTTGGAGCCGGATTTTCCGACCGTTTTCGAGGACCTCCCACTGCTGCCAGGATTCGCCGGCCACCAGCAGCACCGAATCGCTGATGGCCTGGCCGGACAGGCTGGTGCCTGCGGCCCGGAAGGTGACCGGGATTTGTTGTTCACCGGTTTGCCTAAGAATTCTGGATACCTCGGCCTCGGTGTCCGCCCGGACCACGATCTTGGGTGTCAGCCGATAGAAACTGGCGTCGGTGCCGTAGGCCAGGGTGCGCAAGGGGTCCGTGGCCATTCGGGATTCGGGGATGAACGACTTCAGATCGTTGTAAAACAGGCGGTATGCGGCGTCGAGCATGTGTGTTGTCTCCTGGTGAACAGCTCTTGACTGACACGGTTAGTTATCGGGGATAACATAAATGCTGGTTGGACCATTCGTCAGCGATGATTAAAACAAAATCTAATTCACGGTAGGTGGTTTGGCAATGATTGAATGATGTCCGCCTCAAAGGCAGACGAACTGAAGGGGTGGCCCGGCTCTTTTAATTGAGCCCTCCCCGCGGCCCCTATGAGCGGGATCGCTGCTTCGCTCCGACCGCGATGGCGGGATCTCCGCTTCGCTTCGACCCCGATGAGCGGGATTTTTGCTTCGCGCCAACAAGCGACGGGGAATGCGCTCGCTATCGCGGTTCAATCCGATATGGTATAATAGCCAATCAACGGAATCTGCGGATGATTGATTTGATGTTTTTCAGACGATGGGTTCAAAAATTCTGACGATTGGCGAGGACTAATTTTGAAAAAAACCGAAGGGTGACTACAAGGAGAGGCGATGGACCCGTACCATAAGGACCGCAAGGATGTCGTCGACTGCTGCCAGTGGCTGTGCCGGCACGGTTATTTCGGATCCCTGCTCAGTGCCGGGGGCAATGTGTCCGTGCGGATTCCCGATAAACCGATACTGGTGATTACCCCGTCGGGAAAGCCATACATGGAACTGGCTGCGGAAGAGATCTGCGTGGTGGATTTCGACCTGAACCGCATCGACGGCGACCTGGCACCCTCCATCGAAACGGCCATGCACGTGGGCATCTATCAGAGCAGGTCGGATGTGGGTGCCGTGGTCCACACCCACCAGGCTTACGCCAGCGTTTTCGCCCTGATCAACCAGCCCATCCCGGCCCTCTTCGACGAGATCGCCCTGGCCATCGGCGAAACCGTGGGCGTGGTGCCCTACGCCTTTTCCGGCACTCCGGAACTGGCGGAAAACGTCAGGCAGACCGTGGTCAACGGCTGCCACTGTTTCATCATGCAAAACCACGGCGCGCTGAACCTGGGAAAGACCCTGGAGTACGCGTGGAAGCACGCCGAACTGCTGGAGAAGACGGCCCAGGCCTACTACCATGCCCTGACCACCGGGAGGCCGGTGACGACCCTGCCCGCCGAGACCATCCAACGGGTCCGGGAACTGCGCAAGTTGACTGACCCGACGGCATCGTTGAAAAGTGAGAAGTGATGCAGGTGAAAAAGAAGAACATTCAATACGCTTCACCTGGCCGCGTAATAGACCGCTCTGTTTTTCCGATCGGTTCGGATCTGATCCTTTTTAATGAGCCGTCCCAGGTATTTGGATACCTCGTTGATGTGCATGCCAAATGCCGATTCGATGTGCTCGATCGTACAGGGCCGACGTCTGATCATGGCCAGAATGGTTGCTTCATTGGCCTCGATCGTTTTCGAACGCTGGCTGCTGAACCCGGCGGCAATCCGGGCCGGCGGATCGAACAAACCGCGTAGCGCCTCTAACTGCGCCATGGGCACGGCGGCGGCAAAGTCTTCGGCAGGTGGCCGGGCGACGGTGTTGAGATGAACACGGTCGGGCATGAATTCCCGCGACAGGCGGGCGATTTTTTCAACATCCCTGGTCATGGCGTTGATGCCATACAGCAGGAATACCTCCAGCCACAACTGGCCCTTAAAAGCGCTGCGGAACGCTTTCAGCCCATCGATCAATGATCCGAATTCAAGCTGGGCGTGGGGGCGGTTGACCCATTCGAATGATTTCTGGTCCCAGGCGCTCAGCGACACCTTGACCACATCGGCCAAAGCGGCAGCCTCGCGCACGTCCGGCAGATGGAGCAGGGTCCCGTTGGTCAGCAGCGCCGAAGGTATTGGTTGATCGTGAAGAAAGGCCAGCACCCGGCCAAACTCGGCATGCAGGGTGGGTTCGCCCGACCCGGAGAGGGTCAGGTAATCGGCATCGCCATCGGTTTGCAGCCAGTGGTTGATTTCATCGATGACGTCTGTCGTGTTAACGTAGGCTTTCCTCTCAAGCGTTTTCTGCGGGGTTCTGCCCAACTGGCAAAAAACGCAGTCCAGACTGCAGGTCTTATGTGGTGTCAGGTCAATGCCCAGCGAGCGCCCGAAACGGCGAGACGGTACTGGGCCGAACAGATAATGGTAGTCGGGCTGTTTCATGGACGGTCCCTTTGAAACCAGAGCGTTAAGGATGTCTGAAAAGACCATGGTGCGGTCGAGAAATAGTTACCTCACCGATATAACCGGTTAAACGATTCAAACCGTTTGTTTCAACGATCCAGACGTTCTAAACGTTCCTAATGGTTTTGGCCATGTACCGGTTCAAGGCTTCTTGAAGGGTTTCGGCCGCGAGAAACGCGCAATGCCGATCTTCTTCCGGAAATCTGCCGAGCTTTTCCAGGATGGCATCACCGGTGATCTCGATGAGTTCATCGGGATTCTTGCCGATGGCCATTTCCGCGGCAAAGGAGCCGCATACCGTGCTCGATCCGCAACCATCGGTAAGGTAGGCGGCATCACACACGCGATCGTTCTCGAATTTCAAAAATATCTGCATGGTGTCGCCGCAAGTTCCCTTCACCCGTGCGTGTGCGTCAGGGGCGTCCAGAGGCCCGCGATAAAGCGGATTGCGCCAGCGCTGGAAACCGGCTTCACCGAAGGCTTCCCGAGTCTCGTCAAATATCTGTTCCTGCAGGTTTTCCACAAACGCATCAAAATTGTCAGCCATATTGAATCGTTTCCATTCATGTTCAAGACAGGCTTTTCATTCGAGAATGAATGGCGTCTATCTGTTTTTTCAATTCGTCGGCCTGCTGCTGCAATTGCGCCAGTTCCTGTTCCCCTGACAAATTCCCAGCCGTGTTTTGAACACCAGATGGCCCGGCACCGTAAAGACTCCGGCATCGGCCGCCCATGCCCCGGCCGCCGCCACCGCCGCCCATACCCCGGCCGCCACCGCCGCCCATACCCCGGCCGCCACCACCGCCCATACCCCGGCCGCCATCGACGTTCATACCCGGCATTTCGACGCCCGGAGTTGATTCGGTTTGGGCGATCCTGGTCTTTCCGGGAACGTTCCCGCGGGTCGATGGGTTGAGGTCGCCCCTTTTAAACTTCTCGAGGACGTCTTTGATCATTCCGTGTTGACCGATGATCACCTCGATCGTTGTCGCGGCGAAAACCTGCATGGCTTTGGGGCCGCAATTGCCGGTAATGACCGCTTCTACGCCTTTGGATGAGACCAGACTGGCAGATTGGATGCCGGCACTGGTCGACAGGTCGGCATTGGTGTTTTCAATCACTTCGTAACTCATGTCATCCGTTTCAAGGATGATGAAGTACCGGCATCGGCCAAAGCGTTCGTCGATGGTTGATTCAAGATTTTTTCCGGCGGCACTGATTGCGACTTTCATTATAAGCGCTCCTTCTTTTTGATTTCCTGGGTGTCCATCACCCTTGCGTGGCCTGGAAGATCTGTGCGGCGATTTCCTCAAAAACCCGGGTCGCCGGGGTGTCGGCGAATTGCTCCTGGTAGGAGATGCCGGTATCCCCGCATTGGACGATGTTGGGATCGAAGGGAATTCGTCCCAGCAGCTTCAACCCGGCCATCGCCGCCGTGCGTTCACCACCGCCGGAACCGAAAATGTCGATAGATTCTCCGCAGTGGGGGCAGGTATAGCTGCTCATATTCTCCACCAGGCCGAGAATCTCCATGTTGACGGTCCGGCAGAAATTGATGGATTTTCTCACATCCGCCAGAGCGACTTCCTGGGGAGTGGTTACGATGATGGCACGGGCGTCTTTGATCAGCTGGGCCACGGTCAGGGGTTCATCACCGGTTCCCGGGGGCGAATCAATGATCAGGTAGTCCAGGTCCCCCCATTCCACCTCGCCGATGAACTGGCGGATGGCGCCGTGCTTGACCGGCCCGCGCCAGATGATCGCATCATCCTTGTTGGGCATCAGCGATTCAATGGACACCGCCGACAGGTTGTCGGAGTATCGCATGGGATCCAGCTTCCTGTTTGCGTTGGCAGCCATCATTCCAGTGAGCCCCAGCATCCTGGGGATGTCGGGGCCGTGAACGTCCACATCCATCAGCCCGACCGTTGACCCCTTTCCGGACAGGGCAATGGCCAGGTTGACGGAGACGCTGGATTTGCCGACGCCGCCTTTTCCGCTCATGACGATGATTTTATTTTTAATTCGGGTCAGGGACTGCCTGGCCTGCTCGTCCGGGCTGGGTTCCGGTGGTTTGTCCATAATGCCGATACCATTGGGTGCGTTTTTCATGGGATTGCCTCGATGTTAGGTAAATTTACTTCAGTATTAAAATTGATGAACTCGTAAAAAGTCGCATTTCCGACGGATTCGTAAAAAGCCCGAGATCAAGGCTTGCGGGCCGCGATAGCGAGCTTGAGCGAGCGAACAATAAATCGATCGCCATCCTTTCGGCGAACATTCATGTTCCATCCTGAGGAATGAGGCGTACTTACGGTACGCCGCAGTGACGAAGGATGAAGCGTAACGCAGATATCGGACTTTTTACGAATCCGTCAATGTCCAACACTGAACATAAAACAGTTCTCATTCCCTGCGCATCACCGGCTGTCCGGTGAGATGGGCAAGTGGGACGGCCGTTAAGCCTTTTTTGGAGAGACCCGCCAGTATCCTTTCGATTTCCCTGATCCATTGCCTGACCCGCGCCGGACTGCCGGCATCGGAATCGTGCATCAGTACGATGTCGTCCGGTCTGACTTTGGCAAGGATGTTTTCCGCAAGGTGACGGATGCGACGGTTGCCCCGGTCGAACGCCCGGCAGCTGAAGTTCACCACATAAAGCCCATTTGCGGTCAGCACCTTGTCCATGGACGGCGAGGTGATGCCCACCGGTGGCCGGAAGGCGAGAGGGACGATGCCCAGTCGTGACAGGGCGGCCTGGGTGTCGGCGATTTCACGGTGAAGCAGCGCCGATTGCCAGAACATGCGGTAACGGTTGTGGTGAAAGGAGTGGTTGCCCACCGTGTGGCCCCGGGAGACGATTTGCTGGATCAACCGTGGGTATTGTGTTGCCCGCCGGCCGGTGACGAAAAAGGTGGCCGGGACCTGCTGTTCGGCCAGCAGATCCAACAGCAGGGGTGTGGTGGCCGGGTCCGGGCCATCGTCGAAGGTGAGGGCGACCGCTGCCTTGCCCGTATTTCCATGGCTGATCACGGGGAAAAAGAACCCGGCCTCGGGAAAAAACGGTGCCATGGCGCAAAGCATCAGGAAAAGGCTCAGGGGCACCGTGGCCAAGCGAAGATCGACGGCCCCCAGAAGGATGGCGGCGGCAAAGGCCAGAAGGCCGGTGCGTTCGGCCATGGAAAAATACGCCCGGTTTCGGTGAATTGGGTTGGTAGTCGCTTGTGGCGTTGTCATCGCTGCCTATAAAAAGGTTAATTCATTAAAGTATCAAAAAATACCGGCCTAAACCACATTTGTTCCGGAGTCATAAATCATAAACCTTCATCCTTCAGTTGGAAGAGCCATTCGGTGACTGTCCATAAGTGGTAGATTTTGGTTCAAGCCAAGGCCGCAGCGATGTTGAAACCGGAGGCGTAGTAGCGCTACGTCGAGGATTCCAACATCGTGAGAACACAGGCCTGGGCCAAAAGATGCCACTTATGGACAGTCACTATTTGGGCTTGGCCACATGCCAATGCATATCCCCGCGCATGCCGGAGGTTTGGCTGGAATGGACCTCGAATTCGCATTTGTTGAGGATGGCGCTTATCGCAGCCTGGTTCCGATAACAGGTGTTGGCGCCGTTGATTTTGAGTTTGAGTCGCTCCAGGTACCAGGTCCAGTGGGGCCGGGCGGAAGGCGGCATCACCGACCGCATGATCAGGCAGCCGCCGGGAAGCAGGCGCTCGTGGATGCGCTCCAGATTTTTTTCCAGCTCCCAGTCCTGCAGGTAATGGCTCATGTCCAGCATGACCGCCAGGTCGATCAAGACGTCAGTGGGCGGAAGATCCGGGGCCGCCCCCTGCTGAATCCGGCCCCGGTCGCCGAGGGCCAGGGCTGCCACGCGCACCCGATCCGCATCCGGTTCGATGCCGTGGATGGTTGCAGCGGGGAATCGGTCGGCCAGCCAGCAGGCGGGTACGCCATAGCCGCAGCCTACATCGAGGATATTGGCTGTGCTATTCCCTTGCGGTAACAGCGTGTTCAGTTCGCTAAATAGCGGGTCGAAGCGTAGCTTGTACCGTGCAAACAGTCTGGGGTAGGGCTCCATGTTCCGATAGCGCCAGCAGATGCCGTCGGTGTTCGCAGGGGCGGCTTCGAACCGCCTTTTCAACAGTGGCGGCAGGATGAGCAGTGATCCGGCCAGGCAATAACCGATACCGAAAAAGGAGATCAATCCGGCACTTTTCAACAGGTTGTGGTCGGCACCCAGCAATACGGCAAAGCCGACCAGGGTTGAGGCGGCAGCCATAACGATCGCCGTTCTGACCACCGAAAAATGGGGATGGTCGAAGCGCTGGTAGCGCTGGTAGCCACGCAGCATGAACAGCGTGTAATCCACGCCCATCCCCAGGATGATTACCGACAGCATCAATGCCGGGATGTCCAGGGGGCGACCCATGATGCCCAGTGTGCCCAGTGTGCAGACAAAGGCGAAGGCCAGTGGCAGCAAGGCGGTGGCGAGCAGACCCGCGTCGACGAAAAAAATCATCAGCAGTAAGATCAGGCTGACCCCGATGATCAACAGCATTTTCATGAACGTGCCGAACAGCAGTTGCCCCATGCGTTGTGAAAAGAGGACGGGGTCGAACACGGCACAAATATCGGACATCCGATGGTAAAAACGCTGGCTGTCGAACCGCCTGGCGGGATTGATCCGGGTGATCTGGCGCCAGATGCCATCGGTCTGGTCTGTCGAGATGCCCAGTATCGGCTGCACCCGTTCCGGGATACCGATTACGTCGGGGGGGGCGCCGGCGAGTATTTCCAGAAACGGGGCGAAGGCGCTGTAGGTGAAGCCAAGTGGTTCTGCCTCCCGGACAAACTGCCTGGTCACTTCCCGGATGCGCGCATTCGTCCAGAACTGCTGCCAGGCACTGAAATTTTCGGCACTTGTGGCGCTGCCCGGGAAGAACAGGGAAGGCGTCACCGGTTTTTCGATGCTGCCGGCATTGGCTTCGGTATTCAAGTGAGCCAGCAGGCGGTCATTTTTTTCCTGCAGCGCATTCAGGTCGTCTGCCTCGGTCATCAGGTAGACACTGGAAAAAATATCACCCCAGACGCGGGTCATCAACTCATCGGCAGCACGCGTCTCCCGGCTGACGCTGTTCATGGCCCTCAGGTCGGTGTTGAAATGGGGTCGGATGAAGACGGCCAGTACCGCCGCCGTCAGCAGGCATAGCACCAATCCAAACTTGCCGGTCGACGCCAGACGATCGACGATCCTGGATAGAGGCCGTCTGGTGGTCGTCGCAGCGTGCAGGTGACCCTTAAGGAGCCGGGGGAGTGCGCTGTGCACGAACAGGAAAGAAAAACCGATACCCATGGCCGTGAACTGTCCCAGCTGTTCGAAGACGCTAAACCCGCTGAAGGCCAGGACGCTGAAGGCGCCGATGGAGGTGAGCACCGCCAGCAGTCCGACGGCCCGGATCTCCCGGGAGGCCTGCTGCCCGCCGCTTTCGTCGCCGTTGTCCACAAAAAGCATGTAGGCGATGCCGTGGTCGACGGTGATGGAGATGATCGCACCGCCGAAGCCCAGTACCATGATGGAGATGCTGTCGTGGACCAGGGAGAAAACGAAAAAAGCCATGACCGTTCCGGCCAGGGCCGGCAGCAGCGCCATGAGTCCCACAACGGGATTGGAAAAGGCGGCCAGCAGCAGCACGCCGATGCCCACCGTAGCCCACAGGATAGCGCGTTGTACGTCGCGTTTGATGATGGTCTCGTTGTCCAGGGCGACGCTGAACGCACCAGTGGATGTCAGGGTGATTTCTCTGCCGAAATCTTCTTCAAGATCCGTTTGCAGGTTTTGGAAGAATCGGGTCAAGGATCGGGCCACGGTCGTGTCTGTGCCGGATCCGGCAGGGGTGGCCAGGATCAGCAGGTGGTGCTGGTCGGCGGAGCGTATGCGACCATGGTGGATGGTTGCGCCGGGAGCGGGGTTCAAGGATGCCAGCCGGGCCAGGACGATGTGGCGCAGGCCCAGCGGGTCGGCGGCCATGGAGGATGCCTGACCGATGCCGTCCATCTGGTAGAGGTCATCCCGGACCCGGGTCAGGGCTTGCCGGATCGCCTCGTCGGACAACAGCGGAGCCACCTGATGCTGCAGTTCCCCGGCGGTGAACAGCAACGGCAGGCGACGGATGACCTGGTCTGCCAGATCGGTCAGGCCCTGCTGCATGAGCCCGCTGCCTACCTGCGCAAACAGATCGCTCTGAATCAGTCGGGCTTCGACCATGTCCGCAGCAGCCAGCAAAGCGGCCATGTCCGCGCCTGCAGAACCGATATCGACGGCGACCTGATCCTTGATGGGGTTTTTTTCGAAGATGTGGATGCCGTCGGCAATGACCGGATCATTCGTGGGCAGGGACCGCGCGATGTCCGTATCGATGGCGATCCTTTGGAAAGCAATCAAGAACATTGCCGTGCCGACAAGGA
>NZ_JASJGN010000079.1:0-16156 GCF_033791525.1 Desulfosarcina sp.
CGCTATGCACAGGAACGCCTCGAGGAGAGGGTAAAGGATCTTCCCGTAGAAAATGAGATCATCATCAGTCAGGGAACGCCAGCTGATATAATCAGCCGGCTTGCCTCTGAACAACAAGCAGATATGGTCATTACCGCCACCCACGGCAAAGCCGGTTTTAAACGATTTCTATTGGGCTCCGTTACCGAAAAACTGATCAAAACTCTTCACTGTCCCTTGCTCGTGCTGCCTTTGCAGGAGCATGATTTGATACCCCAAGCCGGGTTTGAAATAAATCTGAAAAAAATATTGGTCGGATGCGATTTTTCACCTGATTCCAAACTTGCCTTTGACTACAGTCTCAGCCTGGCGCAGGAGTTCCAGGCGGAGCTTTACCTCTCCCATGTAATTAAACCGTCCCTTTATAAAAATGAACGCGAAGGTCTCAACAAATTGCGCGACGGGTTGAAAAAGAAACTGGACAGTATGGTCCCTGAAGGGTGCCGTGACTGGTGTACCGCCAAAACGGCCCTGCTTGATGGGGAACCCTACATCGCGTTGATGGATTACGCCAAGGAGCAAGAGATAGACATGATTGTACTTGGGATTCGTGGGCACACTCTGTTGGAAAAACTGCTGGTGGGGTCCACCACCGATCGACTCATCCGCCACTCCCCATTTCCGGTGTTGGCGGTTCGGCAAATTTAAAATTGCGTAGAGTCAAGGAATTGCGACAATAAGCCTTCTTGAAGAAAATGCAGATCGCGCCTCAACTCAACGGTATGAATGTAGTTTGGTTTGGCTCACTGCTGTACTCCCTGCAAATAAGACCCCAATGTTGCAAAAAAAAATTTGAAAAGTTATCTAACATATTGTAAAAATTATTTATATAGTCGAGTTGCTATCATTTTCTGGATGTCACGAAGGGTGAAGTCCAAGAATGTCACGGTTTTTCTCCTTTTGTTTACCTTTCAGGAAAGCTGGAGGACTTCAGATCCCCGTCTTCAACGGGATCTGCGATCCTTGTTGTCAAGGGATCGCGGTAGCCGATTACAGCTTCACCCTTGACGCCTTGGCTCTGAAGCCCTCCAGCTTTTGCAACGTTGGGGAAGATTCAGGTGGAATTCCTTGCGGGCGAAAGGCAGTTGGGATCAGAACCAATAAAAGTTGATATTGCTGAGGAGCACTACACTAACTGTTCTCAATCTTTCTCTTGACGTAATCCGGATACAGTTTTTTAATGCAAATCGGACAGATGCCATGGCTGAATCGGATGTCAGAATGGGCACGGATATATTCTTCTACTTGTTGCCAGTATCCCTGGTCGTCACGAATTTTCTTGCATGAAGCACATATCGGCAAAAGGCGGTTTAGCGTTTTTATCTTTTCAGCGGCGTTCCGTAGCTGATCAATCAGCCGATCCTTCTCCTCCGCTGCCTTCTTGAGCGCTGTAATATCCCTGGAAATCTCAATTACCCTGATTGGTTTCCCATTGGCATCCCTCAATGCAACATTGGCGGTACAATGGAAATAAATCGTATTTCCATTTTTATCAGTGACTTCAGTATCATGCTCATGAATATTTCCGTCTTCGAAGGCTTTTTGGGTGAGACAAGGAGAGGGTTTGCAGGGTTCGGATCGTTGATGATAGGCATCATAACATTTTTTACGGATGATATCATTACCGAAGCGTTTTTTGGCGACATGATTGGCCCAAACGATATTCAGATCGGTATCCATAATGCTGATGTGGTCACCGATGGATTGGAGCATCGCTGTGAGCTTGCCTTGATTCTCTTTAAATTCTGTATGCTTTATTTTACTTTTAAGGTTCAATTTCGATCAATTCCGATTGGCTGATTATATGGCGAAAAATGGGTTTTTCTTTTTTTTGCCCTGAAATATTCGGTTGGGTCTGATTCAATCCCAACCCGCCACTCTTTTGCTGGAGATCCCACTTTACACTCAGTTAAAATTTGCCCCTTATCCAGATAAAGCGTTTGCTGTCAGTGTGTTACGTAGTATTTAACAATGTTTACGCATCGCATTTCCGCTTTGTCATCTTGTCGGCTATACCAGGAAACCCGGTCACAGGACCTCTCTTCACTTATAGTGACCGCTTTCTGGGTCCGGGCGAAAAGCATATGGCCAACATCCTTAATGATTTTCACTGCCAAAATTGTGCCAGTTCCCGTGATCTTGAGATAATTCGGTCGCGACAGATTAACTTGAACCGCGACAGCGACCCCGTCGCTTGTCGAAGCGAAGCGGAGATCCCGCCATCGGGCTCGGAGCGAAGCAGAAGCACCAAGATCCGGTGCATGAGGTCATTGCTCATTTCTTTATCCTCTCCGAGTCGACCGCTGATACCGATATCGAAGGCGTATTGAATATACCGCGAAGGGCGTTCCTTTTTACAAACGTCGGCAGTCATGCTGACAAAATTTGTCAAACAGGCACACCTTTACTCCTGCCAATGGCATACAATGCTCTGAAAAAATTATGAAACTTATATATACGAACAGTCGGCACAGAATATGCTTTTTCAATAACCAGCCAAGGGTAACAGTCACACATTGACCTGAAACTTGTGAGGCCAATTTCAAGTGTGAAAATCCCGAAAAGAGCCTGAGTTGAGTCCTGGTGGTCGACGTGAAGGGGTGTGAATAATGAAACGCTTGAAGAAAGCCACACTGTTGCTGATCAGACATATCGCTTATCGCTACAATCGCCTGCTTCTGTATTACTGGGCTGACCTGGGATTATATGAACTGCGATCGGTGTATGTCATGCCGGAATTTTATTATCGCTGGCTTTTCCACTTTTGTATGTGGTTGGTTGAGTACAGTAATTTTCGACGATTGGCGGAACGTACGATTCACACGATTCCCTATCATGTCCGGTTTCATGTAGCTTAAGTTGCAGACAACCCTGATATGGCAGAGCTTCGAGACCCCAACGTAGCCTAATTACATGTGAAAATAATTGTTACTATTACCCAAGCTGAGCGATTGTCGAGCTTACCGCAGATTCAAGGCAGCTATCGTCGCGCTATAGTGGACTATGCGCGGCGATAGCTAACGCCGAAGATGTGGTGAGATCGGCAAACCCAATGGGTTTCACCTTTTGAATACAACAATCGATGGTACCCAACCGTGATTGTTACCAATCGATCTTCTTCGAGAAAGGTGAATCGATCAGTTTGGGTATTAGAAATAATGAATTAAAAGGGGCTATATCCTTCGTGTCCTGGAATTCACCATCCGTGAACCGCGATAGCGAGCATTTTCCTCGTCGCTTGTCGAAGCGAAGCGGAGATCCCGCCATCGGGATCGGAACGAAGCAGAGATGCCGAGCATCGGTGCGGCGAGGTTAGTGCAAGCGGACTGGAAACCGATAGTATCCTTACGGTGAGGATTCCCCAGTTTTGATCGCAACAAGAGAGGCGGTGTGATCAAATTTTTCAGAAAGGCCTGTCTTTTTTTCTTCATAATAGATGATTCGGAAGGACAGAAAAGCCCGAAGCAGTTCATTCTGATTCAGGCAATAGTTATCCATTTCCCCACCCATAAAGGATTCAACGATCAAAACGCCGCCAGATTTAAGTCCATTCTGAATCAAGGGAAAAAGGCGTCTGTCTAAAAACCGAACGTTGATGATAAGTTCGTAGCGATTCTGCGGAATATCCCAGGTATCCAAATCTGCGCAAATGACATTGATATGGGGATTTCTGCCTGCAAGATGATTCGTTGCCACCGTTGAAATGTCCACCGCATCAACTGCGAATCCCTTTGCTGCCAGGAAAATACTGTTTCTCCCGTTGCCGCAGGCGATATCCAATGCATTCCCACAGGATGCAAGACCCCAATGCTTCTTAAGTATGGGGGACGGATCTGTTCCTCCCAGACGCTTCAGATATCTTGAGTCCCATTTTTTTCGATCTTTATCCGTCATTATCCAAAATCTTATTCCGATCAGTTGTGTCAATAGACAATGGTGTCTGCCTTCATGGTGACTTGAGATAGTAAATCCCAAACTGAGCGTTTCAATTTTTTACAGATACCATAACTGGTTTGTATTCTACGCTTTTGCGGTTCACCGATCTTAAAATTTTGAAACCCGTTGGGATTGCCGATCTCACCGCATAACCGGCGTCAGCTGACATCCCGCATAGTCCACTATAGCGGAATACCAGCTTCCTTGGTTCTGCGGCAAGCTCGACAATCGCTCAACTTGGGTAAATATGTCAATTGTTAAAAAGTACAATCGGTATGAAACGCTTCCGGCTATTATCTTGTGAAAATCTTGCCAGTTATATCGTGGAAAAAATGTAATAGGATGACGCCTGATCTCATCGATACAATTTATAACTACCCGTAATTAATATAATACGAATAAAGAGGGATGCCGGTACAGAATCTGCATAATTCTTTACCAGCGGTTGAGACCCTTTGGATTCGTTAATTAGCCGACTTCAATAGAAAAAAAATGAACTGAAAGAAAATTCTCGAGCAGGTAGAAAAAAATGGCTTACTTCTCACCTTAATGATGGAGTTCACCATGGACAACGTCGAGCTGGTATGCGTCATCTGCAAGAAAGAAGATCGGGGTCGTGGCGTCTGGTCATATCACGACAATCCTTCGACCTGGGAGAAAGAAGACGGCCTTTGCCCGGATTGCTGTCAAGAGTTGTTCCCGCAGTTTTACAAAGAAAATAAACGACCCCTAATAAAAAGGTTTAGTGTGGGTAGACGATTGTTTTCGGTATTCAATCAATTCAGGTCCGAAGTCAATTAACAACACGGGTTCGACACGGTTTATTCACGGCGCCTGCATCCAATTTCTTTAAGCTTCGCGCCTTCAGCGTCCGGTTTTTCGCTTGCCCGCTAATCGGCTTTCACCTTTCAGCTTTACCCCTTGTCTTTTGCCTCACCAGCTCAGCAACGTCTCAGCGATTCAGCTATCTCGCTCTCCCTCTATGATCAGGTTGCTGAGTTCATCGGTATCGCCGGGCTTGAATGGAAAATGGGCATTGAGGAGATCGCCAATCTCTTGAATGGCCTTGCAGATGGCGTCGGCGCCTTGCCCGTTGCGGATACCCCGGGTGACGCGGCCCACCAGCTGGTTCCATTCTTCGGAGGGGACTTTTTCGTGGATGCCCTTATCGGCCAGCAGCCACACTTTATGCTCAAAAACGGAGATAAACAGTAAGACGCCGTTGGCGTCGCGTGTCCGGTAGAGCCCCTTTCTGAAAAATCCGGTCACGGCGGCTTCCTCCACTTCCTCATCGATTTCCCGTCGGGAGATGAACAGGTGCTTGAGGGGCGGGCAGCGCCTGAGGACCCAGCGCAGCAGGATAAAGAAAAGAGCGAAAAGCCCGAGGAACAGCCACATGTTCTGGGTACCGATCCATAGCCATCCTCCCAGAAAATGCGTGGCCAGCAGGGCCAGCGGCAGGGCGAATGCCGTCGCGCCCAAAACGTCGGCCATTGGATAGTGGTAGCTGGACGACACGATCATGCAGACGATCTCTCCGGTGGTCCTTTTTTCTGTGGCAGCCACAGCGGATTCAATCCGCTTTTTATCCGTCTCCGATAAAAACCTTTCAGCCAGGTTGTTCATCCCTAAACCTTTTTTTTCGCTTGTGTGACCGTGGTCATCCCGGCCGTTTCCAGCCGGTTTTGCCCTGGCGCCGCTACCATCCACCCGATGCGCCGCCCCCACCGAAACCGCCGCCGCCGCCGGAGAAACCGCCAAAGCCCCCGGACGAAAACCCCCCACCACCTGAACCACCGCCCCAATATCCGCCGCGATGACCGGAGGGGGTGCGGCCAGCGGCCAGCGGCCCACCGATCAGGCTGATCAGCAGACCGGCCACCAGGCCCAGCGGGATAAGTCCCAACAGCAAAAGCGGACCCAGACCGAAGAAAAGCGCTCCAGCAATGGGAAACAGAACCGCGCCGGCGGCTGCCCCCGTCACCCGGCTGGCCCGGCCGAGGGCGTTGATCAGGAAAAACAAGGCAAACAAGGCGACAATGGGAACCCCGGTCTGCGGCTTTCGAGGCTGCCGGGGGGCGTCGGTCACCGAGAATTCTCCCCGCACCGCATCAATCATGGCGGCCACGCCCTCGGTGATTCCCTGATCAAACTGTCCTGATTTGAATTGGGGCGCAATCACGTTGCGGATGATACGACCGGCCAGCAAATCGGTCAGGCGCCCTTCCAGTCCGTATCCGACATCGATGCGGATTTTACGCTCGCTTTTAACAATCAGCAGAATGGCGCCGTTATCCAATTTCTTTTGACCGATTTTCCAGGCTTCGGCCACGCGGATCGAGAAGTCTTCAAGGGAATCGCCTTGAAGCGACGGGATGGTCAGCACCACGATCTGGGTGGATTCACTCTGCTCAAAGTCGGTCAAAACCGCTTCCAACTGCCGTTCACTGGCGGTGCTGAGCATGGCGGCATAATCGTTGACGTGGCCTTTAAGCCGGGGCACCTCCAGCGCTGTCGCATTGACGGCGCCTGAAAATACCAGCAGGAAAAAGACAAGGATTGACCCGAAGCTGTGCAAATGGATTTTTGTTATCATGGTATGTGGTCTAACACCCTGCTATAAAATATCTCAAAAATAGTCTAAGTGCCCATGGCGGCGTTATACAACGGCTCAAAATACTCACATACTACCTGTATGCTACGCTTTTTCGCCGCTGCATGCTTTGCCCTGATCCTTTTTTTTGAGATATGTTCTAATCAAATTTGATTGTGGGCACTTGCGTGGCACCGGCTTCCGCCTTGAAGTATTCTTTTCGATCCAGATGCAGTATCAGGCTGTTGGTGAGGCTGTAGGGCATGCTGCGAATCTTGGCGTTAAATGCTTCGACGGTCTGGTTGTAGCGCTGGCGGGCCACATTGATTCGATTTTCCGTGCCTTCGAGCTGGTTCTGCAAGTCCAGAAAATTCTGGTTGGCTTTCAAATCCGGGTAGCGTTCCACCACCACCATCAAGCGCGAGAGGGCTGACGAAAGCCCCCCCTGGGCATCCAGCATTTGCTGCATGGCCTGGGCATTGCCCAAATCCTTGGTGGAAAGCTGGACACTGGTGGCTTTGGCCCGCGCCTCAATAACCGCCTGAAGGGTTTCTTTTTCATGGGAGGCATAGCCTTTGACGGTGGCTACCAGGTTGGGGATCAGATCAGCCCGGCGCTGTAAATTGCTTTCCACATCGGCCCAGCCCCTGAACACCTGTTCTTCCATCTGCTGCAGGGTGTTGTACCCGCATCCGTTGGCGACAGCCGTGATCATTATCGCCGCCATCAACCATTTTACGTATTTGAGCATGCTGGCTCCTTTATTGTTGGATTTGAGATCTTTGTGCTAGGGATGAATAATTTCCTCAGCCTGGTATGATCTGATATACTGCGACAGGAAACCTGATTTGACAACCCTTGAAAATACACCCTCCCGATACCCCGGAATTGCCGTGACGGCCGGGATCGACGATGCAGGCCGGGGTGCAACGCCTCCGGGCGCAGTTCAATTCTCAGAGCGTTAGCCCCGATGGCGTCTTTGTCCCGCATGAAACCTTCTCCCAAGTTGAGCGTTTCAACTTTTTAAGATCGGTAAACCGCAAAAGCAAAGCATAAAAACCCAATTAGGGTATGTGTAAAAAATCGAAACGCTCAGCTTGGGCTTCTGTATGACCCATCTGCGTCAAATAACCAGACAATAATCGTCAAAAGAACCAGTGGGTAATCGGCTGAAAAATTCAAGTATAAGAAATAATTGAAAAATAATAAATACTTAACCACCGGCACGCAATGTGCTCTCTTGAGGCGAAGACAACGATTCGAACCACACGCGCGCTTCGATTCCTAAGGAAGCTATCTGCCTTGGACTGGAATCGGGTGCTGATGTTGTGATTGCCAGCACGATACAATACGCAAACTGCAGCTGGCTCGATAAACGCTCCATTCAGGAAGGGCTGAAATATGAAATCTGTTTTTTTCAATCGAAAGTGGCGAGCGCTTTTCAGTGTTTTGTCAGTGTTCGTTTTTTTATGGGGCTGTGTGGAAGGCCAAAAACCTGCAGCAATATCTACGGCCGTCAACGACATCCCCGTCAGCCTGATCATTTCGAGCCCGTCAAATGAGGCATCTGCGTTACACGGAGAAGCGGTCTATTTCAAAGCATTTATTGATAACGAAGAGATGGTTGACGGCCCGGTCGTCTGGACTTCCAATCTGGATGGTCAAATAGGCGCCGAGTCGAAATTTAAGTACTCCCAATTGTCGGAAGGCCGACATACCATCATTGCATCAGTCAGGGATAAAAAGGGAGAGGATGCGGTCGATTCTCTGGAATTGATTATAGAAAAATTTACATGGGCGGTACAGTATAAAAAACATTTTCAACTGAACCCAAGGATCAGCAATGACCCATTAGATCGTAAATCCGTCGAGAGAATCCTTAGAACTACAAAGAATTTTGACAGAAAAAATTTAAGTGGCCTAGATCTGTCCGGGAAAAAAATAGACGGTGTTTCATTTGAAGACGCTTTCATGGTTCACTGCAATTTTTCAAATGCTGTATTTAAAAATGTGAACCTGAAAAATGCAGCCATTGAGTATTCGAACATGTCAAATGTTTCATTCAAGGATGTTGATTTAACAGGAGTCGATTTCAGCAATGTTGATTTAAGTGGCGTTGATTTCAGCAACATGTATTTGAGTGATTTTTCGATGATCGACGCCAATCTGACCGGGTGCAATTTTTTCCAGACCAATTTATCCTATTCTGATTTGACTGGAGCGGTGCTGAAAGATGCAAATCTCGATTACACCATCCTTGTAAAAACCAATCTGACCGGTGCAGATATGTCCAATGCAAAAATCCATGGGGCAAGAATTTCGAAGGCCATATTGAGAAATGCAAACCTTAATGGCGCATCAATCAACAAGGTAGCCATATTTGATTGTGATCTGCGCGGTATTGACTTGAGGGCGGCGGTGTTGACGGGTGTTGATATGAACAATGCGAATCTGAACGGCGCGCAATTGTCACAATTAAACCTTAAAAAGGTCACGCTCTACGGTGCTGATTTCACCAATTGCAATTTGTCCGGATCGGATCTGTCTAATCTGAACCTGGTGGATTCAAACTTTACCAATACTCAACTGAAAACCGCTAATTTCAAAAATGCCATTCTTAAAAGAGCAAACTTCAGGAATGCAGATATGGATGGGGCGAACCTCACCCATGCCAACCTTGAAGATGCGATGAATTTAGATAAGACGAAGAACTTAGCGTCGGTTATTGGTTTATAGTTTGATGAAATCGTAAAAAGTCCCATTTTAGACGGATTCGTAATAAGCCCGAGATCAAGGCTTGCGAATTTTGAGAATACCGCTATCGCGGGTGCCGAAGGCAACGTACTTATGGTACACCGCAGTGACGAGAAATGAAGCGCAACGCAGATATTGGGCTTTTTACGAATCCGTCATAGTTTGAACCCGTCACCTGCACTGAGAAAGTAAGGGCCTGTGGGAATCACCATAGGCCCTTTTTATTCAACTGCCACACCAGGGGCGCATCCTGGCGTGGCAGTTGAATAAACAGGTAAAAAACCATATGATGGCGTTAAACCCATCAAGTCGATCATTGATGCCTATCGCAGACAGGGGACCAAAATGACCTATACCGTCAAGGATATTTTAAAAATTCAGGTGGCGCCTGCATTGGGCTGCACCGAACCGGTGGCTATCGCCTTAGGTGCGGCTGCGGCTGTGTCGCTGCTGCCGGAAAAGCAGATCGACGAAATCGAAATCTGGGTGGACCCGAATATCTATAAAAATGGCCTGGCCGTGTCCATTCCCGGCACCGGCGGGCTCAGCGGGCTGGACATGGCCTCGGCGGTTGGCGCCTTTGGCGGCGATGCAGCCCTGAAACTGGAAGTGCTGGATTCGGTGGACAGTCCGGCTATCTCGGCCGCCCAAAAGATCGTGAAGGCTGGCCGGGTGAAGGTCAATTTGCTCCGGGACCAGGTGGGCCTTTTCATCAAGACCATCGTCAAAGGCAACGGGCACAATGCTGAATCCGTCATTACCGGTCTGCATGACAACGTCGTTTCCCTGGCACTGGACGGCAGTGCCATAATTGACCATGTGCTGCTTCCCAAAGCCGGATCCAGTGACGGCAAGCGCCGGTTGGCCGACCTGGAAGAATGGCTCAAGGGCCTGTCCCTGGATCAGCTTCTCGAACTGCTGGACGACTTGGATGACGATGATCTGAAGTTCTTGGAATCCGGTGTCCAGGTCAACATGCGGCTGGCCGACTATGGTCTCAAGCACGGCCCAGGGCTGGGAGTGGGCCGCACCATGGAGCGTCTGGTGCGCCAGGGGCTGATGAAGCGGGATATGATCACCGCGGCACGAATTCTGGCATCCTCGGCCGCCGATGCCCGCATGTCCGGCGTCAAACTGCCTGCCATGAGCAGCGCCGGGTCGGGCAACCACGGCCTGACGGCCATCCTGCCCATTGTCGCCGTCGAAAAATTCATTACTGTCGATCATCGCACCACCCTGGAGGCTATCGGACTGAGTCATATTATTACCGCCTATGTGAAAGCCTACACCGGGCGCCTGTCCGCCATCTGCGGCTGCTCGGTAGCCGCCGGCGCCGGGGCCACGGCCGGCGTCACCTATTTGATGGGTGGCACGAAGCTGCACATTGCAGGGGCCATCAAGAACCTTGCCGAAGATCTGGCCGGGGTGATCTGCGACGGGGCCAAGGGCGGATGCGCCCTGAAACTGGCCACCGCTGCCGGAACGGCTGTACAGGCGTCACTGTTCGCGCTTCAGGGGGTCAACGTCAGCGCTACCGACGGCATCATCGGCCGGTCGTCTGAAGACACGATGAAGAATATCGGCACCCTGACCACCCAGGGAATGATCGAGACCGATCGGACCATTCTCAACATCATGCTGGATAAGCAGTTCTCCGATGTCTGATTCCACAAACCATAACCCTCCCCGGGAAGGCAGTCCGTCCCGGGATGGTGATGCCGACGAGGCTTCTGAACCCCCGCCTGAAACCTCAGACGGCGTTCCTATCCACCGCTTTACCCTGCCGGCACTGAGCTCTCGGGGGACCCGGTGGCGTGAGCGGGTTTTTGCTTGGCTGGATGAAACCCTTTCCCGAAAAACAGGTGAAGCGGATCCCTTTTATCTAACAACCGCCCTGCCGGTGATGGACCGGTTGGCCGGCATCGGGAGCGGCCTGATTGCCATGGTCATGGTGGATCGACATTACGGTCCTGCCGGCCTGGGTATCTTCGCATGGTTCTTCTCCCTGCTGGCCATTGCCGGCTACCTCGGCCGATACGGCATCCCCATCTATTTGGAGAACCGTATCGCCCGGTCCCCCGAACCCAACGATGAAAACTGCGCCACTGCCATGGCGGCCCTGTACCTGACCTACGTGCTGCTCACCGTTATTGACATCGGGATGATCGCTGCGCTGATTGCGATACCGATTCTGTTCGGGGTGCTATTGTGGCTGGTCGGGTTTTTTAACCCATCTTATCCGCAAAGCAGCATTGAACCCATGCAGCGTACGCCGGCATAACCGGCCAAACCGACTGTTTAGTATCAAATGGCAATATAAAGGAGGATCGTTATGGCCGAACAGACCTCGCAAGGGGCGGAACTGTTTAACATGGTCAAGAAAAAGAGGTTTTCCATTCCGAAGATCCGGTTGCCCGGCGGCGGCAAATTCAAGTATCTGGTCATCGCCGCTGCCGTCGTGGTGTTGGCCTACAACCTGCTGTTCGTATACGTGGAACCCAACGAGTTCGGCATCAAGGTGGTGCGACTGGGAATGAACCGCGGTGTCCAGAAACAGGTGCACACCGCCGGCCTCAACCTGGTGATTCCCGGCATGCAGCAGATGTACCGCCTGCCGCGGGACGTGCAGGTGCTGGAACTGACCGACTTTCCGCGCACGGCCGCCGATTCGGCCCGTAAAGACCGCGTGGCCCACATCCAGACCTCCGACGGGTTTTTCGTTGACGTGGATGTTTCAATCCTCTATCGCATCCAAGACCCCTACCTGGTTTTTACCAAGATCGGGCCCGGCAGCCTGTTCGAAGACAACGGCATTATCCCCAAAGCGGAGCCGGCCCTGAAAGAGACCCTGGGCAAACTGACCACCGAGGATTTTTACAACAGCTTCATGCGGGTGAAGAAAGCCCGGGAAGCCCGGGATCTGCTCAACGCGGAGTTGAACAGCAAGGGCATCCGGGTGGAGCACGTGCTGGTGCGTTATTTTCGCTACAGCCCGGAGATCCAGAAAAATATCGAGGAGAAGAAGCTCCAGGACCAGCTGGTCTTCACCAACCGAGCAGCGGCACGGGCCGCCACCGAGGAGGCCCAGCTGAAGAAGATCGTTCAGGAGGGGCGCGTCGTCGTGGATGTGGAGATGGAGCAGGGGAGGGCCTACGTTACCCGTAAGATCGCCGAGAAGGACCTGTATGTGAGGTCTAAAAATGCCGAAGCGAACCTGCTGGTCAAGCTGGCCGAGGCGGAAAAAGTGCGCCTGAAAAACGACGCCCTTAAGGGAATGGGTGCCGAGCGAATGGTGGGGTTGAAAATGGCCGATGTATACAAGGGACTGGACCTTATCATACTGCCCAGCGACGGGGTTGCCGGCGTCAACCCGCTGGATCTGGACAACGCCCTCAAGCTCTTCGACGTGCGTAAAGGAGGTGGCCAATGAAGCGAATCATCTGGATAATCCTGGCTGTCTGTTGGATGTTCACCACCACCGGATGTGTCTTCAACACCACCGGTGAAACCGAAGTGGGCGTGCGTACCCGCAAATTCTCTCTATCCGGCAAAGGCGTGGAAGACAAGGCCTACGCGCCGGGTTCCACCTATATTTTCCTGCCTTTTATCAACGACTGGCACACCTTCGACACCAAGCTGCAGAACCTGGAGATGGTCTTTGAGCAGGCCCGGGGGGACCGCCGCAGCCGCGACGATCTGCTTTTTAAGACCATCGATGGCAACGACATCAGCCTGGACGTGATCATCGCCTACCGCATTGATGCGGAAAAGGCCCCCTTCATCCTGCAGACCGTGGCCGACAACGACATTACCCTGCGGGACAAGATCGTACGTACCATCGCACGCAGCAAGCCCCGGGACATCTTCGGGGAGCTGACCACCGAAGAGTTCTACGTGGCCGACAGCCGGGAAAAACAGGCTCAGCGTGCCAAAGATGTGCTCCAGGACATGCTTGGCCCGTTAGGCATTGTGGTGGAAAAAGTTCTCACCAAAGACTACCGCTTCAACAAGGAGTACCAGAAGGCCATCGAGGACAAGAAGGTGGCCGACCAGCAGGTGCAGAAGAACAAGTCCGCCCAGCACGCCGCCCTGGAGGAATACAAACGCAAGCTGGAGGAAGCCAAGGGCGAAGTCAATAAGCTGGTCGCGGATGCTGACGGGGTCTTCCGCAAGGCCAAGATCGAAGCCGACGTGTACTACGAGAAGCAGAAGCTGCTCGCTGAAGCCATTATGGCCGAGGGCATTGCCGAGGCCAAGGGCATCCAGGAGATGAACAACGCCCTGGCCGGCTCCGGCGGTGAAGCGCTGGTAAAACTGCGCATCGCCGAGGCCCTGCAGAATAAAAAGATCATGCTCCTGCCTGTCTCCGAAGGCGGGATGAACCTGAAAACCACCGATATCAACCAGCTGATCAACACTATGGGGGTCAAGTCGCTGGCGGGGAAGAAATGAGCTGGTGAGCTGATAAGCGAGAAAGCTCAAAGCAGAATGGCTGAAGGTTCTAATCTCAAAGGTGAAAGAAAAGGACAAATACAATTCGTATCTAAGAATTTAGACGTCTGCGAAAAAGCGGTAGGCTTCGCCGTGAATGTGATCAACACGGTCGAGAGGGTATCGATGGACCGGAAGCATTATCGCTTACTGGAGCAAATTAACGAAAATGATATAAGGTGTTCTGACCTATACTTAAATTGACAAAATGGAATGGGAGTCAGGATTTCGTTTGACAGTATGGTATCACGACTTTTCAGAAGCCCTCAACACCATTGATGAGTTGGAGTTATCGCCAGAGCTTGCGCCAACGGTGACCGGCGCCCGTCAGGGCGTCCGGTGAACCGCCTTGTTCGCTATCCTTTGTTTGCTCGACTAAGTTAAGTGGCTATCTAACAAGTAAGGATAAGTCCTCAACTTTCGGGGTTACGCCAAAACCGTCACCCCGTCGCTCTTTGACAAGCCGACATATTGCAGTGCGTTTTCAATGATGGCATCAAATATGGCTGATGCCGTTTTCTCACAATAACTGCCGATTTCTCTCAACCGTTCACCGGCGAGGGTTAATATCCGGTAGAGGGCTTCGATAAAGGAAATATCTGCCATCTCATCGCAGCAGGCATAAAACAGATCTCCAAAGGTCCGATGATCCGTCTCAATCCGGCATTGGTAGGCAAGAAACATATACCGCATGAACACAATGCTGGTATGGGCAATCAATGCATCGAAGTCCCGACATTGGATTTCTTTGGCAAGTTTTAAATGCTGCTTGGCCATTTTGAAGAACACTTCAATATCCCAGCGCTTCCCGTAAATACGTATGATTTCTTCGTTCGCCAGTTCGATGTCCGTGGACAATAACGCCAACCAGTCTTTCTTGCGCCTGTCCCGAACGAAGACCAGTTTAACTTTGGGTCCATCTTTCAGCGTTACGATGGTGCTGGCTTTGATTTTGGCGCGGCCACGGCGCTTTTTCAATTTCCGGTAAATGGCCATCAGGTCCATTTGATGCCCGTCGTAGCCATAATGGATTTTCGGCGTCTTCTTCACCATGCCGATGGCATCTATATGGTCACACAACGCGGTGACCGTGACCGGCATGGTAAACCAACTATCCATGAGCAGGTAATTCGCCCGGACACCGGCAGACAGGATTCGTTTGACCATGGTTTCCAGGTGTTCGGTGGCTTTGACGGTCGCCTCTTTGCGCCGCTGCCAGGCACAGCAGCGCTTGTCCATGGATTTATAGCTTTCACAAAGTCGCTTTTTGGCATCAGCCGACGATAACAGGGCAAAGTCCATCGGCAGGCAACTGATACCGTCGGACCAGCAGACCGTGAGCATGCGAAACCCTTTGAGGAAACGCCCGTTGCTGTGGTCCCAAACCCGGGACAAAAGTTCCACCATCTTGGACCGAGATCGATCGTACGGGCTGTCATCAACAATCAGCACCGAATCGCGTTTTTCATCGGTCAACCGGTTGAAGAAGCCATAAAGCCGGGCACCTAAAAGCAGCAAGAGATGTCGCCAGTTTGACTTACACCCTTTGAGGAGTTCGTAGGCAGCATCTTTACCGAACGCCAGTTCGCTGTTGATCACAATGCCTCTAAAGAAGTTCTTCCCAACAAAAGGCAATGTAAAAATGGTCATTATCAAAGAACGCACACTGTGCCCGCGACGTTTTCGGATACCGCACCTATGCAAAGTGGAAGTAATCTTAAATCGGTTGAAAAAGTCGTCGATTTTACCAAGAATACAGATGCCGGCTTGTGTTTGGGGGTCAATGCTGCTATGAATCATTTGAGCCCTTTCCTTTTGATATTATTGTGTTTATTCGCAAATTCACTATAAATCAAAAGACTGGGCTCTTCAACCTTTTTCTTAAATCAATTCATAGTCTTACCCCAATTTATTAGCTTCTGTCAGCTAACCCCGAAAGTTGAGTAAGTCGTTATAACCACTTCAGGTTATGACCGATATCAAGCTTGACGCCTTCAGCAAGCATTGTTTGACTCGGCATCGTGACCTTAACATGATACTCATAGATACCCGGACCGATTCGATTGTTGGGTGAGGTGTCGAGGCTAGAGCTTTTTAACATCCTAACCAAGTTTCCACCCATCCGTCGCGCGTATTGTTCAGATGTCCCGTAATCAGCTATAAGGATTATCATGACTTTCTTTCCCCTTTGATAGATCGACGCATCTATGATCCGATCATATCCCTTGATGCTATTGATCACCAAAGACTTCACGTCTTCGCCTATTGGTTCGACCGCATAGACTATGTTGGCCATCATCCCGACCATCACCAGTGTCAAAAGAATACGTTTCATACTCAACC
>NZ_JASJGN010000080.1:0-8894 GCF_033791525.1 Desulfosarcina sp.
CCGGGCGCTGGGCAACACCGCGGCCGAATACCGTGGCGTTGATGTTGGTGGCGAACTGGTTGATCTGGGGAATCACCTCGCCCATACCTTGGGTCTGGGCGAAGAAAGGCAGCGGCGCCTGCTGGCCGTTAACGTCCACCATTTTGGCGTCGATGCTGACGCTTTCGCCAAATACCGTCAGGCTGCCGAATAGCACATAGTCGGCCTGCAGTTTGCCGCCCACCAGCAGTGCGCGGCTCTGGCCTTCGAAACCCTCGACCGATGCCAGGGCCGCCTTGGTTTCTTTTTCATTGATCACCTCGACCTTGTCATGCCAGGCCAGGCGGGAACCGAGCATGTCCAGGATGCCCTCTTGAAGAAAGGTCATGTCATTTTTCGCGTTGACGTCAAAGGGAAGAATGGCCACCCGGGCGGGGGCGGCGAAAACCGTAACGGCATTGAAAAGCAGGGTCAGGAAGAATAGTGTCAATAGGGTGTTGCGGATCAAGTTGCGAGAATCGTTCTTCAATGGGGGTCTCCTGTGTGTATGGCTTTCTCTGGATTCCCGCCTGCGCGGGAATGACATGGATTGTGAATTTAGAGAAAAGTTGATTGTTCCGTAAAAAGTTGAAAATTCTTCTTTGTTGTCATCCCCGAGTAAGCGGGATTCCAGAATTTAGATCAGACCGTGGTAAATATCATTCCAGCTTGGATTGTTTTTTTCAATCAGTTTGATCTTCCATTCGCGGTTCCATTTTTTGATGCGCTTTTCCCTCAGGATGGCTTCTTCGACATTGTTGTGTGCTTCGAAATAGACTAAAAATCTTTATGCCGTATCGTTTGGAAAAGCCATCGACAAGTCCATTTTTATGCTGCCAGGTGCGTTTGATGAGATCAGAAGTGATACCTGTATAAAGTGTCCCGTTGCGTTTGCTGGCAAGAATGTACACATAGTATTGTTTGTCGGTCATTTTTTGTTGGGTCATCCCCGCGAAGGCGGGGATCCAGTCTCTTTTACCCTAATTTCTTCTGTAAAAGCTCATTCACGATCTTCGGATTGGCCTTGCCCTTGGTTGCCTTCATCACCTGGCCGACAAAAAAGCTGATCAGCTTTTTCTGGCCGCCGCGATAGCGTTCGACTTCATCGCTATGGTTGGCGATGACGGCATCGACGATGGGGTCGATGGCCGATGTGTCGGACACCTGCACCAGTCCCTTTTCCTCGACAATGGTTTTGGCCGGCCGCCCGGTTTCGGCCATGACCTCGAAGACTGTTTTGGCGATTTTCCCGCTGATCACATCGGCATCCAGCAGCTTCAGCAGCCCGGTCAGGTTTTTTGGCGAGACCGGCGAGTCTGCAATGTCCAGGCCCTTGGCGTTGAGCAGGCCCAGCAGGTCGCCCATGACCCAGTTGGCCACCGTTTTGGGCTGATCGAATTCAGTCAGACAGGCTTCGAAATAGTCGGCCAGTTCGCGGCTGCCGGTCAATACCCGGGCATCGGCGGATGGCAGGCCGTAATCTGCCATATACCGGGCCTGGCGCTGGGCTGGAAGCTCGGGCATCTGCTCGCGCATGCGCTCGATCCAGTCCGGGTCGATCACCAGTGGCAGCAGGTCCGGATCGGGGAAATAGCGGTAATCATGGGCATCTTCCTTGCCGCGCATGGACACCGTCTGGCCTTTGTCCGGCTGCCACAGGCGGGTCTCCTGGACCACCTGGCCGCCATCGAGAAGGATCTCCTTCTGGCGGGCCATTTCATAAAAGATGGCCTTTTCCACGTGCTTGAAGGAGTTGAGGTTTTTCACTTCGGCCCGGGTTCCGAAGACGGTCGACCCCTCGGGCATAATGGATACGTTGGCGTCGCAGCGGAAGCTGCCTTCCTCCATGTTGCCGTCGCTGATATCCAGGTATCGCAGGATGGAACGGAGCTGGCGCAGGTACTCGCCGGCGGCTTCGGGGCTGCGGATGTCCGGCTCGCTGACGATTTCCATCAGCGGCACGCCGGTTCGGTTCAGGTCAACCCGGCTGACGGGGCGGTCCGGATCGTGGATGAGCTTTCCGGCATCCTCTTCCATGTGAATGCGGGTGATGCCGATACGCAGGGACCGCCCGTCAATCTCGATGTCCAGGTAACCGTCGGTGGCAATGGGCAGTTCGTATTGGGAGATCTGGTAGCCCTTGGGCAAGTCCGGGTAAAAATAGTTCTTGCGTGCGAACCGGCTTTCCGCCTGGACGGTGCAGTGGGTTGCCAGGGCCATTTTGATGGTGCAGTCCACCACTTTCTTATTGAGCACCGGCAACACCCCGGGCATTCCCAGGCACACCGGACAGGTGTGGGTGTTCGGGGGGGCACCGAAAGCGGTGGAGCAGCCACAGAAAATTTTAGTCCGGGTTTTCAGCTGGGCGTGAACTTCAAGGCCGATGACGGGGGTAAATTCCATCTGATTAAGTTCTTTTCGTTGGTTGCCGGCTATTCGTGAAATCTTCCTCTGCCTCGCAAAAGCATGCACTATCACCAACGGCAATGATTGTAAAGGCCGGTATGGCGGTGCTTTGGAATGCATGGGCAGTGCAAAAATAACTATCGTCGCACGATCACCGAAACGGGTTTGGTGAGTCTTCATGTAATTGCTAAATCATCCTCACTCAGCCATCGCGGTCTACATGATCGTTTATCAATCATAGTTAGATGAAGGATCGATGAAGGTGAGATGACCGTTGTCGACGGGATGGCAGATTTCCCGGACGGCGGGTTCGACAAGTCTGCCCCCGAAAGGGCGTGTTGGATTGAGAATCCAATACCCGTGCAGGGTCTCAAAAAAGGGGGGCATCGAACTCCCTTTTCTGGTATATAAGGGGGAATTCTGAAAATAGAATCCCCCGGTGCACGGCCGGTTTTCAAACTGCGGCCATCGGACAGCGCTGTTGTTACGCATGAAGGTTTTTACCCATCACCACCAAAGGAGAACTGAAATGGCCGAGACTGTTATTGTCGACATGCTGGAGAATCACATCGGTGAAATCACCCTGAACCGTCCAGACAGCCTCAACACCTTTACGCTGACCCTGGCATCCGAACTCACGGCCGCCCTGCTGGAGCTGGACGGTGATCCATCGGTCAGGGTGATTATTTTGAAAGGAGCCGGCAAGGCCTTTTGTGCGGGCATCGATGTGGGGGATTTTTTCGGCAAGAGCACCAACGAATACCGGGTGTGGATCGAGTGCATGGAGACCCCCCTGGAGACCATCAGCCGCATGAATAAGCCGGTGGTCGCCCAGGTGCACGGCGTGGCCGCGGCCAACGGCGCCGGCCTGGTGGCTGCCTGCGATCTGGCGATTGCCGCCGACAACGCCCGCATGGGCCTGACCGCCATCAATGTGGGCCTCAACTGCGTGGGGCCCGTGATCCCGGTCACCCGGTCCGTGGGCCGCAAGCGGGCCATGGAAATGCTTCTATATGGGGAGTTGCTCAAGGCCCCGGCGGCCCTGGACATGGGGTTGATCAACAAGGTGGTGCCGGCGGACGACCTGGAGATAGAAGCCCGGCGCTGGGCCGCTGTACTGGCCGCCAAGAGCCCCGTAGCCGTTCAGAACGCCAAGTCAGCCTTCTATGCCGCCGCCGACCTGAGTTACGACAAGGCGTTTGCCTACATGAACGAGGCCTTCGCCCGGTTGTGCTCCACCGAAGACGCCAAAGAGGGCGTCTCGGCCTTTCTGGAAAAGCGTAAACCGCAATGGCAGGAGAAGTAACACCGTTCCGGGCATCGTGGACCGCTCACGATAAAAATCTTGACGCCCGGAAGTTGTCGAACTACGCTTATCCTATATCCAACATGCTGATCGTTCCAACCGGGCGCGGACACGGTTTCGTCATCACGACCCTCTCGCATATTCCCTATCTGACTTCAATGAACCTATCGCCAGTTAAGCCGACTACATGAGTGAACCGGAAATCGACAAACGCCTCGAACCCACGTTGATGAATTCGCAATAAGTTAAAAATTCTTCTTTGTTGTCATCTCCGCGAAGGCGGAGATCCATAAGTTTCAAATGGTTATAGATAGTGCTGATAAAGCTTCACGACGTGCCCCGCCTTCGTGGGAATGACGCCATTGGGGACTTTTTACCGGCAGGAAAGCCGTTGGTTCGACGTTCCGCATCAAAACATCGCCATGGACAAGCACAACAGGGAGGGTGTGAATCATGAATGAAAAATCGAAAGGTTGGGAATTCCGTGTGACTGAGATGGATCTTTTTTCAGGTCTGGACTTGAACGTCATGGGAGAGATCGCCGACACGGCCTGCACTGAAGAAATCTATTCCAAGGCAACGCTGATTTTCAATGAAGGCGATTCGGCAGATGCCCTTTTCATTCTGGGCAAAGGCGCTGTTGACCTTAAGATTGGCGGGGAAAAAACGGTCTATCGCCTGACTGACGAGAGTGACATCTTCGGCTGGTCAAGTCTGGTTGAGAACGCCCGGTACACCGCCACTGCAATCGCAACCGCAGATATTCAGGCAGTCAAAATCGATACCCGAAAAATGAATCGGGTGTTTAACGACAATCCTGCTTTCGGGCTTGCCGTTTACCGGCGTCTTTCAGCTGTTTTTAACAAAAGGCTTTCCAGTATCTACCATCGGTTTCTGTCCGTTTAACTGGTGTCCATCCAGAAATAGGCAAATTGGGTTGAGATCAAGGCATGCGAAAAATTTTACCGGAGGCATGTAGTTGATATTCTGAGGATAAAATTTTGAGCATAACGCAGATATCAGGCAAATTGGCCATTTGTGGATGGGCACTAACTATGATTCCGGGGTCATATCCCCCTTTGGGACGGTGTGGCACCCGTTTACCGATGCAGGTGCGACCTCCCGCTCACGGCCGAGCCCATAGACAAGGAGATGCAACAATGATCAGAATCCACATTCGGCGGCATGTATCCGAGGACAATCAACAGGCGTTGATGGCACTGATCAACCAGATGCGGTCGGCCATCGTGGGCAATCCCGGTTATGTGTCCGGCGAAACGCTGAAACGGATCGATCAACCGGGTGAGATCCTGGTGGTATCGAAATGGCAATCCCATTTCTACTGGAAGCAGTGGCATGAAAGCAGGGAGCGCGCGGCCTTGCAGGCCGATATTGACAAGCTGCTGGGAGAGCAGACTCAATACGAGATTTACGAATATGAATAGAACCTATCTCAAAAATAGTCTAAGTGCCCATGGCGGCGTTATGAAACGGCTCAACATGCTCACATACTACCTGTATGCTGCGCTATTTCGCCGTTGCATGCCTTGCCCTGAACCCTGATCCTTATTTTTGAGATAGGTTCTATAAATCAGCTGAAACTGGATTAATGCAAGCGCCCGCCGCACGTGAGCCCGCCCGCCAGGTCCGGCGCTCACATGTTTTTTACCTTGGCGATCAGTTTGTCGAACATTTCAACCTCGACAACCGGTGACGTGGTAAATGAAATCCCGGTCAAGGTATTCAGGGCCACCGACGTGGCAAAGGCGTTGTCCGCATCCGGAAAATCCAGCGTAAAAACCAGGTCGTGCTTGCCCATGACCGCATACATCGATATGACCTTCCCGCCGTTGGCTTTAATCACCTCAACGGCTTTTTCCGTCCTGTCCTGGCTGATGTTCTGCATTGCCTGCGTCGTGTACTTTCCAAACATCATGAAAATCGGCATTTTTCTCCTCCTTTGAAGACGATAGATGAATGACGAAAAAGGGTCGATTCCATATGGACCTTCAGATTGCGGGCCGGTTTGCGGCAGTGCTATACGGGTTGAAACTGAAGAGATCCGCATCTATGACAACAAGAGAAAGACGTATAACGAGGCGAAAAAAACATGCTCAACAGCTGCCGGTATCGGCGCGGCAATCAATGCAGGCGTGAAGAATTGCAATAATCAATGGGATAACTGGATTATAGACGAAAATCATGTGTGCGGCAAGGCTTCGATCCTTCGGATGGCAGGTTGAGGATAATAAAAACGGCGGACTGGCGGCAAGCCGTGTCAATGGGCTTGCCTTCAACCATCCGCTGATTTAAAAAGAGCGGACTCGAGGTAAACGACGATCCGAAAGTGACTGCAGTATGAAAAAACTCATTGTTGGAATCATCGCACTCAGCGCGATTGCGGCGATCTATCATTTCATCACGCCCTCTGCTGCGATTGTCAACCGCACGCCGTCCGGTGGGGCAATCGTTTGCTTCGGCGACAGCCTGACCTACGGGACCGGTGCATCCAAAGGGATGGATTATCCGGCCCAATTGTCGCGCATGATCGGCCTGCCAGTCATGAATGCCGGTGTTCCCGGCGACACCACCACAAGGGCCCTGAAACGGCTGAATGGGGTGCTCGACAGACAACCACGGGTGGTCCTGATTACCCTGGGCGGCAACGATCTGAAAAACGGTATTTCCAGGCAGACCGCCTTCGACAACCTGCGGGCGATCATCCGATCCGTTCAGGCCGAGGGCGCCCTGGTCATCATCGGCGGCATCGAGATCCCTTTCTACGGCAAGGGCTTTGGTGGCGCCTATCGGGAACTGGCCGAAGAAACCGGGTCGGTGCTGATTCCCAATGTATTCGACGGCATCATGGGAACACGCAGCCTGATGAGCGACCCCATCCACCCCAACAGCCAGGGGTACACCGTCATGGCGCAACATTTTTACCGGGCCCTTCAGCCGTATTTGTAACCCTTATTGACCCCCCCATCTTTCATCCGGCATTGATTAATTCTGGCAGAGGCCTTAACGTGGGTCGTTGCCTTGAAGCGGGAATTCCAATAAAAAGCAGAGCAATGGCAAAAAAAATGGATGTGCTGCCGGAATCTGGCAGGCGTTCGGTCTGAAACCGTGAAGCGAAATAAACATGGCGGCCTCCTACGATATTCAGATGAAAGTGCCTTTCCACGACCTGGATCCCATGCAGGTGGTCTGGCACGGCAATTACTTCAAATATTTTGACGTGGCCCGATTCGGTCTCTTTGAATCGGTGGGCGTCGATCTATACGGCTATCTTAAATCCCGTCAGATGGTGTTTCCCATAACCCGGTCTTCCGTCAAGCACATCCTGCCGCTGCGGTTTGACGACACCTTCATCTGCCGGGCGACAGCGACCGAAGCCCGCTATAAGATCGCCATGGATTTTGAAATCCGCCGTCCCGACACCGGCGAGATCTGCACCCGGGGAAAGGGCGAACAGGTGGCCGTGAAACTGCCGGACATGACCCTGGAGTTCGAAATCCCGCCGGAGATCACCCGGGCGCTGGGGTGTTGACCATGGATCGATCCTTCCTTCAGGCCTTCACCCGGGCCCTGGTGGCCGGCTGCGAGCGGGTCGCGGCCTGGGCGGACCTGCTGGACGAGATCAACGTCTTTCCCGTTGCCGACGGTGATACGGGCCGCAACCTGAAAATCAGCCTCGGCCCCCTTGGTCGCGCCAATGGGGTTCCATCCGTGCTCTCTCATGCGCTGATCCGATCGGCCACGGGAAATTCCGGCAATATCGCCGCCGCGTTTTTTTCAAGGTTCCTGTCGGAAGCGGAATCCGGCGGAATGCATCCGTCGGTGGCAGCCGGCCGGGATGCCGCCTGGCATGCCGTGGCCGATCCCAAGCCCGGCACCATGCTGACGATGTTCGACGCCCTGGTCCAGGCCACGCAGAAATGGCCGGACCGCGTTTTCAAGGTCGATGTCGACGGTATCGTCGACCATCTGGACAAGGCGGTCCGCTCGACAGTTGAGCTGCTGCCGCAGCTGAAACGGGCCGGTGTGGTGGATGCCGGTGCCCTGGGCATGTTCATCTTTTTCGAAGGCTTTTTCTGTCGGCTGGAAAGTGAAACGGCGGATATGGTTCCGGTGACCGAGCGCTTTGCCGGTCTGCTCAATGTGACAGGCGACATTGAAGGCGGTCAATTTCCCGGCTATTGTGTGAACACGATCATCCGTGCACCGGGATCCGTTCACCTGACATCCGGAACCACCGGGCTGGGGGAAAGCGTGGTGGCCGTTGCGGACGGTGATCGCCTCAGGCTTCACCTTCATACCCAAAATCAACAGGAAACCCGGTCGCGGCTCGAAACCCTGGGCGATATTGTCGACTGGCAGGCAGAACCCATGGACGCCGGTGCACCCGGGCCGTTTCCTTTGGTTGACGGCCAATCGGTTCACGTGATGACCGACGCGGCCGGATCGATTACCCGGGCGGAGGCCCACACGCTCGGCATCACCCTGCTGGACAGCCAACTGGTGGTGGACGACCGCAGCGTTCCCGAAACGCTGTTCGATGCGCAGCAGCTTTACGGGGCCATGTCTGCCGGTCGGCGGGTGTCTACTGCCCAGGCCTCGGTGTTCCAGCAGCATCAGAGCTACCAGAGCGCCCTGGGCCGATACGACGATGTGCTTTACCTGACCGTGGGCTCGGTATACACGGGCAACAATGCCACGGCCAGCCGGTGGTGCGAGACACGCGGTATGGCAGACCGTTTCATCGTGATGGATACCGGCGCCGCCTCTGGCCGATTAGGCCTCATCGCCAAGCTGGTCGCCCGGTTTGCCCGGTCGGGAAAACCGTTGAAGGTGGTGGCTGAATTTGCCCGACAGGCCATAGATGGCTGCGGTGAACTGATTTTTCTGGACCAGCTCAAATATCTGGCCGCCGGCGGGCGGATTTCCAAATCCAAGGGATTTTTCGGCGATCTTATCGGCATCAAGCCGGTGATCAGCCCCACTGCCGACGGCGCCGCCAAGGTGGGCACGGTCAGAAAGGCCGCCGATCAGCTTCCCTTTACACTGGGATATCTGAAACAGCGGTTTTCGCCAGACGACCGGTTGACGATCCTGTTGCAGTTTTCCGACAACGAGAAGCGGGTTCGGAAAGCCATTGGGCCTG
>NZ_JASJGN010000081.1:0-7011 GCF_033791525.1 Desulfosarcina sp.
GGGGATGCCCTGCCTGACAAAACAGAACACCAGCATGGGCACAATGACGATTCCGCCACCTATGCCCAACAGGCCGGCCAGGACGCCAGCCACGGCTCCAACCAGAATGTACATTAATAAAATGGCCGTCATTTTGGCGCCTTGTGAGTCGATTGCTGGCATGCCAGTATAATCAATTGACGAATAGACAGCACGCGTTATCATGTTTGATCGCCACCCACAATCCAAATCGAACCCCCAAGGGCTGGAAAGTCTTGAGAAAGCGGCGAATTGGCGGGCAATTGATGGAAGACGGCCGCATCAGTGAAGACCCGCTTCATGATCGAGCGTGCCATCCGAAGCATTGCCGCCAATCCGGGCATGAGCCTGCGCAGAGAGGTGTTGTCTGGATTGCTGGAGATGGAAAATAAACTATCAGGGCGGATTCTTGTCGGCGGCCAGATCGACCGGCAGGGGAAGTGGGTGTCCGGTCGGGTAACCCCGCTTTTGGGCCAGATCTTCTAAATGGCCGATGCGGCGGCGGTTTTCAGGGTGTGAAGCGAAATAGTGGCCGAAGCGGCCAGGGTCACCATCTTCCGGAATTTTGCTGAAAAAGGATGTGGCGTCCGCCACGTGGCCGTAGTGGCAGAAAAGCGTTTCCAGGGCAAACTCATCGGCCTGGGTTTCCTGCTTGCGTGAAAAGCTCAATTCGGTGAGCACCAGGCCTTGCCCGATCATGCTGTTGATGCTGTTGTCCGCGCCTAGCAACAGCGTGGATGCCGTCATCAGTACCAGGGCCCGCCCCAGCCCCCGAAGGTGGTCCCTGTTAGCAAAATGCCCCAGCTCGTGCGCCAGGACAAAGGCCAGCTCGTTCTCCGAGGTCATTTCCGCCAGCAGGCCGGTAAAGACCACCATGTGCCCACCGGGCAGGGCTGCCGCATTGACGGCATCGGCTTCGGTGACATGAACAGTGATGCTATAGGGCAGCGGGGCGCATCGATCCTGGAGACGATCCACCAGGGACTGGAGGGATTGGGTGGTATCGGCGACATCTTCATTTTCCACGAGCCGCCCGACAAAGGCACCGGCCAGCTTTTTTTCCAGATCCATGGAGAGCCGGGGGACAATCAGGTCGACCGCCAGGCCGAGGGCCAGATAAACGCCGACCACGATGGCCAGCAGGCCGCCGGCCAGTATGGCGAACTCTTTGAGCGGATGGGTGGGTGAGACGTTGACGTTGATTCCGGGCTGCCGGGCCGTAAATTTCACCTACTCCTCCACGGTAAGTGCCGTCCCGTAAGCCATGGCCTCCAGGCAGCCGATGTTCTTCCGCCTGGACTGTTTGCCGATGGCCGACGTCTCAATGCGCACATTGACAATGACCGTGGCATTCCCGGCCATCTCTTTCATACGCAGCAAGGCCTCGCGCCGTGCCCGGTCGAGAAGGCTCTCGTAGGATTTCACCTTCCCCCCGAAAACATTGCGCAGGCTGGCCAGAATCCTCTTGAAATAATCCACGGAAATCACGGCGCTGCCATAGACCAGCCTGGCCGACCGGATTTTATGCTCGGGAATATCCACGGATTTCAAAGTGACGACCGGCAGGTTGACGGTTGCATTTTCCCGCTCGGTAATCGAGCGGTAGTGCCGCTTTTCTGCCCAGGTCCCCGCACCGTATCCCAGGGCCAGCAATGACAAAAAGATAATCAGGTCAATCATCGACAGCCTCCTAATCCACGCGGACGGCGGTCCCGTACGCGTAAAGTTCCGCCGCGCCCTGAGCCACAGAAGATGTGGAAAAACGGACGTTGACAATGGCATTGGCGCCCATCAGGCGGGCCTCTTCGATCATCCTGTCCATGGCCTGCTGTCGGGATTCCTGAAGCAATTGGGTGTAGCCCTTGAGTTCCCCGCCAACGAGATTTTTCAGACTGGCCATGAGGTCGCGGCCGATATGCTTGGCCCGGATGGTGCTGCCGGAAACCAGTCCGAAATGCTCTGCCACGGTTTTGCCGGGAACCGTTTCGATATTCGTGATTATCATTTTGCCTCCATCAGATGTCGTGATATAGTGAACCTTGACTTGGGAAACAGGCGGCTGATGCGGCGGTGCAGGCGATTGTGAATAGTTGGAAGCGTCGGCAACCGCTGCCGAATCGACGGAAGGTGGCATCGGCGCCTGAGCCTCGGGTTCACCGTCCTTGCGGATATCGCAGAATGCACCGGCGGCGGCGAACACCTGCTTGTACTTTTCGGCTGTCGCCAGGTCCGTGTGCTTACGGACGGCTACGGGGCTGCCGACGAACAATTTCGCGATACCCTGGCCATCCGTTTTGAGTGCAGATTTCAATCGATCCTTGACCATTCCCGCACTTTTCCCGGGCATGATCCTGCCTTCGAAGATAACGGTGTATCGATCACTCATGGGTCGCTTTCTCCTCGTCGGGGTGTTGATGATTAATCGCCGAACCTGTCCGTATATAGACTCCAATGGTAAGGGTTCGACTTGCTTATACGTCATCGATGGTTATCGGACAACCCATGATGAAACATGAGGGGAAAATGATAAAGACAATCTCCGTTCGCTGGCTTTTCCTGGGCACGGTGTTTCTATGGTTGACCATGGGTTGTGCGGCTTCTGTCACACAAATCCCCGCCGGTCCGACACCCTTGGCGGAGGCCCCTGATCCGCAGGGCAGCGGATGGTGGTTCGTTCGATTCAAGATGGATCGCCCGGCCGAGGAAACTCGATGGGAGAAAGATCTTCTGATCGCCCATCGGGTCGCATCTCCCCTGATTGCCGCCCATGAAGGGGTAATCGATTTGTGGCGCTTTCACCGCCGCTCCGCAGAGGATAAAACCGGCCACCAGTTCAGTTTCCTTTTTTTCACGACCGCGGGGGTGGCGGACAGCATCAATCAGGTGGTTTTGGATGATCCCCTGGTCAGACGAATGCTTGCCGACAGTGTGATTCAAGAAGTTATCACCGATGCCGTTGATCATAACGATCACCCGAATGTGGGCGACACCAGCGACCCCAACTGGTCGTCGGTCATGCAGGACACCTGGCCCTATTACATCATGGGGGTGAGCCGCATGTGGCTGGCAATGATCGATCAGGTTTCCCGGGACAGCGGCATGGCGGACGATGCCACGTTGGGCGAGATGTTGGAACATTACGCACAGGTGGATGATGCGATCAACCACATTTGGCAACAGGAAGGTTACCACGCCTTGCTCCATCACCTGAATGCCATTTATGGGTATAAAGCTCTGGTATACTGGGAAAAGCGTTGGAAATCCTTTTAGGACACATCTCAAAAATAGTCTAAGCGTCCATGGTGGCGCTATGAAACGACTCAATATGCTCACATGTTAACTGGTTGCTGCGCTTTCTTGCCGTTGCATGCCTTGCCCTGAACCCTGATCCTTATTTTTGAGATAGACTATCGTAATATGGCTTCGGGTCGATTACGCCGAAGCGGTTTGGCCTTGAAACAGCCTGTCTACTATATGTGGTAAAGTGGCCACCCATGGGTAGAATCCACAGCGGAGTTGCCGATCATGCTGAACCGAATCATTGCCACCATTTTTCTTGTCTTTTTTGGACTGACCTCAGCCGTTCTTTTTATCGTTGCCCTGGTAATCTGGGCGCTGACCGTGCTGGTAGACAGACGGCTGATCGTTCTGCACCTGTTCACCTCATTCTGGGCGTCGCTCTATCTGTGGATCATGCCCGCCTGGTCCGTTCATGTTGACGGCCGGCGGCTAAACGCCTGGAAGCGAAACTATGTGATTGTTTCCAACCACCAGTCGCAATTGGATATCCTGGTGGCTTTTCATCTGTTCATTCCTTTCAAGTGGGTGTCCAAAACCGAAGTGTTCAACCTGCCTTTCATCGGCTGGAACATGCGGCTGAACCGTTACATCAAACTCAAGCGGGGCGACAAGGTGGGCACGGCGAGGATGTTGGCCGACTGTGAGAAATCGCTGGTACAGGGCAATTCTATCTTTATTTTTCCAGAAGGAACCCGTTCGAAAACCGGTGAACTGAAGCCTTTTAGGCCTGGTGCCTTTATCCTTGCCAAGAAGATGGCCGTTCCCATCCTGCCGGTGGTGATCAGCGGCACCAACGCCGCTTTGCCTAAACACAGCCTCAATTTCCACGGCAGGCAGCATATGCACATTCGCATGCTGGAGCCCATCCCGGTGGAACAGTTTGCCAATATGTCGGTTGAGGACCTGACAGAAATGGTCCGGACCCGGGTGGCCAATGGGCTGGAGGAAATGACACCGGCCTGATCGAGCCGGTTGTCCATTATCGGTGCCGGGCTGTGGCCACAATCATGGCACGGACCGTTGCCGGGTAGCCTTCCACGGTCTTTTGCGGATCGTCGGGATCCAGAAAGTCCGCCAGGCTTTCCGTGTCGATCCAGTCGGTCTTGCGCTGTTCATCGGTAGAGGGTGTCTTTGCCCATGGTATCTCCCAACTCCCGCAAGCATGCCTGCAACACAGCGATTGGATGGTTATCCGGCAGAAGCCCGCCACCTGTAAAGATCCTGCATAACGATCAAAACGCCCCTTCCGGATCATTTCGGAAGGGGCGCTGGGTGGGCATGGTCATGATGAACCGCGATAGCGAGCGCATTCCCCGCCGCTTGCCGCGGGGAGGGTTCAATTGCGGATCAGTTTGGCTGCTTAGCCGGCAGAACCAGGTTAAGTACGACCCCCAAAATTCCGGAAAGGCCGATGCCGCCTAAAGTGAATTTGCCAAAAGGAAGCACCATGCCACCGATGCCGCAGACCAGGATCAGGGCCACAATCGTCAGGTTGCGGGGTTCCGTGAGATCCTCTCCGGCCTTCACAAGGGTATTGAGGCCGATAACGGTGATGGCGCCGAAAAGCAGCAGCATGATCCCGCCCATCACCGGCACCGGGATGGTCTGGAGCAGGGCTCCCATTTTACCGATAAAGGCAAGGGCAATGGCGAAAATGGCTGCCCAGGTCATGATGCCGGGATTGAACATCCGGGTGAGGGTGACCGCTCCGGTCACCTCGCTGTAGGTGGTGTTGGGCGGCCCGCCTAAAAAGGAGGCAAAAGAGGTGGCGATGCCGTCGCCCATCATGGTGCGGTGGATACCCGGCTCTTTGACGAAATCCTTTCCGGTGACGCTGCCGATGGCCAGGATGTCGCCGAAATGCTCGATGGCCGGCGCAATTGCCACCGGTACGATGAAGATGATGGCCTGAAGGTTCCATTCGGGCAGGACAAAATCGGGCACGGCAAACCAGGGTGCGTCTACCAGCGGCTTAAAGCTCACCAGGGCAGGGCCGGTAAAGTTCTTTAAGGCCCCGGGATCAAAACCGGTCTGAATGGAACCGGAAACACCGATAACATCAAGAATCAGCGCCGCCGCGTAGCCGGCCCCGACGCCGATGAGGATCGGGATCAGGCGAAGCCAGCCTTTGCCCAGTAGCGAGGTGAGGATGGTCACCAGAAGGGCCACACCGGCCACTATCATGGCCGTGCTCTGTGGCACCAGCCATGCCGAACCGTCGCCGGTACGGCCCATGGCCATGTGAACAGCCACCGGTGCCAGTACCAACCCGATGACCATGATCACCGGCCCCACCACCACCGGCGGCAGCAGCTTGTGCAGAAAACCGGGACCGAAGGCTTTGATGCACAGGCTCAGCACTATGTAGAACAGACCGGCAGCGACAAGGCCGCACATGGTGCCGGGAATACCCCAAGTATTTACCCCATAGATGATCGGCGCGATAAAGGCAAAAGAGGAGGCCAGGAAAATAGGTACCATGCGCTTGGTGATGAACTGGAAAATCAGGGTGCCCACGCCGGCGGTGAACAGGGCGACGTTGGGATTCAGACCGGTAAGCAGAGGAACCAGCACCAGGGCGCCAAAGGCAACAAACAGCATCTGGGCGCCCACCAGGCTGTCTTTAGGGCGGAATACGTAATCGGTGGCGGACTGTTGCGCGGACATAACACCTCCTTTGGGAAATTGGGATACCGTGGGGTAGAAGAGAAAGTTGAATCGGTCTATATGCGGAAACCAAGGATGTGTCAAGCACTGTGCCGTCGCCGCAACCCCACCTTTTTTTCTTGCCATAAGGAAGAAAAAACTTTACAAATCCACAAGTTGTGCCGATACCAACGTAAATGAAACGAGGATGAAGGCCGCTGCCTTCCCTGTGGCGGCTGAGAGCTCATGCGCAAATCGATTCGACACAATCCGATCTTGAAGCCCGGCACTTGGATGGCCGTCGTTCTGATGGTGTTGCTGGCGCTGCCGGCCGCGGCCGATATTTATATGTATATCGACAGTCAAGGTGTCATGCACTTCACCAATGTTCCCACCACCAGCGATTATCGAATTTATATCAAGGAGCGCCCCAAACGCCAGGGAACCCGGATGGACGCCAATCGCTTCGACCGCTATATTGACGAGGCCGCCGGTCTTCACGGGGTGGATTTTCCCTTGCTCAAGGCGGTGATTCGCGCCGAATCGGCTTTCGACCCCAAGGCTGTATCCAAAAAGGGGGCGTTGGGGCTCATGCAGATCATGCCGGCGAATCTGGAGGCCTTCCGGGTTTACGACCCGTTCGATCCCTGGCAGAACATCATGGGCGGCGCCCGCTATCTGAAGGCCCTGATTCAGAGGTTTGACGGGCAGGTGCCGCTGGCCCTGGCTGCATACAATGCCGGCCCTCGGGCCGTGGATACCCACCGTGGCATTCCACCGATTCCGGAAACCGAAGCGTACGTTAAAAAGGTGATGAAATTTTTCTATTTATACAAGAAGGGATGAACACAGCAACCTATCGCCGCCCCATATAGACCAGAGCCAACCCAGCCAACATCATCACCAAACCAAATCGACGAAGGGATCCAGGTGCCATTTCCATTATTTTGGCCATCCACCCTTTCATCTGATTCGGTGCCGCAAAATAGGGCACCCCTTCGATGATCATTACCATGCCAATCACGCAGAGAAAATAATCCATTTTTT
>NZ_JASJGN010000082.1:0-3921 GCF_033791525.1 Desulfosarcina sp.
CGAAGCCATTGCCGTGGGCTACAGCCTGCGCTACCCGGACGACCTGCAAAACATTGCGGGGCAGTTCGAGGTCTACGACGCGCTGTATGCCTGGTGCCGGCTGGATGTGGCCAGGCACAGTTCATAAAGGGAACCCGCCATGGCCATTCGTGAACGCATAACGGGAGGCGCAGCCGGAATCTCCGGTTTTCTCGCCCTTCAGCGCAGCACCATCGGCGTGCTGGCCATGGTGGTATTGGTGGGCATGGGCGAGCGCATGGCCGAGCGCTTTCTGCCCATTTACATGCTGGCCCTGGGCGGTGGCATACTGGCCATCGGTCTTCTTCAGGCCATGGACAACCTGCTTTCGGCCCTCTACTCATTTCTCGGCGGCTACCTGTCCGACCGCCTGGGCACCAAGCGGTCGCTGCTGATCTTCAACCTGGTGGCCATGGCCGGGTTCGCCCTGGTGATGATGGTCCCGACCTGGCAGGCGGTGCTGGTCGGGGCAGTGCTTTTTATCTCATGGTCGGCCATATCACTGCCGGCCACCAGGAGTCTGATGTACAAAGTCCTGCCCACCCATAAACGCACCATGGGGGTAACCATGCATTCGCTGGTACGCCGCATTCCCATGGCGCTCGGCCCCCTGCTCGGCGGGCTGTTCATCGGCATAATGGGCGAGCGTGACGGTGTCCGGCTGGCCTTCGGCGTGGCCCTGATCATGTCCATCGTGGCGCTGCTCCTGCAGCAGCGTATGATCGATGACGATACTCCGGATGCGCTGTCTCCAGGCGATGCCTGCAACCTGACGCCGGAGAAGAATCCGTTGAAACTGCTCCGGCTGATGAACCCGGCCATGAAGGGGTTGCTGGTCACCGACATTCTCATCCGCTTCTGTGAGCAGATCCCTTACGCATTCGTGGTCGTCTGGAGTATGAAGGTGATAACGGCACCGGTATCGGCCCTGCAGTTCGGTTGGCTGACGACCATCGAAATGGCTACGGCGGTTTTGGTTTACATCCCTGTGGCCTACCTGGCCGACCGCAGCGCCAAGAAACCTTTTGTGCTGATCACGTTTGTCTTTTTCACCCTGTTTCCGCTGGTGCTTCTTTTCAGTCGCTCTTTCGAATGGCTGCTCGTGGCATTTATCCTGCGCGGGCTCAAGGAGTTCGGTGAGCCCACGCGCAAGTCCCTGATCATGGATCTCTCACCGGAAAGCTGCAAGGCCGGGATGTTCGGGCTCTATTATTTGATCCGGGATGTTTTCGTCGCTTTCGCCGCTCTGGGCGGAGCGTTTTTATGGCAAATCAGCCCGCAGACGAACCTGGTTACTGCATTCGTTTTCGGGATCATCGGCACCGTGGGATTTGCGATTTTCGGCCGCGATATCCGGGTGCCCGTGCATAAGAAGGAGACCGCATGACAAGGCAATCAATGCCAGAACCGTCCAGGGCTGTTTCCTTTAAGGAAGCCTTAACATTTTGGGCCAAGCTGGGCTTTATCAGCTTCGGTGGACCGGCCGGCCAGATCGCCATCATGCACCAGGAGGTGGTCGAGCGGCAAAAGTGGATTGGTGAAAACCAGTTTCTGCGGGCGCTCAATTTCTGCATGCTGCTGCCCGGCCCCGAGGCCCAGCAGTTGGCCACCTATATCGGCTGGCGAATGCACGGGACGCTGGGCGGCATCGTCGCCGGTGCACTTTTCGTGATCCCTTCGATTTTCGTCATGCTGCTGTTAAGCTACCTGGCCGTGGCCCACATCGATATTCCGGCGGTGGCCGCCGCTTTCTACGGCATCCAGCCGGTGGTGGTGGCGGTTGTGATCGAGGCGGTCCTTCGCATCGGCAAGAAGGCACTCAAGCACCGCCTGCTCTACCTCTTTGCCGCCCTGGCCTTCGTCGCCATCTTCTTCTTGAAAATCCCCTTTCCCTTGATTGTGGCCGGTGCAGCGGCAGGTGGGCTGCTCCTGCACCGCGGGTTGCCGCAAATCTTCTGCAAAGGCACCTACAATGTCCAGACCCGCGAATGCATAGTCGAATCTGAAACAATCAACGGCCAAAAAAACGTCGCGCCCTCGTTCGTCCATGTCGTGCGGGTCTTTTGCATCTGCTTTGGGCTGTGGGCCCTGGTGGTGGGAAGCGTATGGGGATTGCGCGGACTTGAGGACACCTTGACCCGGATCGCCTTTTTTTTCACCAAGGCCGCCTTTGTCACCTTCGGTGGTGCCTATGCCGTGCTGGCTTACATCACCGATTTCGCTGTGGGAAACAGCTGGCTCAGCACCGAGCAGATGCTCATCGGCCTTGGCCTCGCCGAGTCGACCCCCGGCCCGCTGATCATGGTGACCCAGTACGTGGGATTCGTGGGGGCCTGGAACCTGCCCGGGGATCTAACCCCGCTGACCGCCGGCATTCTCGGCGCCCTGATCACCACCTATGTCACCTTTCTGCCCTGCTTTTTTTTCATTTTTGCCGGCGCGCCCTTCATCGAGGCCATGGCCGGCAACCCACGCATCCAGGCCGCGCTTACCGGCGTCACCGCCGCCGTGGTGGGCGTGATCCTGAACCTGGCCGTCTGGTTTGGCTACAAGGTGATCCTGCCCGAGACCGGAATCGACTGGTTTGCCCTGGTCGCTGCCATTGTCTCGCTGGTGCTGCTTCAGAAATTCCATTTCCCCATTCAGTACCTGGTGCCCATCGGGGCGGCGGCAGGTGTGGCCTGGCGAATGGTGGTTTAACCATCCAACGATCCACGATACCGGTGTTCATATCAACACATGCCGCGTGTGGTTAGTCCACCCTGGCCTCAAGCATGCTTCTCAGCTTCGCAAAGTGGTCTGAAATCGCATCTTCAATCTGGCGACGACCGACGGTGCGTTTGAATCTGACCAACAGCCGGTACTGCGAATTAGACCGCCTCCAACTAATTCCGGCCTACAGCCTTGAGCAATGCCCTTTTCCACATAGGCCCGGTAGACTTTACGGGCGGCCGGCAGTTTTACTCCAAAAAGCCTCAATACATAGCCGGTGTCCTGAAATTCTCTTTTAACTTTTCCCATCAACGCACTATGTCGGCTATAGGGGTATTTATCAAATTCAGTTGGGCTTATTACGATTTTGGCGCGCAACGGATTTAGAGTAATGTAACGAACCAGCTGAAGCAAATAAATGTATTCTTGACACAAAATGGATTTGTAGCGGCTTTGAAACAAATGTCCCTAAGTTTCCCTATTCTGATTTGTGTGGTCACTGCAAGGCTCTGACGAACTCGATGAACTCTGGCGATTCATCGAGAAGCTGGCCTGCCAGCCGGCGCACTGCATCGACGGCCTTCGGGTCGAGGCGGAGCGAAGTCGGCAAGGCATCAAAATAATCGCGCTCGTCCCGGTCAGTGATCTGGTTGAAAGTCAGCACCGAGAAGTGAACGCGGACCGGAGGCGTGCCGGCCCCGCGTAATTTATTGATCCGTTGCCCCCACATCTGGAACCCCTGTTTCGCCAGCGAAGCCGTCTCCGTGTTCAGGATGCCCAGCGCGGCATCGAATGAAGCCGACGCGGAGTTGAGCATGCCTGGCTCGGTTCCGCTGCGCGACCAACCGTACTCGCTGTAGACCTGCGCATTGGCAACCACCACGAGGACGTGACGCACCCTGGATAGTTGTTGCGTCGTAAATGCGCCAGCCATGTCGGGCACATTTCCGTAGTGCGCGACCGGACTCATCATCGATCCGCGCACGCCCAGGTTGTCTGTCACCCCACCATCGACCAGTTGCACAACCGGCACGCGATCCGGTCGGCTGTAGCGCTCGAGCGCGCGAGCGACCGCATAGCGACGGTCGAGCGGGTTGTCCTCGGCGAGTGACTGATCGACCCACGAATCGTTCCGCTGCGGACAGTCCTCGTAGTTACGCAAGGCGATCGTCGCAAACACCACCGGCACGG
>NZ_JASJGN010000083.1:0-2718 GCF_033791525.1 Desulfosarcina sp.
CTGGACTATCGCCTGGGGCAACTCGGCCTCTCCCCGGAGCAGATCAACGGCTACACCAGCGAAGAGTTCACCCACATGAACGTAGCCGTGGCCGTGCTGAGTGGAACGGCTGATGCAGGACTGGGCATCAATGCCGCAGCAAAGGCCTTGAACCTGGATTTTATTCCCGTAGTTACCGAGCAATACGACCTGATCATCCCGCAGGTCTATTTCGAATCCACCAACATCCAGGTTCTTCTAGAGACCATCAATACCGCTGCCTTCAAAACACGGGTGGAAGCCCTGGGCGGATACAGTACGGTTAAGACGGGCACAATTGTTGATTAAACCGGCGACCTTCCTGGAAGGATAGAACGAATGTCCAATGTCGAACGAGGAACCGCAGAATATCGAAGGAAGGAATTCTACCGTTTACTAAGGACGACATCGCACAGCGATACCGCCCTTCGACATTCGACATTGAATATTGGACATTCTGCGGTTCGCTTTTTAAGGATCAAGTATCCATGGAAAAGCATTACACTCTTCTTGACCACACCGCGGATCTGAGAATCCGCGTCAGCGGCACTGATCCGGCCGAACTTTTTAAAAACGCCGGTCTGGCCGTGTTTGACCTGATCACCAAACCGGATCGACTGAAATCTCAAGAGGAAATCGAGATCAATGTCATCGGCGACGATCCGGCGGATCTCATGGTCAACTACCTGCGGGAGCTGCTCTACCTGTGGACGGGCAAGGAAAATTTGGTAAAAAAAATCGAAATTATTCTCATCTCAGACACCACCGTCTCCGCCCGCGTATCCATGGAGCGCTATCAGCCCGAACGCCACGAAATTCTCCACGAAATCAAGGCGGTGACCTACCACCAGATCGATGTGAGCCAAACGACGGACGGATGGCAGGCAACGGTGGTGTTCGATGTTTGAGCAACTGAAGTGGCATCTTGCGGCCCAGGGCTGCGTTCTCACGTTTTCGAGCACGCAGTGAAGCTTCAGCGCTATCCTCGAGGTAGCGCTGCTACGCCTGTGGGTGCGAAAACGTTGCGGCCTTGGCGTGTTATAGATTCCGCATTGCGGGGAACCACAAGCTACCACTTCTGGATGGTCACTGACGGGAGGTTGAGATGGAACTGAAACAGATCAGCCCCTATTGCTACGAAATTCCCAAGTCCGGAGCCATGAACGTGCCGGGACGGGTCTTCATGAGCGGTCGGATGGCCGAGGGGCTACCCGAAGAAGAAGCCTTGAAACAGGTGGCCAACGTGGCCACGTTGCCCGGTATCCTCAAGGCGTCCATGGCCATGCCCGACATGCATTGGGGCTATGGTTTTCCCATCGGCGGTGTGGCCGCCTTCGACTGGGACACCGGGGTCATCTCACCGGGCGGCGTGGGCTACGACATCAACTGCGGCGTGCGCCTGGCCGGCACCGGTCTGGAGGAAAAAGAGGTCCGGCCCGTGTTGGACCGTTTGGTGGAGACCCTGTTCCAGAACATCCCGTCGGGCGTGGGTTCAACCGGATCGGTAAGGCTGTCCGCCAAAGAGGTGATGAAAGTGCTGCGTGAAGGCGGCCGCTGGGCCGTCCGCCAGGGTCTCGGCAGCCCATCGGACGTGGATCGCACTGAAGACGGCGGCTGTATGGCTGAAGCCGACCCCTCCGTGATCAGCGAACGTGCCCTGCAGCGGGGAACTAAACAACTGGGCACCCTGGGTTCCGGCAACCATTTTCTGGAAGTGGGCGTGGTCGATGAGATTTTCGATAAAGCAACGGCCCGAACCTTCGGTCTGTTCCAGAATCAGGTGACGGTGATGCTGCACTCGGGCTCCCGTGGTCTGGGATACCAGGTCTGCGATGACTCGCTGGCCTTCATGGCCAGGCACGTTAAAACGCTGGGTATCCAACTGCCCGACCGCCAGCTGGCCTGTGCCATGATCCGATCAGAGGCCGGCCGGCGCTACTTTGCCGCCATGGCCTGCGCGGCCAATTACGCCTGGGCCAACCGCCAGATCCTTTTGCACCGGGCCAGGGAGACCTTCCAGCAGGTGCTGGGCATCGGCCCGCGGGACCTGGCCATGCATCAGGTGTACGACATCTGCCACAACATCGCCAAGCGGGAGGAGCACACGGTAGATGGAAAACCGCGGACTGTCTGCGTGCACCGAAAAGGAGCCACCCGGGCTTTTCCCCCGGGCCACCCTGCCATTTGCGAGGCCTACCGGAAGGTGGGCCAGCCGATCCTGATCCCCGGCGACATGGGCACCGCCTCCTATGTAATGGCCGGCACCCAGACCGCCATGGATGAGAGTTTCGGATCCACCTGCCACGGCGCCGGACGGGTGCTCAGCCGTACGGCCGCTAAAAAACGAAGCCGAGGCCGCGCGATTCATCGTGAATTGGCCGACAAGGGTATCTTGGTAAAATGGACCGGCCGCAGCACCCTTGCCGAAGAGATGCCCGACGCCTACAAGGATATCGACGAGGTGGTCGACGCCGTCCACGGGGCGGGGCTTTCTAAAAAAGTGGCCAGGCTCAGGCCGATTTGCGTCATCAAGGGATGACGGGTTCGTAAAATAGCCGATATCTGCGTTACGCTTCATCCCTCGTCATTGCGGCGTACCGTCAGTACGCTGCCTACGGCACCCGCGATAGCGGTATTCTCGGGATGGAACATGAATGTTCGCCGTAATGATGAAGATCGATATACTGTTCGCTCGCTAAA
>NZ_JASJGN010000084.1:0-15274 GCF_033791525.1 Desulfosarcina sp.
GGCCCGGGCACCGGCGATCTCTTCATCGGGCTGGAAAACGAATTTGATCGTTCCCGCAACGGCGTGTTTATTCTGCATCAGGACCTTGGCCGCCACCAACAGAATGGCCATGTGTGCGTCGTGGCCACAGGCATGCATAACGCCCGGGTTTTGGGACTTGTATTCAAATTCATTCTCTTCGCTGAGCGGCAAGGCGTCCATATCCGCCCGCAGCATCAGAACGGGACCGGGGCGGGATCCTTCCAGGAGTGCAACTACCCCGGTTTTGGCCATGCGTTGGGTGGTCAGACCCAGGTCCTGAAGGTAAGATTCAATCACTTTTGCGGTGCGATACTCTTCAAAGCCAAGCTCGGGATGCTTGTGGAAATCCCGCCGGAGAGCGACCAGTTCATCGCGGTACGTTTCGATCTGTTCAGATATCTGAGTGTCCATGTCTCGTTGGCCTCTTGATAACGAATCGTATGGTTATTTTATATGAAGCCCTCGTAAGGTTGTTTGACCACTGCCGAAAAAACGAAGTTAATCATGGTGATATAATCGAACACCGGCACTTGAACGGCTGCCTGCAGCGCTGCGGCGTATGGTGGCAGCAGGCTGCACTCCAGAAGCAGGACTTTGACCGCATTGTCCCGCCGCAGGAGATCTCGGCCTGCCTCCACCACCTCGGCAGTCACTTTTTGCAGGTCAAGCGTACCGGTCTCCTGGATCGCAAACTGGTGGAAGTGTGGCCGCTGTTCCAGCCCCTCGATCACGAGCCGATCGGCATCGGTCACCCCCACGGCGGCCAGCAGGGTTTCGTCCAGGCTGCTGCCGTCGGCCGTGAGAACGCCAACCTTGCTCCCCTCACCCAAGATGGAAAGCATGAACGGAATCTGCAGCAGGCTGGACAAAAACACCGGGACTTCGAGGTCACGGGCCAGGCGCTTCTGGTGAAGAGCCATGAACCCGCAGTCGCCGGTCACGGCCCGCACCCCCTGGTCCACCAACTCTTGGGCTGCGGTTTTCAGCGCGCCGTAAATCGTGGGGTCCTTTCCGATGGCCCGCGCCACCGTGAACCCCTCGACTTTACGGAAACGGACGGGAAAGTCATAGGTGGTGGCATTGGCCACATCTCCGGGGATGAAGGGCACAGAGGTGTCCAGAAGAAGAATGCCGATGGCCTCCCCGCTGCTGACTTGTCCTTTTCGGGCGTGATAGATCATGCGATTGCCTATCCCTTGACGAACAGTTTGCGGGGCACGTCGGAAAACGTCTCGCAGCCGTCTTCGCTGACGCGGAACGATTCGCTGCACTCAAAGCCGTAATCGTCCATCCACATACCCAGAATCATGTGAAAGGTCATGTTGGGTTCGAGAATGGTCTGATCGCCGGGGCGCAAGCTGGCAGTATGTTCGCCCCAGTCCGGCGGGTAATTCAGCCCCATGGCGTAGCCGATTCGTGATTCCTTCTCCAACCCGACCTTGGCGATGTGCTTGCGCCAGACCAGCTCCACCGCTTCGGCACGCATGCCTGGTTTGATAGCCGCCAGAGTGAGATTGAGGCCTTCCACGGTGTGTTCGGCCAGTTCCACCAGCTTGGCCGGCGGGTTCTTACCCAGATATGCCGTTCGGGCAATGGGGCAGTGGTATCGGTGACGACAGGCGGCCAGCTCGAGATTGACCATCTGCTCATTCTCATAGGGCGAATCGGTCCAGGTCAGATGGGGCGCCGATGTCTTCTCACCGGTGGGCATCATTGGCACGATTGCCGGGTAGTCCCCGCCGAACTCCGGAGTGCCCGACATCTGGGCCTGGTAGACAGCAGCAACGGCATCGCACTCGCGCACGCCCGGCTCGAGCTGATCGATGGCGGTAGTCATCACCCGGTTGGCGATTTGGCCAGCCTCACGCATGATAGAAATCTCAGCATCCGATTTGACCAGGCGAATCCAGTTCACCAGCAGGTCGGCATTGGCAAAGCGCCCATCGGGCAGGCTTTTCTGCAACTCGGCGTAGGCGCGGGCGGTGAAATAATAGGCATCCATCTCCACGCCAACGGTTTTTGCTCCCCAGCCGCGCTCGGCAATCACATCCCCCACGAAATTCATGGGATGTCGCTGCAGGGTCTGAATATAGTTTTCCGGATATCCGACGATATCGGTTGAGGGCAAAAAGGTGGTATGCCGTGCACCGGCCACATCCATTCGCCGCCCGATCCACAGAGGGGTATCCGCATCCAGGCTGACCACGACACACTGGGGTACATAAAACGACCATCCGTCATATCCGGTCAGGTAGTTCATGTTGGCTGGATCCGAGGTGACCAGCACTTCTATTCCGGCATCTGCCATCCGCGTCTTGGTCTTGCCAAGGCGTTCGAGGTATTCGCTTTTTTTAAACAGGGTCATAGCTCCTCCATTGGATCGACGGTTGAACCGCGATAGCGAGCGCATTCCCCGCTGCTTGCGGCGGGGATAGCGAGCGAACAGCAAATCGATTTTCATCCTTACGGTGAACCCTCCCCGCGGCAAACCGCGGGGAGGGTTCAATCACACCCAACCTCTCAGTTTCATCGCTTTTTCAATTTTCTTCAGCGCGCTGATCCAAGTACCGATCCGTAACGTAGCGCCCTCGTAGACCCGGGCCGTTTCAGCCGCGTCACGATAAGCCGCCAAAATCCGTTTTTCCAGCATGGTGTTGACGGTTGGAAGGTCCCAGTACTGGTCGGAAAGTCCCTGTGTGCGCTCGAAGTGACAGACAGTGGCACCACCACTGTTGGCCACCACATCGGGCACAATCGTAACCCCCTTTTCGGCAAGAATCTCGTCTGCCTCGGTGGTCACTGGGCCATTAGCCCCTTCCACGATCAACTTGGCCTTGACATCCGCTGCATTGTCTTTGTGGATGACACTCTGCACGGCGGCCGGAACGATAATGTCGCAGTCGAGCGCGAACAGTTCTTCATTTGTAACGGGCTCGGTGCCGTGAAAACCAACCACTTTACCGGTTTCGGCCACATGGGTTTTGAGCGCCGGAATGTCGATGCCATCGGCATTGAAGATGCCGCCGAACACATCGCTTACGGCTACGATCTTGGCCCCTTCAGCATCGAGCAACTCTGCCAGCGCCGTTCCGACCTGACCGAAGCCCTGAACCACGGCGCTGCTCTTGGAGATGACCATTTGGAGATCTTCGGCCGCAGCCTTCAAGGTAATAAATACGCCACGACCGGTGGCCGCTTCACCGCCTACCGAACCACCCAAAATGGGCGGCTTGTCATTGATGGCCGCCGGGCAATGGTTGCCGGTAATCTGCTCATATTCGTCCAACATCCAGGCCATGGCCTGCTCGCCGGTGCCGATGTCCGCGCCGGGAACGTCGGCCCAGGGGCCCTTAGGGGAGAGTGCGCGTACAAAAGCGCGCACCAGCCGCTCCATGTCGTTTTGGGTCAATTCGGCCGGATCGGCCTTGATGCCGCCCTTGGCGCCACCTGCAGGAATGGCCGCAGCGCAGTGTTTGATGGTCATGAACAAACCCAGCGCCTTGATTTCGTCCAAGGTAAGGTTGGGACGGATGCGCGTGCCGTTGCGGCACGGCCCCAGGGCGTCGCAGTAGTGAACGCGATAAGCGGGGAAGACCTTGAAAGCACCGCTATCGAGCTTCAGGGGTATATGAAACTGTTGAATCCGTTTGGGCACCTGAAGAATCTGCATCACCCTCTCGTCGATCTGACCTATTTTTCCAGCTCGATTGAGCGTGTTGATCGCTACCTGAAAAACATTATCCATCTTGGTCACCTTAAATTTCTTATTGATTCTACGCGGGGACCGACAACCGGTCCCAGGCAATTAGTTATCAAAGATCCAGCAATGCAAGTTAAAGGCTATCACTTGAATTGTCCTGATCGTTTTTCCCTTCGCTTGTTTCGATCCGAATGGTAAGAGGAAACGAAGCAATTAACCAACCACTGGCAGAATCAGGTCGGCCGGACCTTTTCCCGAAAATTTTAACTGTGGAGCGTGACGGCCCATTAGTTCCTGAATCACCTGGGCCATTTTGACTTTTTCACGCACCAGATCCCGATGGAAAGACTCGGAGACCCAGGGCTTGTAGATGTCGCCTTCACTCGTGCCCGGTTCGATTTTAAAATAGACCGGTGCCGCTACACGGGCAATCTCCGGCGCCTCGTAGGCCCGGTACATGCCGCCGAAAGCATCCACGATGATCACGTAGACGTCAAGGGGGATGTCCACGGTCTTGCGGATGGACGACAGGATCGGCAGCGAAACGTCGGAAAGCGGGTTGAAGGAATTGACCCCCATGGACTCGACCACCTTAGCACCGGCCGCACTGCAGTACCCGCCGAATACGGAAAATTTAAAGATGGTTTCAGTCGGAATAACCCCTTCTGCACGCATCTTGTTGAGAATTAACAACACGCCTTCGTCATAAACGAGGAAGCCGCGCACACCGGCTTCGATATTTCTCATGATGTCGGCGATGTGGTAGGAGATGTTGTCCGAACCCCTCAGGCGAAATCCCTGCATCATCCCTTCGTGGGTCGCGGCTTCTTTGGAGCCCGCATCCCAGCCTTTTCGATGGCCGACCACCATGACCAATTCGATCTTCTCGTCATAGGCCATCTGAGCCATGGCTTTAAGTTCTTCGAAATCGCAGTAGGTTGAGCCGCCCACGGTGGCGATGGCGCGGTGAACGGTGACATTGCGTTTTTTGGCCTCGTCGATCATGGCTTCCATGGTTGTGGCCCGTTCGACGCCGGCGATCTCGATCCGCCAGTGGGCACCATCCGGAAAGGACTTGGTCGAGTCAGCTAAATCATAGCCGTCTCGGCCGGGAATACCTTCTTTTTCCATAAAATCACGAATTGTTTTCAATACGTCAGACATGTTTGCCTCCATTGAATGTAACTTGTTGTGTAAATTATTCTGGCCCGGCAGGCCAGACGTTGTTGTGCCTTTGAAACCAGACAGGCGAAATCGATCAGTCGATCAACTTCTTGAGCTTGGGCAGTTCTCCATCAACCATTTTGTAGGCATGTTCTTCCTTGGGGAACTGCCCGTTGCGGGCCTCCTGAGCGTATTGTTTGAATGCGGTAACCGTTTTCTCTCCCAGGTTTTCATATTTCTTAACGAATTTGGGCGTAAAGGCCTGAAAAATACCCAACACATCGCTGCAGATCATAAGTTGTCCATCGGCTTCCCAGCCGGCGCCGATGCTGTATACAGGAATGCTAAGCTTTTCACGGATAATTCCGCAGACTTCAGGCGGTACGGCCTCCACCAGCAGCGCGAAGGCGCCGGCAGCCTCGATTGCCAGGGCATCCTCGATAACTTCTTTGGCGGCCTCAGCTGTTCGCCCCTGTGCCTTAAAACCGCCTTGTTGGCCGGAACTCTGAGGCGTGAGCCCGATATGTCCCATGACCAGCATCCCTCCGTCGGCAATAGCTTGTATCTGGGGGCATACGCGAACGCCACCTTCCAGTTTGATGGCGTCAACGCCTGCCTCTTTGTGAAACCGTCCGGCATTTCGCACGGCTTCTTCCACACTGACCTGATAGGACAGGAACGGCATGTCACCGATAATAAACGTATTGGCTGCGCCCCGTCGCACCGCTTCACTGTGCCAGATACACTGGTCCATGGTCACCGGAACCGTGCCACTGTAACCGTAAATACACATTCCCAGTGAATCGCCCACCAGCAGCATGTCCATTCCGGCCTGCTCCGCAAAAGAGGCTGTCCAGTAGTCGTATGCGGTAATCCAAACCGCCTTTTGACCGTCCTGCTTTAATTTCAATAGATCGAATCGGGTCATCTTCTTTCTGTTCATTGTTGGTTTTCCTCCTTTTGATTTGCTTGATTTGTTTTATATTGGCTGAATGGAAGATTTCATTTTTCAGGCGCACCGATCATCCGTGAGATCCGACTGCACAAGGGCAGCAATTTTGCCTGAATGGTATTGATCTTTTTTTTTGTCATCCGTTGGGTGGGACCGGAGACGCTCATGGCGTATGTCGACCGGCCCTGGTGGTCAAAAATCGGTGCGCCAACGCAGCGCAACCCCAGGCTCAATTCTTCGTTGTCAATCGCATAGCCGCGTTTCCTGATTTTCTGGATTTCGGTTTTTAACTTCTCCGGCGTTGTAATGGTTTTCGGAGACATCGCCACCCACTCGACCGACTCGAGGTAGTCCTCAAGCTCATGACTTGGCAGAAAAGCCAGTACCGCTTTGCCCAGACCGGTGCAATACGCAGGCGCCAGCGCTCCCAGTCCTACGTCCAATCTTAAAACTTCCGTGCTGTTGATCTTGTCCAGGTGGACGATAGCCGTCCCGTCCCAATGTCCGAAATTCACAGTTTCGCCACAGGCAAGGGCCATTTCCTGCAAGAAGGGATGCACGCTATGGCGGATCTTGAATCCGTCAAGCTTTTTCATACCGAGTTCAACAACTTTGAATGTCAACCGAAATTGTCCCTCTTCTGTCTTCTCGACATAACCCAGATCACGAAGGGTAGTTAAAAACCGGTGACTGGCAGCCCTGCTGGTATCCAAGTGACCAGCCATGCGTGAAGCAGACATGTCGCCGTTTGCGGCCAGGAGTTCCAAAACGCGCAATCCTTTAGCCAGCGACGCGACAAAATAGTATTTTTCACCTTTTGGCGGCATCAATCACTTCTCCAATTGCAATGAATTAGTTGATGCGCCTTGGCTCCTTTGGCCATACCTATGTCTCTCTATGCGTGACACTGTCTCTTAATGTGTGACATCATACGGATATGGACATGTCTTGTCAAGGCGTATTACAAAACACGTTGATGCCGATGTTTGATTGGGTTCAGGCGGCTAAGCTACGAGGAAAAGCTTTAAAAATAGGGATTAGAGGCGGCATATAAAAAAGTCTATGAAAAACAGATCCATGATGCCGAAAGTACGTTGGTGATTAATCTTTATTTCAAGTTTTGCTCTTTGTGAAAGGGAGGTTCCGTTTTGAAACTTTTTAATCAGTACGATTGGAATGGGATACAATTATGAAATATGAAGAGCGCATCAATTTCAGAATACTGCCATTAAAGCGAAACGCTGGAAGAAAAAGGCCGACTAAAAAGATATGGTAGTCGGCCTTTTGATGTTGAATTCAATCTCAACGGCAGATACGTGTCGCCTACACTAAATCCAATCAAAATTGAGGAATTCGATCTATCTCAGAAATCATTAGGCAATCAGTCTTCTGTCCTCAGACATCAGACTTACTCCCAACGTTGCAAAAGCTGGAGGGCTTCAGAGCCAAGGCGTCAAGGGTGAAGCTGTAATCGGCTACCGCGAGCCCTTGACTACGCGGGTCGCAGATCCCGTTGAAGGCGGGGATCTGAAGTCCTCCAGCTTTCCTGAACGGTAAAAAAATGAGAAAAACCGTGACATTCTTGGACTTCACCATTCGTGACATCCAGAGAATGATAGCAACTTGACTATATCAATTATGTTTCCAGTAGTTTAGCTAACTTTTCAAATATTTTTATGCAACATTGGGGTTACCCAGCACACCGATGATCGCCCGCATAAACGCCGGCAAATCGTCGGGTGTGCGGCTGGTGACCAGGCTGCCGTCCACCACCACCTCCTTGTCCACCCAGTTGCCCCCGGCGTTGACCAGATCGTCCTTGATGGAAAAGTAAGACGTGACGGTTCGGCCGCGGATGATGTCTGCCGACACCAGCATCCACCCGGCATGGCAGATTGCGGCCACCAGTTTGCCGGCCTCGGCAAAGCCTTTCACCATGCCGACCATGGCCGGGTACCGGCGCATGTGGTCCGGGGCATACCCGCCGGGAATGACCACGCCGTCATAATCGGCGACAGTGATCTTCTCCGCCGTGGTATCGACGGTTACCGGAAGCCCGGCCTTGCTTTTATAAGTGTTGGCGCTGCCCGACCCCACCACGGTTACCTGGACCCCGGCCTCCTTGAGCCGGTAGTAGGGATACCAGAACTCGAATTCATTGTAGAAGGTCTCTACCAGGATAAGAATTTTCTTCCCCTTGAGTTGCATTGTGTCACCTCGCATTCGTGATCAACTTGACGGACCGTACCATTTTGAAAGGATGATACGATTTCTTGGCTTTGGTCAGACCGGGAATGCCCATATCGCTCTCTTTGTTCAGGTAGGTATAACCGTTAAAAAGCATGCGGGCGCAGGCGTTGTCGAAATACTGGTACAGCCCCTTGATGCTGCCGAAAGCCTTCTCATACTGTAAGGTCGCCATGTCACGGGTCAAGGGGGCGGAGATGCCGAATGCACTCACCTGACCGTCGATGCGCAGCAGGATTCCTTTCAGATCGAACGCATCGAAGTGATTCAGGGTGTTGATGGCCGCCTGCTTCTCGCACGATAGATCCACCTGGTCGTCGGCGTCGCAGTCGCGCTCCCGGCACCACGCTTCCAGAAATAGCAGACATTCCTCGGCATTGTTCCGGTTGATGGAATCGATGACCACCTTTCCCGGGTCCATATAATCACGCTGGAACTGGTTGATGAGGTTGCGCTTCTTGGAATACCGGTTTCCTTTGAGGCCGGCCAGGTCGTCGACCCGGTAGACATAGTCGTCATAGGCGCCCTGGTGCTTTATCGTAAAGTGGCGACCGACAGCCTTTTCGCCGAAATGGTCCACATACATCTCGGGAACGAACCAGTATTCCGTGTGCCCGGCAAGATCGGCCACCGTCACCAGTTCCTCGGGCGTAAACATCCGTTCCGGCGAGATTGGCAGCAGCAGATGCCGGTTCTTTTTGACGGTTTCGAATTCGGCCGCTACGACGAACGCACCGTCATGTTCAGCGCCCAAGGGAATGTATTCGGCATTGTTCCAGGCAATGATGGAGGACAGGGAGTAAGCGCACAGGGAATAACGCTGGTTTTTGAAATAAGGGAGATAGGTCGCATAGTCAGGTGGTGTCAGTTGTTTAAATTTAATCATGATGTTTTGAGCATGGGCACGGAATCGGCCATGGGCGAAAACCCCAGGGGTCGATAAAATGGATGCGTCTTCCTTTCTGCAATGAGTCCGACCCAGCCGATGCCGTCGGCTTCCAGACGGGCCACCAACGCCGCCACCATCCGGGAACCGATGCCCTGCCTCCTGAAGGCCGGGTCCACGGTCACGTCCTGAATGTAAGCGTCGCTGATCCGGTCGCTGATGGCGCGGCCCATAGCGATAATGGTCTTTGCCTGGCGGGCCACCAGAAAGCAGTGGCTGCCGGCAACGATACCGGCAACGAGGGACGGGTTGTCTGGCTCGTCCGTCCACCAGCCGGCCTGCCGGTAGAGTTCGGTCAATCGATCGATATCCATTCGGGTCGGGGTTTCAAGAAACGAATATTCTATCATCAGCAAGGATCATCCGGCGGGAGGGTCGAAGAAGCAGGAGACCTGATTGCGGCCGGCCTGCTTGGATTGGTACATGGCCTGATCGGCCCGCTGTACAAAACTGGAGATCTCTTCGTCCTGCCGATACTGCGTCACACCGATGCTGATGGTGATTTCCAAATCGGAAACCTTTCCACAGGAGAAATCTTCGGCAGCCACGGCAGACCTGAGACGCTCGGCAACCGTCCTGGCTTCTTCGACATGGGTTCCCGGCAGGATGATGGTAAACTCTTCGCCGCCGTATCGGTAGGCGGTGTCCATCTTGCGGAGGCAGGACTTGATGACCCGTCCGAGATGTACTAAAATTTTATCGCCTTCCAGATGGCCGTAGGTATCGTTGAAGTCCTTGAAATTATCGATATCCAGCAGAAGCAGGCTCAACTTGTACCCGTATCGGTTAAAGCGTTCGATCTCCCCTTTGAGCTGGTTGTAAAAATGCCGGGAGTTGAACAGCTGAGTCAGGCCATCGGTGATGGAGAGTTTTCTCAACTTCTCCAGCATTTGGATCCGCTCATGGTTAAGGCGACGTTCATTGAGCACCCGCTTGAGGCGCAAGAGCAGTTCTTCGAAGCGCACCGGCTTGAAGACAAAATCACTGGCACCCTTGCTGATGGCCTCTTCGTATGAGTATTCCGTGCTGTAGCCGGTCATGACAATGACATCGATGTCATGGTTCCGCTTGATCCGGTCAGTCAATGCCAGACCATCCATGCCGGGCAGCAGTATGTCGGTGATGACGATTTCTACGACGTTTCCCGAAAGCACCTCCAACGCCTCTTCGGCACTGGAAGCAACCGACGCTTCGTACCCGGAAAGTTCGACAAATTCATGCATCGCATCCCGAATGGAAAGGTCATCGTCGACAATAAGAATGTGATGTGTCATGAAGCTCGTTTTTCATTATCGACAGAACGCTTACGGATAGCGGTTGACATGCCCGAAAACGGTCTGATATTAATAAAAATTTTGTAAAAGTAGAGAATTATAACCATGTTAAAATCCGGTGTCAACCGACAGATGGTACCTGTTTCGATCGAACCTGTAATAAAATGAAAAACATACGCAACTTCAGCATCATCGCTCACATCGACCATGGCAAGTCCACCCTGTCCGACCGGATGATCCAGTCCAGCAAAATCATCGCGGACCGGGATTTTAAGGACCAGATTCTGGACTCCATGGATATCGAGCGTGAGCGGGGCATCACCATCAAGAGCCAGACCGTGTGTCTGCCATATAAATCCAAGGATGGCAAGAACTACGACCTGAATCTGATCGACACACCGGGTCACGTGGACTTCACCTACGAAGTCTCCCGTGCCTTGGCTTCCTGCGAGGGGGCCCTCCTGCTGGTCGACGCCAGCCAGGGCGTGGAGGCCCAGACCCTGGCCAACCTCTATCTGGCCCTGGAGCACAACCTGGAAATCATACCGGTGATCAACAAGATCGACCTGCCGTCGGCAGACATCGACCGGGTCAAGAATCAGATCGAAGAAGATCTGGGGCTGGACCCGGAAACGGCCATCCTGGCATCGGCCAAAGAAGGCGTGGGTATTGACACCATCATGGAAGCCGTGGTCCAGAAGCTGCCGCCGCCCACAGGCGATGCCGACGCACCGCTGAAGGCCTTGATTTTCGATTCCCATTACGACCCGTTCAGAGGCACCATTGTTCATTTCCGTATCAAGGAGGGAACCATCCGTGCCGGGGATCGCATTCGCTTCATGTCCAACAACGCCATCTACAAGGTGGAGGAGGTGGGTGTATTTCAGATCGTTCGGGTACCCAAAAAAGAACTGTGCGCCGGAGAGGTGGGATACATGATCGCCGCGATCAAAACGGTCAGCGACACCCGCTGCGGCGACACGGTCACCCACCACCGCCAGCCCTGTGATAAACCGCTCGCCGGGTTCAAGGAGGCCAAGCCGGTGGTTTTTTCATCCATCTACCCGGTGGCATCCGACGGCTACGAAGACCTGATCGTGGCCATGGAAAAGCTCAAGCTCAACGACGCCTCGCTGATCTATGAAAAAGACAGCAGCGCCGCACTGGGATTCGGCTTTCGCTGTGGTTTTTTAGGATTGTTGCACCTGGAAGTGGTCCAGGAGCGCCTGGAACGCGAGTACGACCTTTCCCTGATCCTCACCGCCCCGTCGGTTCGCTACCGCCTGATGATGGACGACGGCGAGGAACTGGTCATCGACAACCCGGCCCTTTACCCGGACCCCACCAACATCGAGTATGCCATGGAGCCTTACATCAAGGCGGCCATCATCATCCCGGACCGCTACATGGGCGCCGTGATGAAGTTGTGCCTGGAGCGCCGGGGCATCAACAAGAACTACCAGTACCTGACCAACAAACGCCTGGAGATGGTCTTCGAACTGCCCCTGGGGGAGGTGATCTACGACTTTTACGACCGGCTCAAATCCATCACCCAGGGCTATGGATCCTTCGACTACGAATTGATCGAGTATCGCAGGACCGACCTGGTGAAACTGGACTTTCTGATCAATGGAGAGCGGGTGGACGCCCTGTCCATGCTGATCCACCGGGACAACGCCGTAAGTCGGGGGCGAATCGCCTGCGACAAGCTCAAAGAGGAGATCCCGCGCCAGATGTTCAAGATCGCCATCCAGGGGGCCATCGGCGGTAACATCATCTCTCGTTCCACCGTATCGGCGTTTCGAAAAGATGTAACCGCCAAGTGCTACGGCGGGGACATCAGCCGCAAACGCAAGTTGCTGGAAAAACAGAAAAAAGGAAAGAAGCGGATGAAAATGGTGGGTCAGGTGATGCTGCCCCAGTCCGCCTTTCTGGCTGTGCTTAAGACCGACACGGACTAAGGTTGACGGTTCCGTAAAACTCCGATATCTGCGTTACGCTTCATCCCTCGTCACGGCAGGGTACGGACGTTACACTGCCTGCGATGCACGTTGGGCGGCATTCTCAGGATTGAAGATCCCTCGCGGCTAATCTTGGAAACGCTTGGCCGTATAGATGACAACCGATTTCAAGTTTGCTCGTTAACCCCGTCGTAAGCAACGGGGTGTCCACTCGCTTCCACGGCTCGCAGGCCTTGATCACAACTCTCTTACCGAACCGTATGAACCGGGCCTTGTCAAAACGTCTCAAAGAATAGATGGTCCTCTGAAAAAAACCGGCCAAGATATCAAGGCCCTCGGTGATCATTGGCAAAACATGCGGATACCAAATTCTGGGATCGGATGACGGAAGAGTGTCAGTCTATGCTGCGTTTCTGTAAACTTGCATCGATGACGGCTGGTCTATATGTTTCCGCCTTCCAGATTCGGCCTTGACCGTAAAGCATTGAGCTTCGAGCTCATCAGCTTGTCAGTTTTCATCTTCGGCAATCTGAGTTCAGGGGTGCTGGTCTCCGTTTTCTGGTCTCCGTTTTCTGGTCTCTGAATTCGGCTTTGACCTTTGAGCGTTGAGCCTCCAGCTTTGACCTTTGACCTTCGCGCTTATCAGCTTATCAGCTATTATACTATAGGCTTAGCGTTTAGGATTTAACGCCTGAGTAGTGCAGGCACTGCTTTTTGCCGTGATCGACTTTAACAGCTGTAAGGACCGCCGTCTTCCGATATTCGGCGTTTAAGGATATAGCGGGGGATCTGAAATGACGATTGACGCCTACCTGACACTTTCCCTGTTGTTGGGGCTGTTCGTCCTTTTAGTTAAAACCAAGATTCCGGCACCGGCGGTCTTTGTCGGGGCGTTGACCATCGCCTTGACGCTGAAACTGGCCCCTGCCCATGAGTTGTTGAAGGGCTTCAGCAACCAGGGCATGCTCACCGTGGCCGTCCTGTTCATGGTGGCGGCCGGCATGTACGCCACCGGCGCCATCACCATCATCATGGACAGGCTCATTGGCATGCCCAAGTCCATTGCCGGCGCCCAGGTCAAGATACTGCCCCCCATCGCCCTGGGCAGCGCCTTTCTCAACAACACGCCCCTGGTGGCCATGATGATACCGGTGATCCGGGACCTTTCCCGCGCCAGCCAGCTACCTGCGAAGCAGTTGTTCCTGCCGTTGAGCTTTGCCTCGATTTTGGGAGGCATGTGCACGATCATCGGAACGTCCACCAACCTGGTTATTGCCGGCCTGGTTATTGATGCCATAGCCGAAGGCGGACCCGCCCTGCCCGACATCCGGGCCCTGAAGATGTTCGATCCGGCATTGGTGGGCGTGCCCATTGCCGTCGTTGGCATCGCCTTCATGATTCTGGTAGGGCGCTTTTTTCTGGCCGGGCAAAAAGACGACAAGCCGGTCGATGCGGCCATGCGGCGGTACACGGCGGAATTCGAGGTCCGTGAGGGGTCGAGGATCGTCGATCGCACGTTGGAGGACACGGGAATTGCCAGCGGTGACGGCGTCCAGGTGCTTTATGTCCGCCGAAATGAAAAGATCCTGACCAATGACCTGATGCATGAGCAGCTGGAAGCGGGTGATCTGTTGTCGTTTTCAGCCGATGTCAACGCCATGACTGAGCTGTGGCAGACCAACGCATTGGTACCGCATCTCACGCTGAACCCCATGGAAACCGAGCGGCACACCCACCATCTGGTAAAAGCCGTGGTCTCCCGGCAAAGCACGGCGGTGGGCAAAAAGATTCCCGACCTCCCCCGGGATGTCAACGCCTGCCAGTATAAGTTCGTGGCCCTTTCCCGGGACAGCCAACCCCTGGACGGCCCCCTGGAGGAGGTCGTCATCGAAGCTGGCGACAATGCAGTCCTGGAAGTCAACGACGATTTTTTCTATGAATGCCAGATCGACCACGAATTTGCGCTGACCAAGGCCCTCGAAGGCTTTCACCTCCAGCGAACGGACCGGGCGGTGGAGGCCAGTCTGATTACCCTGGCAATGATCGGTGTGGTGGCCATGGGCTGGATGAGCATGCTCAATGCCAGCCTGCTGGCCAGCGGGGCCATGATCTTCGCCGGCTGCCTGAGCCTGCGAACGGCCGCGCGCAGCATCGACTGGGGAACCCTTGTGGTAATTGCCTGCGCCATCGGCCTCGAGTCGGCGGTTACCCGCAGCGGACTGGCCGAGCAGATTGCCGGTCTGCTCACCGCCCTAGGCGGCGACAACCCGCACCTGGCCCTGGCGGTAATATTCGTCGGCTGCTCGTTCATGACCAACGTGATTACCAACAATGCGGCTGCAGCATTCATGTTCCCCATCGCCTTGTCCACAGCCAATCAGTTGGGGGTGAGTTTCATGCCTTTTGCCATCACGCTGATGATATCAGCCTCCTGTGCCTTCATTACCCCCACCGGCTACCAGACCAACCTCATGGTGTGGGGTGTTGGTGAGTACCACTTCATGGATTTCGTAAAGATTGGCTCAGTCTTGACGATTATCGTGGCGGCTATAACGATCTTTCTGACACCGCTAATTTACGGGTTTTAATGCCTTCGGAAAAGGGCGACAAACCCTACTCATGGTGTGGGGACCGGGCGAGTACCAATTCACCGACTTTGTCAAAATCGGAACGGTCATCACCCTCATCGTGGCTGCCATGACGATCATTCTTACCCCATTGATCTATCGGTTTTAGAGAACCGTTTTTTCAGGCGTTACGAACGGCCATGCCCATGATAATTCATGCTTGGCAGGTAAACACTTAGGATAAAAAGCCCTTGACTTACCTCTGGAAAAGGGTTTATATGCGGACTTTCTTGAAAAGGCAGCCTGCCTTTTCTGGAGCCCCGCCGCGGGAGCTCAGGCGGTAGAGCCGGGGACAGAACATCCCCGTGTCGGCAGTGCGATTCTGTCACGCGGCACCAAAGAACTTAAGGGTTTAGCAAAATAGCGAAACCCTTTTTACATT
>NZ_JASJGN010000085.1:0-4429 GCF_033791525.1 Desulfosarcina sp.
CCAGCAGGCCACAATGGCGAAGATCACCCCGGCTGCATCGGCCGTCAGGGCCGCGGCCATGGCGTGCCGGATGCGCCTGACCTGAACCGCGCCGAAATAGACGGCCATGACGTAGAAAGTGGTTTCCGTGGAACCCTGCAGGGTGGAGACCAGCACGCCGGTGTAGCTGTCCGGCCCGATGGCCGGATCGTTGATAATCGAGGCCAGGATGCCGTAGGCGCCGGAACCGCTCAAGGGGCGCATCAGCGCCATGGGCAGGGCCTCGGCTGGCAGGCCGAAGCGTCCGGTGACCGGGGCCAGGGCACCCACCAACAGGTCCAGGGCACCGCTGGCCCGCAGCATGCCCACGGCCACGAGGATGGCCACCAGGTAGGGAATGATGCGCAGGGCTACCTGGAATCCTTCTTTGGCCCCATCCACGAATACCTCGTAGACCGGCACCCGCCGGACCGCTCCGAAGACCAGAAATCCTGCCATCAGACCCGGAAGGATCCACGGGGAGAGGGCTTTGCCGAAAAGGATGGCCCCGGGAATCAGGGCTGCCAGGGCGGCCAGGGCCATGATGCTCACCCAGATCGGGTAGGCCCCTTGAGCCGCTTCCAGTGTCGATGTCTTACTCGGGGCTGCGGTACCGGTTTTCTCACCGGTGTCTGTTTGCTTTGCACCGGCCTGATGCTTTTCGCCCATGGGCGAAAGGCGCTGGTAGAGTTTGGCGGCCAGGATGGCCACGCTGGTCGAGCCGATGGTCGCGAGCAGGGTGGTGGGCAGGATGATCGCCGGGTCGGCACTGCCCGCCGCCGCCCGCAGGGCGATTACGCCGGTGGGCAGCAGGGTCACGCTGGAGGTGTTGATGGCCAAAAACAGGGCCATGGCGTTGGTGGCTGTTCCCGGTTGCCTGTTCAGGCTTTCCAGTTCCTGCATGGCCCGGATGCCGAAAGGTGTGGCGGCGTTACCCAGTCCCAGGGCGTTGGCGGACAGGTTGAGGATCATGGCTCCCATGGCCGGATGGTCGGCCGGTACCTCGGGGAAGAGCCGTACCATCAGCGGTCGGATCAAACGGGCCAGGATGACCAGCATCCCTCCAGCTTCGGCCACCTTCATCAGGCCCAGAAACAGGGTCATCACCCCCACCAGCCCGATGGCCAGTTCCACCGCACCGGCGGAAGATTCGACCATGGCGGCGGAGAGGGCTTCCATGGGGGACTGAAGTTCGGCCGCCGGCTGGAAGCCGATTTGCTTCCAGCCGGCAAAACAGACGGCGGTGAGAACGATGATCAGGAAGATCCGGTTCACGTTGTTGCACCCTCTTTTTTGTCCTCGGATCGTGGATTGAGAAGGATGCGGGCGTCGACGATGCTCAGGCCCTCGTGGTGAATGATCACCGGGTTGAGGTCCATCTCCTGAATCTGGGGATAGGCCTCGATGATTTCCGAGCAGACCAGCAGCAGGTTGACCAGGGCCTTTTTGTCGTAGGGCTTGTCGCCGCGCACACCATCCAGGATGGGGTGGGATTTGGTTTCGGCGATCATGCGCTGGGCTGACCGGCGGGATATGGGCAGTACACGGAAAGAGACATCCTTTATAATCTCCACCATCACTCCGCCCAGGCCATACATGATTACGGGTCCGAACTGGTCGTCGATCTTGGTGCCGATGATGACCTCGATGCCCTTGCACACCATGGGGGAGATCAGCACGCCTTCAATGCGGGCATTGGCCTTGTAGGCCTTGGCGTTTTTAATGATTTCCCGGAAAGCCCTTTTCACCTGATCCTTGCCGGACAGGTTGAGCCGGACGCCCTTGGCATCGCTTTTGTGGAGGATGTCCGGCGAGGCAATTTTCAGGACCACCTTGCCGCACATGGCGGCCGCTGCCTTTGCTGCCGCATCTTCCGTGGTGGCCAGGGCATCGCTGGTCACCGCCGCACCGTGAAACCGGAGCAGCTGTTTGGCCTCGGCTTCCAGCAACGCCGTCCGGTCCTGTTGGTAAACGCTGCCGATGATCTGCCGCCCTTCGGGTTTGGCTTTCGCTTCCCAGTTGAGGACAAAGTCGGATTTGGCGTGGTAGCGTTTCAGATATCTGCCGTATTCGGCCAGCACGCCGATGCACTTGCATGCGATATCCAGGCTGCCGTAGACCGGGACGCCGTAGTAGCGCAGCAGGTCCAGGCTGTGGGGTTTCTCCGAGTTGTAAAGGCTGTGCACGATAATGGCCTTTTTGCGGCGCTTGACCATCTTGCCTATCTGGTGGGCCGCATCTTCTTCAATCAGGGATAGGCTTTCGGCAAAGCGGATGCCGTAGCCGCCGAACAGACCCACAACCAACAAGCCACCCACATTGGGATCGCCCAATATAATGTTGGCGCAGTCGGCGAAGACGGCCGGGTTGTCATCGGTGCCGCCGGCTACGTCAATGGGGTTTCTCACCGTGGCCCCGCCAGGGAGGATGGCGCGCAGCTTTGCCTGGGTCTTCTCTTCCAGTTGCGGAATCTTTACACCCAGGTCGGTGAGGGTGTCGGCGGCGATGGTGGCGTGTCCGCCGCCGTCGGCCAGGATGGCGATCTGGTTGTTCTTGATCGGCGGGAGGCTGGAGAGGCTTTCCGCCGCCGGGAATAGTTCGTCTGAATTTTCAATGACGATGATGCCGGCCCGCTCGAAGGCACCTTTGGCCACTTCGGACATTCCGGCCAGCGCACCCGTGTGGGAACCGGCGCTTTGCTTGCCGGTGGAGGACCGGCCGCTTTTGAGCAGGACCACAGGTTTGTTTTCAGTTGTCTTGTAAGCCTGCTGGAGGAACTTGCGGCCCTCGCGCATGCCTTCCACATACATGAGAATGGTGCGGGTGTCGGGATCCTGGCTGAAGAATTCCAGGTATTCGTGGAAGCGGATGTCCGCCTCGTTGCCCACGCCCACGTAGTAGGTGAATCCTTTGCGGCTCTGCAGTTTGGCTTCGGTGATAAGGGTCAGGGCCATGTTGCCGCTCTGGGTCAGCAGGGCGATGTCGCCTTTGGGCGAATGCTTCAGACCCACCAGGTTGAGGTTGTCCTTGAGGTTGATCATGCCGGAAGTGTTGGGGCCGATCAGGCGGATGTGGTGACGGCCGGCTACCTTCAATACTTCGCCCTCCAGCGATTTGCCCTTGGCGCCCGTCTCTCCGAATCCCGTGGCCAGGATGATGGCGCCCTTGACCCCTTTTTTCCCGCAGTCTTCCAGCACTGCGGGAACGGTTCGCGCCGGGGTGGCGATGAGGGCCACGTCCACCTCTCCCGGGATTTCCGAGACGGCGGTGTAGCACTTCAAGCCCATGATGCTCGGCTCTTTCGGGTTGACCGGGTAGATGGCCCCTTCGTAGCCTTCGTCCAGAAGGGTGCGAATGGTCTGATAGCCGCGCTTGGTGGGCACCTTGGATGCGCCCACGACGGCTACGGAACGGGCGTTGAGGACTTGTTCGAGTCCCATCATATTCTCCTTTTTTTAGTCTTGATCTTTCACAACGGGCATCTTTCGGCCCATGCCGGTGTTCTCGCTCTGCTGAAATCCTCAACGTAGCGCTGCTACGCCTGCGGTTTCACCATCGCTGCGGCCTTGGCCTGAACCAAAATCTACCCATTGTGAAAGGCCAAGGGCGGATAAATGGAAACAGTTGCGAGGATCAGAAACGCCAATCTCAAAATTCCTGAATTCTCAATTCCTCAATCCGTTTCATTATTTCTTGCGGTCCTCGAATGCCGCCAGGGATTCCTGGCGCTCTTTGGTGGAGACGCAGGCCAGGCAGGCCTCTACTTCGAAGTCCATCAGGGCCTCCAGGCTGGTCTCACCCTGGGCCATGTTGAGCCCCTTCTTGATCATCTTCAGGGAGAATGCCGAGTTGGCGGCGATCATGGCGGCCATCTCCATGACTGTCTCCATCAGCTTCTCCGCCGGTACGGCACGGTTGACCAGCCCGATGCGCTGGGCCTCCACGCCGTCGATGTACTCGCCGGTGAAGAGCAGCTCCCGGGCCTTTCCCGGGCCGATGAGGTTCTGGACCAGCCGGAAGGCGCCGCCGGTGACCGAAGAGGTGACCTTGGCCTCGGGGCTGCCGATCTTGGCCTCCTCGGCTGCGATGCGGATGTCGCAGGCCAGGGCCAGTTCGTATCCGGACCCGATGGCGAAGCCGTTGACAGCGGCGATGGTGGGCTTTTCGAAGCGGATGATGGTCCGGGACACTTCCTGGAGCGACACCAGGTAGTCCCGGTAGTCTTCAATGGAGCGGGTTTTGGACTCCTTGAGGTCGGCGCCGGTGGAAAAGGCGCGGCCTTCGCCGGTGACCACCACCACCTTGATCCCTTCATCTGCACGCGCATCGTCCAGGGCGGTCTGCATGTCCAGCCAGAGCCGCTTGTTCATAGCGTTGAGCACCTGGGGGCGGTTGAGACGGATGACGGCCA
>NZ_JASJGN010000086.1:0-10716 GCF_033791525.1 Desulfosarcina sp.
TGGAAGCGGCGGATTATGCCTCATCGTTTTTGGTTTAACGATGGCCCGCTCTTATCTCACGAGCTGAAAAAAGGTCTGTAAATGGTCATATGTATAGCAAACGCTTCACCAGGAGAGCGCCATGCTGACCGTATTTGTTAAGCTGCGTTAGCGAGCGCATTCCCCGCGGCTTGTCAGAGCGAAGCAGAGATCCCGCTCATCGGGGCCGCGCGGAGGGTTCAATTTTTCTATGAGATACTCGCGCAACACTTTAATCGGGCCGTTGAAATCGGTCCGAGCGCTGTGCTCAATAGCCTGAAGGGGTGAGCATAACTTTGAATGGACTGCCGGATAAGGCCGATGCAACCGTCCCCAAAAAACCCCGGCTGTCTGGCGGCGCTAAATAGAATAGGATTTACCCGATGACTGAATGGACGCTACCCGAAGCCTGCCTTTTCGATGGGCGCGCCGTGCGGTACGGGGTGAGTGGCGATGGCCCGCCGGTGGTTGTGGTTCACGGCACACCCTGGTCATCTTTCAATTTGCGGCATATCATCAAATCCTTGTCTCAAGATTTTACTGTCTACTACTATGATCTGATCGGTTACGGCCAGTCAGATAAATCACCTGGCGATGTTTCACTGGGGATTCAGAACCAGGTGTTGGATCGTCTCCTGGATTACTGGCAGCTTGACAACCCATTAATCATTGGTCATGATTTCGGAGGCACAACGGTTCTTCGAACACACCTGATCAATGGCCGCGATTTCGACAAGATCGTTCTTATCGATCCGGTGGCGTTGGCTCCGTGGGGCTCGTCTTTCTTTCAGCATGTCCGTGCGCATGAATCCGCCTTTGCAGGCGTTCCAGACTACATTCATGAAGCCATTGTTCGCGCTTACGTCAAAACAGCTGCCTTCAAAACCATCGATGAAGCTACCTTGGATTCAATCGTCCTTCCGTGGACCGGACCAGACGGAAAAGCGGCTTTTTACCGGCAGATTGCACAGGCGCATTCTGGTTATACGGATGAGGTGCAACCCCTGTACGCCGGGATTTCCAGGCCGGTTTTGATCCTTTGGGGCCGTGAGGACACATGGATACCGTTGGAACGCGGCGAGGCGTTGCACGATATGATTCCGAGTTCAATGTTGCACGTCATTCCGGATGCCGGGCATTTGGTGATCGAAGAGCAGCCCGATCAGCTTATCAAAAAGATAAATCCTTTTATTCATAAAGAGGGCATCCCATCACAAGCCTGATTGAACATTCCCCGAAAGCAGCGCATCTGATTGTCGACGAGGTTAGTGTATAGGATAGCTCAAAAAATTATGGCCGACACGTTTCTGGCCTTAAGGCGGGCAGACTAGTCGGTCAAGAGGAGACAATAAGCATGTCCGGAAAAAAGAGGGAGATTTCAAGAAGAGATTTTATCAAAACTGCCGGGGCAGGTGGTTTAGGAGCGACGCTTATACCCTTGAGTGCATTGAGACTATCCCATGCCAGTGCTTCTGCGACGGTGCCTCAAGAAAGGATTGTACCGACTCGGCCATTCGGGAAAACGGGCGTCAATGTTCCCATGCTTTCGCTGGGCGGTGTCTTGAGGCGTTCTGACCAGATACTATTCAAGATGGCTTATCAAATGGGCGTAACTTATTGGGATACGGCGGATTCATATGGTTGGGGCAAAAACGAATTAGCCATCGGGAAATATTTTGAAAAATATCCCGACCACCGCAAGAATGTGTTTCTGGTAACAAAAGCCGCAACGTCGGACCCGAAAAAACTAACCGAAAAACTAAACGCGTCACTTGAAAAAATGAATACATCATACGTCGATATGTATTTTATCCACTACGTAAGCGATGTGGAAAATGAATTGACGGATGAGGTTAAAGCGTGGGTTGAAAAGGCAAAAGCGAAAGGGAAGATACAGCTTTTTGGGTTCAGCGCCCATAAAAACATGGAAACCAGTATGCTGGCGGCAGCCAAACTGGGATGGATCGATGGAATTATGATGAGTTATAACTATCGGCTGATGGCAGGCAACGAAATGAAAAAAGCGGTCGATGCCTGTGTGAAGGCGGGAATAGGATTGACAGCCATGAAAACCCAGGCGGCTTTTTCGGCGAACTTTTATGCCGCCATCGGTTCCGAAACCGATGATGCGTTGGGAATGACCAAAAACTTTTTAAAAAAGGGATATACCGCTGAACAGGCCAAACTCAAGGCGGTGTGGGAAAATCCGAATATTGCCAGCATCTGCTCGGCGATGCCGAATTTGACGATCCTGCAGGCCAATGTTGATGCGGCTCTGGACAAGAAAAAACTTTCTGAAGGCGATAAACAGCGCCTGGAACGATATGCGCAACGAACGGCTCCCGGCTACTGTGCCGGATGTGCCGATATTTGTGAAGCCGGGGTCGATTCCGACCTTCCGATCAGCGATATTTTGCGCGCGTCCATGTATGCCAACAGCTATAAGGATCGAAGAAAAGCCTCGCGTTTATTCAGCAGGCTGCCAACAGACGTCAAGGAGAATATTCTCAAGGCCGATTTCACCATGGCAGAAAAAAAATGCCCACAAGGGCTACGTATTGGTCGCATCGTGAAAAATGCCTGTGAAGACCTGGCTTGAACCGAAGCGTTTATCGAAATAAACACCCGCCGTTTCGGTTTCACGGATCAGGATCTTGAAGGACTTTGCAGAGCGAATGGGGATCGGTTTTACTGCTGCCGACGGAGCGACGGAGGTTGAACCTGCGACCCTCTTGCGATGTGGCCTTCCTGCTCGGCTATTCTCAGCAGAGCGACCTCAGCCATGCTTTCAAACGTTGGACAGGAAAAAGTCCCAAAGCCTATTGCCTCGACTTGACTTGAACATCACGCCAGTCCGCATAACCCACCGGGGGGGGGCGAGGGAAGCGTTAGCGCAATCCAGAAAAGATTGGATGGCGGATCAAGTCCGGTATGACGTGGTTGGTAATTGTCGTTGCCAGAGTGAGAATTACCGGCAATCCAGGTGCCCTTAAATAAGGCGCAACAACAAGGACGTATGAAATTTTCTTGTTGTCGCGCCGTTGTTTCAGTCTTTGGTGTCTCCCAATATAGAAATAGAAAGAAACGATAGACCAAAAAGAACCTGTTTAAAATTCAACCGCAAGCTGGGCAGTCAACATGTCCACCGTCCGGGCATCATCTTCATACTTGTTATGCAGGTATTCCAAGGCCAGGTTGGTGTTTTCAAAAAATCCCCAGTTTAACACGGCACCGTAATGGGACTCCGGGAAAAAATCCGCCTCACCGTCCTCAGATCCGCCATAACGAACAGCCAGTTCAACGCTGTCGATAATTCTCGCACCCAATTCCATATTCCAGGCCGATGGTTTGCGTTCCTTTGTGTCGCCAACGTCGTAGATTTCACCTATTCTGAAATTATCAAGCGCGGCGACATACTCGCCAATAATTTTGAAACGCTCAAGAATTTGAAAAGTGACAAAAGCACTCCAGCCGCCCACAAGGTCGCCAATCGGCTCGATAACAAATACGGAAAAGGTATCGGACGCGGCCAGATTCGAGGTTTAGGACGCACCGATCATCACCTTCTCGAAGGGCCGGGCGGCAATGCTGACAACAACGCTGTCGATGGTATCGTCCTCACCGACCTTGTCGATCTTTCCGTTAAAGGCGCCGACTGAAATGTTGGAAGGAAGATAAGAATAAAGAACAAACACAGGACCTTCTTTTTCAGGCGACCATTTCTCCAATCTGGGTATGAATCAAAAAGAAAATCAATATGTAAACGTTGCCGATTTGATTTCTATTCAAAATGACTGAGTGGCCCGCGGATATGATCGACCCAAATGTTTACAAAGTCATCATATTCGGCGGTTCCTTTTAGAACGGGGACACAGTCAATGCCGGATTGGGAGAAGATCGATTTCCATGAGTCTGATTCCTCACCAGCCATATCGTTCTTGGCATGATCGCCGGCGACCGACATGAAAGGCATCAGGTAGGCCCTTTTTATTTTTTTCCGAAGCATCAGCTCCTTGATCAGCTCGGCATCGGGATAGCCTTCCACAGTGCCGACGAAGATGTTTGAATCCTTGAGCTGGAGCTGGAACATCAAAGCCGCATAAAAGGCATTGGATGGATGGTGGGTGCCGTGTCCCATCAAGACGACGGCGTCATTTTTTTTCCGGCTGTTGGGAATTGATTTCAAAACTGCTTCTACGATTCGCTCCATATCCGTTTGGGTGGACATCAGCGGGTACCCTAAAATAATTTTCTGAAATCCGCCCATTATTTTGAATGCCCCAACGATGCGGCGTAAATCGTGATATTCTTCTCCACCGATGGTATGCAGGGATTGAACGGCCACATGGGTAAAGTTTTCATCCTGCATCTTGGCCAACGCCACCGCCGGAGAATCCAGGTTTTTGCCCTGCTTGGCCAGTTTTGCGCGGATGATGTGCGACGTATATGCCCAGCGAACAGGGAAATCGGGATAAGCGGCTTTAACTTGTTTATCGATATTTTCAAAAGAGACCTGGGCAGACGCCTCACTTGACCCAAATGCAACCAAAAGAATACCAACTTTTTTAGGTGCTGTACTGCCATGGCCGGTTGAGGCAATGCCATTTGCAGAAATCACACAGAAAATTAAAACCATCAAAAATTCACACCAATTTTTTGTTTTCACCGTAATTCTCCTTCTGGTTAATCTTTAATCTCGGATTTTAAATTCAAGTCTGTGAAACAGGATGATCAGGGTCCCCGGATGTTTAGGTATGGCGTTCGAACGTAACAATCAGGCCAGATCAAACCAAGACCATTAAAATAGATAAAACGATGAAGGACTTCCTGCCCAGAATTCCTCCATCGCTTTATCAGTGCGGGTGCGGCATTAACCGGCATAAAAAAAGCCCTTCATGCGTATATTGGCATAAAGGGCTGCACCCAGCTTTCTTGGCCCTATGGATATGTTACCAGACCCCTTCAATCGGGGGATTAACGGCATTTACCAAGGCAGGTTTTCTGGCTTTCGGATCATTCTACTCTCTGCGCCTTCCCGTTTCGTTTAATCTCGAAACAGTGGCAATGCAGATTTCGTCCCCGATTACAGCGGCGGGACCGCTCCCGATTCCAACGGGATTCCCTATCAAGCCCTTCCGGGCACCTTTGATTGAATCTCATATCCAAGCTGATCGTTTTTGTCAAATGCTAAAAACTATTTTTCCCAAGATTGTGGGTGTGGAAGTAATTATTCTTAAATTAAATCAAACCGATAATGATCTCAATGTATCACTAATTGAGTGATGATTGGCTAACCGTAATAACCATAAAAATAAGCGTATAGGAGCAGTTGATGGACCACATTAACTTCTGGGGTGAGTTCATAAGCAAGGTGGGGGCGCCGATCTTCGCAGCAACTCTCGTCTCAGGCCTGTTATCGAACGAATTTAAGTTGCTACACGGCAATCTTGATGGTTACTGGACTCGGGATGATGGGTCTCAGCCACTTTCGAGATTACCACCGAAAAACAAATTAAAGCCACAATAATTGATATCTGCAATTCTATTGGAATTGTCTTTATCTAAATTAATCTGTAATCGGTCCCAAGCTGAAATTAAGTATTATCCACAAGCCACAACTTCGACAAATTTGCCCCCCCGAAATGTGGATATCTTCAAATGGAGTTGACTGGCAAAGTGCTGGAAAATGCACAAGGTACATGCACACCGACATGGTTGAAAGGCAAGGTATTAAAAAATAGTCAGTGGCTGGCCTTGTGAATTTTTACTATATTCAATATGAGAATAATTTTTCAACACGGGTATTGACGTAAACAATGTGCTCCAAAACGCACACGATTACCACAGCGCTATAATCGTCTCAAGCTTAACCGAAACCGTTCTCCAATTAAAATATGACGACCAAACTTACTGGAAATCTCACTTGGTCATTAAAATGGATTCGTCAGTTCCTATTTTTCCAAAAATTGGATTCAGCAAGGCTATCGTGCCAGTAGATCGGTGCATGGGCGATCAGTTTGCCAGTGGCCGCGGCAAGAACCATCAATTCGATATCAAAGGAGAAGGTTCTCTCCTCGGCTTTTATGAGAATTTCTCTCAGAACTTCAGCGTTAAATGCTTTAAAACCACATTGAGTATCCGTTATTTTCCCTGTTTGTGGGAAAAGTTTACTAAACATAACACCTCTTAACCCCACCATCCTGCGATCAAAATTGGTTAACCCACTAACTTTTCCATCTCTTCCCCAGGGCCCCCGGCAAACGCTTCCGATATCGTAGCGCGAACCCACGGATACCATGGTTTGTTCGTCTTGGAGCATTAACAAAAGTCCAATTTGATTTACAAACGCTGCCATATCCGCATCTGTGTAGACAACTATATGAGGGTGATCCATTAACGGGATGTCTTTAATGGCACGCCACATGCCATAATGGATTGAACCGCCTTTCCTACTTTCCTCTGAGGAATACAGACCTTTTAAAACAGGTGACCGTCTCTTGATACCGTCTTCAATGTACAAGACCCTTGCGTTGCTGAATCCTTCGGACTGGACAATTTTTTCGGCTATAGGACCAGTATGATTTGGGCAACCATCATCGACCAGAATCATCTCGAAGCTGACGGGCGATTGGTCAAACAACCACGTCAATTGCTTCATTTTCCGCCTGAGAAAATCTTCTCCGTTGGGGTTGCCTATACTTTTTGGTCGAATACGGTTGTGTTCATTGTACATTGCAATGACCAGTGAAACATGAAGAGGTTTGGAAAGCTTATTCATGATCATTTTCGAAACGGCGATTTTCGATGCAAGCAGCAATGAATTTTTAAAATTTCCAGGATGTGAGGTCAGCCATCTGTCCAGGCTGCAAAGGGCATTCAGGCTCGGGAAACTGATTGTTAATTCAGTTGCGGCTGTGGCAATGAGTTCATCCTGGTGGTATTCCGTCAAATCAATTTTTTCTGGCAATGCAGTCGAAAGCGCATCCACGGCAGATCCCCAGCTGGGATCAATATCCGCCTCAGCATAAACATTCGATTTTTCATTTAAAATCGAGCCGTCCAGCAGAGAGGGTAAATTGTTAGCGATTTTTTTAAAGTCTTTGATTTCCAGATTCAGAAGGTAGTTGGATAACGTCAATATGGCATCCGAATCAAAGTCCGCTGGTATCAGGTGTCTGAATTTTTGCGCTATTGCAGCAAATTGTCTAATCATATTGTAGTAGCTCTCAAGGCTTTCAGCGCTTCCACCCAACGTTTCAGGCTGATTCAGATGGCGCGCTTTTTTAGACAACGAAAGGAGGGTTTTAACGGATATCTCAGAAGCCGTGGGTTTTGCGCCAAAATCTACGATCATATCGGATAGTGTGAAAAGCATGTGCATCATCCTTATCTTCAGGTCATTATATGGGTGTGAGTCCTCTATCAGCAGTATGCCATCCGCAAATCAATGTGGCCCGATCACCTCCGTGGATAATTTTCTTTGCCTGCTGAAGGTCCCGACAGTGACGAGTGTTTCCAGCGAAAATAATGCCCTCCTTTATTCATGATAAAGGGTAGCAGAAGAGCCAAAACATTCCGAAATTCCTATCTCGCCAGAATGTCATTGACCGACGAGGCGGCGGAAACATTCAGCCATTCTTGAAACGCGTCTTGCTTACAAAGCCGGGTAAATTGCCTGAAACGATCTTGCCCATAGGCAACAAAATCGAAATCCAGTGATGAAACCGCAGTTTGGACTAGTGACCACGCCGCATCCCGCAAAGCGGACATCGAATGCATTAATTTCAGCCTTGCTAATGAACTGTCTGTCACCTTGCCGAAATACGCACCAAGTAGCTCACGCACCTCATTGTCGTTTAGTTGATGATAGTAAGCCACCATCCCCAAGTCGAAATATCGGTCGCCACCGCCGGAATATTCCCAGTCAATCAGCACCATCTTCTCACCTGAGCAGATGATATTTTCCGGCACTAAGTCGTTATGACAAAAAACCGTCGGAATAGGATTCAAGGACAACGCCTGCTTTATGCGTGAAAGTTGGTACAATATCCATGCTGAATTTTCCGGAAGGCGTGCACCTAAACGGTCGCCTTCTCGCATCAGGTATTCAACGTTTTCAAATACACAAAAATGGCCCCGAACTTTTGCAACGGGAATACGATGGCAGCGCTGGATTAGGTTTACCAACTGATTCTGTATCGATTTGCATGTGATTTCCCGGGCTTTGAGAACACGGCCTTCAATAAAACGATAAATCATTACGTTCCGAGCTTGAAACACAACCGCCGGGCCGATACCAAATTGATGCGCCACATGTGTGTTACAAAATTCTGCTTTGCGATCAATACCCAAATGTTTGGTACTTTGCCCGCCTATTGAAATTACATAGCTATTACCGCAAAGGTTGGCTCTGAAATTTTTATTTGTAATTCCACCGGACAATGGGAAGACATCCACCTTTGCATAGCGGGAGCACCCCGATAATAGCTTTATAACTTGCTCTAACTTCAAGAAAGCCTCCATATCACTACCCGCAAATAAGCAATCAGGTGCGAGAGCTGCGAGCATTATTTCATTTTGATAGTGATTAGTATATGGAAAACTGAAATTTGTGAGTCTATACGAGAGCGGATCACCGGAACAACTATGGAGGTTATATCTCCAACACATCGCCAAAAATAGGCCTGTTTGAAAAGCGGTGATTACTTATCGCCAATATATCGATACCATCCTATTCCGAATATGCCGCAGAAAATAGGTGGTGAACCATAACAATTATATAGCCTGACGGGACTAATACACTGCAGAGTACAGACAGAGGTACAGTCTCGAGCATGTGGAAAAATAGTAGTGGTTTCGGCCCAACCGGAAATTCTATTGGTCTTTCAATTCCAGTACTGTCTCAATAGTCCGAAAATGAATATCGACGATATCTTGAATATCGGGCGCATAGCCTCCAGCCATGGTTACAGCAGTCGGAAGACCGGCATTTTTGAGATGCTTTAAAACAAGGCGATCCCTTTGGGCCAGTCCAGTTTTTGTCAGTGCAAGCCGGCCGAATCGATCCTTCCTGTATGGATCAGCTCCGGCAAGGTAAATTACCAAGTCAGCCTTAAATGTCTCTATGGACGAAGTAAGGCCTTTTTCAAGCGCATCGAGATAGGTTCCGTCTTCCGTCCCGTCTTCTAACTCAATATCCAGATCACTGGTTTCTTTGTGATAGGGGAAATTATTCTTACCATGGATGGAAAATGTGAAAATGGTAGGGTCATTTTTAACAATTGCGGCTGTGCCATTTCCCTGATGAACATCGCAGTCAACAATCAGAATATTCACAGCAAGACCATCGTCCTGCAGGGCTCTGGCCGCAATTACACTGTCGTTCAACCAGCAGAATCCTTGACCATGATCATGGAAGGCATGGTGGGTTCCGCCTCCGAGATTGACCGCAAAACCTTCTGATCGAGCCGCACGGCAGGCGGCGATGGTAGCACCAACTGAATAACGCGTCCGTATCACGATCTGTGATGACCAGGGCAGACCGACACGCCGGATTTCTTTACTCGTCAAGTCACCCTGAACCAAGCGGCGGAGATACTCTTCGCTATGGGAACGGAGGATGGCTTTATCGGAGGCCGGTTCTGGAACCTGCATATCGATCGCTTGATCACCCAATCGTTCTGATATCCGCATTCGCAGCAATAAATATTTATCTTTGGGAAAGCTGTGCTTTTCCGGCAGCGGGAAGGTTAATGTGTCGGTGTAGAAGATTTTCATATTAAATTCCCTCACTCACAATCCTTCAGCTATGTTGCTGACTAAACGCACTGCCAAAGCGATGAACCGCGATAGCGAGCGCATTCCTCGCCGCTTGTCGAAGCAAAGCGGAGATCCCGCTCATCGGGGCCGCGGGGAGGGTTCAATTTCTGCCATACTATAATTTTTCGATTGTATGTAATAATTTGAAGTTGCTATGATAAGTCATGCATTGGCTATTTTTGCCAAATTCGATTTATCAGAAAAGCCTACAGGCGGCAACTTAATCCCATGGGCTTTTTGACGAAGGTGTTGGTATCAATCTTCATCTGAACCGTACTTTGGCTGACCACCATATTAGGACTTAAACGCTATTTAGTGCCCATCCAGAAACGGTTATTTTGCCCGATATCTGCGTTATGCTCAAAAATTTATCCTCGGAATATCAACCATATACACCCCAAGGGCACTTCTTTCAGGGCGCCTGCGGTAAAATTTTTCGCATGCCTTGATCTTGACCAAAATTCCTCATTTCTGGACGGACACTATTTAGAATCATGACACCACATATCGGAGATAGTGGCATTCGGGACAATTCTAAATAGGCGGCACCAGCCCGGCTGCTCCGCCGCTGCATGCCTTGCCCTTAAATCCTGATTCCTAACGATGAGACAGGTTCCAGTCAGCCTGACACGCCTTACAAATTGTAGATTTTTTTCCTTGACTCGTATGGGTGCGTCTCTATAGTCTCTGCCGGGAAAAGCAGTTTCTTATCGACATGTTTAAAATCCAACGGGCATCAACGATACTTTTTCAGCCGGATTATTCCGGCACATTGATTATCGGTTTCAATCATTAAAAAAGGAGATGAAAAATGACGACAAGCGACGCCTTCGGGAAAAAGCCTCTCTGGTTGTTGATAGAAGAGAATATCCTTGCGCT
>NZ_JASJGN010000087.1:0-17451 GCF_033791525.1 Desulfosarcina sp.
TAGGAGACAAAACTGTTGATTTCATCATACATGCCGATGATGTGCTTTTTTCCGGTTCTAAAAATACTGAAATCATAAGTGGTCTTGCCGTTGACCACCACCTTTTCGATGTCGCTGTCTAGAATCATCCGGGCTACACCTTGAAAGGCGTTTTCGAAACAGCGTGTTCCTTCCTTGACTTCGACCAGATGCTGGTGAAGCGCCGATGTGTTCTTTTTAACCATGGTGTCCCCCTAAATTTTTAATGACCGGTGCAGGAGATGGTGGATCGGGTTAATGGTGCAGACCCTGTTGTTTCAGCCGCAACAGTGAAATGACCATGAGACCTTTATAATGATTTCCGGATCGACCGTCAGAGAAAAATGGGATGTAAAGGGGATTCTGACGGGAATTAAAAAAACCCGGAGCAGGGTGCTTGACCTTTACCTGACTCGGACGCAATGGAAAGAGTCACAATATGGGCTGAGCGCGCAGGAACAGTCGGCTGTCGCCGCTGATTCTTCAAGATGAGAATTCCATTGCCTTGAATTGGAGTATAGCACCTCGTTGCAAAACTTCAACCCGAAAAAAACCAAACAAACGACTGACCACAGGCGGTTAATAGAACAGTCGGCACACGTCTATACCGGCAGGTAAGCCGATCCCCGCGGCCGGCGGGCAGGCTTGACAACAATCAGAGCTTACTGGTAGGACCTCTTACCAGTAAGCTCAAGGAGACCTCCCATGAAGGTGAAATCATCGGCAACTTCTCCCGTCCGACCGGCCCAATTGGTCGAGCACCACGTCATCACGGGCATCTTGGACGGCACCTACCCACCAGGCAGGCTGCTTCCCAACGAACGGCAGTTGGCCGAAATCATTGGTGTGGCCAGGCCCCCCCTTCGTGAGACGCTCCACCGGCTGGCCAACGAAGGATGGCTGACCATTGCCCATGGCAAACCCACCCAGGTAAACGACTATTGGGAAAAAGGCAGTATGGGAGTGCTCAGCACCTTGGTCAAATACATTGACACCCTTCCAGCAGGGTTCGTGATCCATCTGATGGAGGTCAGAAGCCGCCTGTTGCCCATCATTGCCGGGTTGGCTGTGGCGCAGGCACCCGATGAGGTGCACACCTATTTAGAGGCTGCCGGGCAGATCGATGACGATGTCAGCGCGTTTGTGGATTTTGACTGGCGGCTTCACCTATTCTTGGCCACTCAATCACGCAATCCCATCTATAAGCTGATCCTCAACGATTTATCCACGATGTTTAAAACGCTTGCAGCCGCCTACTTTTCGATTCCCGCGGCGCGGGCGGCCTCCCGACAATATTACCGGGATCTTTCCACGGCCGTCCAAGCCGGCAGCCGGCGAGTGGAAACCGTGGTGATGGACGCCATGATGCAGAGCATCTCCCTGTGGGAAAGTATAAGAGTGATCCGATCATGATGAACCTGGACAGCAACGGGGATGTGATCATCATCGGTGGAGGGATCACCGGTGTTGGCATCTTCCGCGAAGACACGTTGCATGAAACCGTGAAAAATGGCTGAACAAGATCTGCTGCTTTCCATCGACAACGGAACCCAGAGCCTCAAGGCACTGATCTTTGATGCCGACGGCAATCTGATCGCCCGACAACAGGTGCTGTTCACTCCTTATTTTTCAGATCAGCCCGGTTGGGCCGAACAGGATCCCCACGTATTCTGGAACGCTCTGTGCCAGGCGTGCCAGGAAATTTTTGCCACTCCTGGCATCGAAAAAGCACGCATCGCCGGCGTTGCACTGACTACCCAGCGGGCCACCGTAATCAACGTCGACAAGGATGGCCGCCCTTTGCGGCCGGCCATCCTGTGGCTGGACCAACGCAAGTGCCACGGCCTGCCACCGTTGGGGGGGCTGTGGGGGCTGTTTTTCAAGGTCACCGGACTTGCCGGCACCCTGGCCTATTTCCAGTCAGAGACCGAAGCCAACTGGATCTTGAGAAACCAGCCGGCTGTCTGGGCGCAAACCCACAAATACCTGTTGCTGTCCGGTTATCTCAATTTCCGTCTGACCGGCGATTATGTCGATTCCATCGGCAGTCAGGTGGGATATCTGCCATTTGACTACAAGCGGCTGCAGTGGGCCCGTTCCTGGGACTGGAAGTGGCGCTGCGTGCCGGTGAGTCCGGATCAGCTTCCCCGGCTGATGGCGCCGGGTCAGGTTCTCGGGACCGTGAGCCGACAAGCTTCAAAGGAAACCGGGATTCCAGCCGGCATGCCTGTAATTGCCGCTGCAGCGGACAAGGCCTGCGAAGTCATCGGCTCCGGCAGTCTCGACCCATCGGTGGGATGCCTGAGTTACGGTACTACAGCCACCATCAACGTGACCCATCGCCGGTACATCGAACCCATCCCTTTACTGCCGGCCTATCCGAGTGCCGTTCCGGGAAGTCATACCATAGAGGTACAGGTGTTCCGCGGTTTCTGGATGGTCAACTGGTTCAAGGAAGAGTTTGGTTTTCCGGAACAACAGGCTGCCGAAAAAACCGGTGTGGCCGCCGAGGCATTATTCGAAGGGTTGATTAAGGACATTCCACCCGGATCCATGGGGCTCATGCTGCAGCCTTTCTGGACACCGGGCATCCGGACGCCGGGTCCCGAGGCCAAGGGTGCCATCATCGGGTTCGGGGATGTCCACACCCGGGCGCACCTGTACCGCTCCATCCTGGAGGGAATCGCTTATGCCCTGCGGGAGGGCAAGGAACGCATAGAGCGACGCAGCCGCACGCCCATCACCAGTCTGCGGGTATCCGGGGGAGGAAGCCAGAGCGACCTGGCCTTGCAGTTGACGGCCGACATATTCGGTCTACCCACCGCCCGGCCCCACCTTTACGAAACGTCGGGCCTGGGCGCAGCCATTGATACAGCGGTCGGACTGGGGTTACATCCGGATTTTGAAACTGCCGTGAATGCGATGACCCGCCCCGGCGATCGTTTCGAACCGAACCCGTCAAATCACCGGCTTTACAACGAACTCTACCACAAGGTTTACAAGCGAATGTATCGCCGGCTTAGGCCGCTTTACGAAAAAATCCGTGAAATCACAGGATATCCTGAATAATCAATCGACGATATCATCCACCCCTGTTGTCCCATGAATCCTTACGATAATGCTTGCTTCCCCCCGTTGCCTTTTTTATGATGGGACGATTTGTCGGATTATAAACGATTGCGACCCTTCAAAGGCGTGCACCATGCTCAAAGAGCTGTTAATCAAGAACTTCGCCATTATCGACGACCTGAATATCCGCTTCGACGGTGGATTGACCATTTTAAGCGGAGAAACCGGCGCCGGCAAATCCATCATCATCAACGCGGTGAACCTGTTGCTGGGATCACGGGTTAATGCCAGGATGATCCGGGACGGTTATGAGACCGCGGAATTGTCTGCTTTTTTCGATGTCCCCGAGGGGTCCACCGCCGCAGCAATCATGGCTGAAAACGGCTATGACCCCCAAGATGGCCTGCTGGTGCGAAGAATCATCTCCGGCAACGACCGCCATCGCATCTATATCAACGACCGCATGGCGACCATGCAGATGCTGACATCCATCACCGCAGATCTGGCCAGCATCTCAGGCCAGCATGTCCACCAGGGTCTGATCAGAGAAGAAACCCATCTGACGATATTGGATCGATTTGGCGGTCTTTCACCACGGGTTCGGCAGGTATCGGACCTACATGGAAAGATCGTCACGCTGGTCCAGGCGCTCCAGGTTCTCGAAGAGAAGAAAAAAAATCAGGACAAGCAGATGGATCTGCTGCGATACCAGGCGGCGGAGATTGCCAATGCCGATATCATGCCGGGAGAGGACGAATCCCTGGAAAAAGAAAGGTTGCGACTCAAGCACGCCGAATCCCTCCACCATTCCGTTTTTTCTGCTATCGAAACCCTTCACGGAGCCGACGGCGCTATTCTGGAACAACTGGGTGAAGTGCGCAAAAACCTGGAAAAAGCAGCGGATATAGATGATGGGCTGGCGGCCGGGGTGCGGAGCCTTTCAGACCACCTGTTCGGCCTGGAGGATGTGACGGACTCGTTGCGCGCCTACCTCGGAAGTTTAGACACCGAAGCGGATCGGCTTGAATCAGTGGAAACCCGGTTGGATCTGATCAACAAGTTGAAACGAAAATACGGGGGCTCCCTGGAGACGCTTTTCCAAAAGCGTGATGCCATTGAAGTGGAATTAGCCGCCACCACCGTTACCGATGATGACATCCAGCGCAGTGAAACGCAGTTGAATGACTATTACGATCAGGTATCGCGGCTGGCCCGGAGCCTGTCTGAAGAACGAACACAGGTGGCCTCTGATTTTGCCGAATCCGTTGAAAAGGAACTGGAAGGCCTGAAGATGGCCGGCACCCGCTTCGGTGTCAGCCTTTCCCCGCTCCCTTGCAGCAAGCCAGCATCCCCGTGGCTTCGTGTGGATGACAATCTGCTGTCGGCCACGGGTATCGATCAGGCTGCGTTCATGATCGCCCCCAATGTGGGTGAGTCGTTAAAGCCCCTTGCATCCATCGCCTCAGGCGGGGAACTCTCCCGAGTGGTACTGGCGCTAAAGGCCATCCTGGCAGAAACCGATGCAGTGGGGACAGTTATTTTCGACGAGGTGGATGCCGGTATCGGAGGCGCCGTGGCCGACGTTGTGGGGAAAAAACTGGAGGCCCTCTCTAAAAAACACCAGCTTATCTGCATCACGCATCTTCCCCAGATTGCCAGGTTTGGTGATCAGCATTACTATATAGAAAAACAGGTAAAAAACGGCCGCACCGCCACAACCATCCGGCCGATGGACCAGGAAGATCGCATTAAAGAGATCGCCCGCATGCTGGGTGGAGAAATAGTCACCCGGACCGCCCTGGAGCATGCCCGGACCCTGATGGAGCGATGATGGAAAGCACCCGGCGCTTGACAATTTCAAGATGATGTTCGAAGTTTAGAAAATTTTTCCAAATGGAGACCGAAATGCCTATTTTTGAATTCAAATGCCTTGACTGTGACAAATACGTGGAGATCCTGGTAATGAATAAGCAAGAGGAGATGGAATTGGCCTGTTCCAATTGCGGTTCCGGCAAACTGGAACGCATCCTGTCCACCACCAATCACACGATGACCGGCGGTGGTTCCGGCCAGCCTACCGATTCCAATACCAGCTCCCAGACGCGGACCTGCAGTTCCGGTTCGTGTACCACCTATACCATCCCCGGGCCGGCTTGAGACCATAAACCTGCATTCAAGCTTGATGAACTCGTAAAAAATCTAATTTCCGACGGATTCGTAAAAAGTTCGAGATCAAGGCTTGCAAATCCCGAGGAATGAGGTGTACTTACGGTACTCCGCAGTGACGAGGGATGAAGCGTAACGCAGATATCGGACTTTTTACGAATCCGTCAAGCTTGATATCTTTCCCTTCGTCTCGTTAAGGTCAGCCCATGCCGCAAACACTCCACAAACAGGAAAAAGAACAGTTCTGCAAGCTGTTCAAACAGGATCAACTCACGGACTTTGAAGATCGGTTTGCGGTCATGGAAGCCTTTATGCAGACCGATGGTCATGTGTCTTCGGCGCAGATGATCGAGCGGCTCAACGAGCTGAATCTCCAACTGGATCCGGAATTTATCCGTGACACGTTGAAACTGATGTGTCAGTATGGGTTCGCCAGCAAACAGCATTTCGACAGCGGTGAAATTCTTTACGAGCACCTGCATCTGGGTCAGCATCATGACCACATGGTCTGCGCCAAATGCGGAGCGATCGTGGAATTTGAAGACCCTCAATTGGAGGCGCTTCAGGTTCAGGTTGCAGAGCGTCACGGGTTCCACCTGCTCCAGCATAAAATGGAGATGTATGGGATCTGTGCGCAATGTATGTCCCGACGCCGAAAACTGCTCCCGCTTTCCGACGCGCCAAAGGGGGAGCGGCTGGTGATCGCCCGGCTGGACGGCGGCCCCATGGCGCGGGCACGCTTGATGGCCATGGGCCTTCGAATGGGTGATGAAGTGGACGTGATCACCAATTCAGGACAAGGGCAGCTGGTGATTGGTGTCGATTACAAACGGATCGTGCTTGGACGAGGCTTAGCCCGAAAGCTGATGGTTCAGGTCAAGCCCTGCAATAAATAATTTTATGCCTGCATGGTGGACGCTTTTCCCTAAAACACGGGACACAATCAACTATTGACAACTATCGACAATGAATAAATCAATTCCCATTGTTTTGGCATTTTTACTGGTCTTTGCCGGCGCGGGTCTCGTTAGGGCACAGCGGTTGAGTGTGAACACCGACATCGCCAATATTCGCTCCGGACCGGATACCGGCGATGCGGTCATCTGGCAGGTTGAAAAATATCATCCCTTGACGTTGGTCAAGAAGCAAGGCAGCTGGTGCCTGTTCGAGGACTTCGAAGGCGATCGCGGGTGGATTCACAACTCCCTTCTCGCCGACATTAACACCGTGATTGTTATGAACGATAAGTGCAACGTCCGTTCAGGACCGGGAACCGACAACGACATCCGCTTTACCGTGGACAAAGGCGTTCCCTTTAAAGTACTGGAAGAAAAAGGCGACTGGCTCCATGTGATCCATGCGGATGGCGACCAGGGGTGGATTCATCGTTCTCTGGTCTGGTAGGGGCCCCGCTAACCAAGGAGTCGGCTTGAAGCTGAAACGGAAGAAAACACGGATCGTTGGGCTCGGTTCCGCGCTGGTAGACATACTGGTCAACGAAAGCGATGAATTTGTCCGCCGCATGGGTGTTCAAAAAGGCGGCATGACCCTTGTGGACATGCCGGACCTGGAAAAAATCCTGAACCAGGCGTCAACCAAACCCATTGTTGTACCGGGCGGATCGGCATGCAACACGGCTGTGGGCATCGGACGCCTGGGTGGCCAAGCCCGCTTCGTCGGCAAGCGAGGAGACGACGAGACCGGACAATTTTTTCAAAATGCCCTTGTTGAGCGGGGGGTAGAACCCTTATTGATGGCATCGTCACTTCCCACCGGCCGGGTGGTTTCCATCATCACCCCCGATGCCCAGCGCACCATGATCACCTACTTGGGGGCATCGGCAGACACCCAGCCCGAAGAGATCACGCAGGAATGCTTTGCAGACAGTGCAGTGGTTCACATGGAAGGATATCTGCTGTTCAATCCCGATTTAATGACGGCTTCGCTGAAAGCCGCGAAAAATGCCGGGGCATTGGTTTCTCTGGATCTGGCCAGCTTCACCGTAGTCGAGCAGTCTAAAGCCATCCTCGAGGACTTGATCGAAAAGTATGTCGACATCCTCATCGCCAATGAAGACGAAGCCATAGCCTATACCGGATTTAATGACGAAACGCGAGCGCTGGCACGATTGGCCCGACATGTGAAGATGGCGGTCTTGAAAGTCGGCGCCAAGGGAAGCTTCATCCACCACGAGAATCGTGTTTGCCACATCCCGGCCCAGGGTGCAGGAACGGCAGTTGACACCACCGGCGCCGGGGATCTCTGGGCGTCCGGTTTTTTATTTGGTCTGGTTAATGGATATACCCACGAAAAATGCGGCAGACTTGCTTCGGCATGCGGATATGAGGTATGTCAGGTGGTTGGTGCCGACATCCCCGCCGGGGGATGGATTCGAATCAAAAAGATATTGGAGGAATAATGGCCAAAAGGGCAGCGACACGAAAACAGCTTCTGAAGGAGCCCGATCAGTTCATTACCTTTTCTGGGAAACTGATCGCCTTTGGGCGATCCAATTTTAAAATAATTCTGATCATTACGGGGATCCTTCTTTCACTGCTGCTGGTCCTTGTCACGGTCCGCCAGATTTCCCACCGGAATGAAAACCGGGCCTCCGCCCTGGTTGAACAAGCTGTGGCCAAGTATTCAGCCGCGCTTCAAGATTCCAACCCCCAAACGGCTTATGACCGAATTAAGACCGATTTTGCCGATATTTTTGATACATACAGTTCGAAAAACGCAGCCAAAGTCGCCCGGATCATATACGGAGACATCAGCTACAATGCCGGGGACGCTGACACCGCCATTACCATGTATACCCATGCACTGAATGATTTTAGCCAATTCCCGGCATTGAAACACATCGTGCTGAGCGGGCTGGGTTATGCCTTTGCTCTGAAAGCGGAATACCCTCGGTCCATTCAATATTTTGAAATGATTTCGGCAGACAAGGATAATACCATGAAAAGCGGTGCACTTTTCAATCTGGCATGGCTTTATGAGGCAGCCGGCGAGAAGGAAAAGGGCGCCTCCATGTATAAGCAGCTTTTAACCGATTTCCCGGAGAGCATGTATGGCGACCTGGTGAGGGAGAAAGTCAGCGGTTAGACTTTGTCCTTCATGAACAGCTTGTATTTTTTAATTTTTTGATTCAATCCGCTTTTGCCGATTCCCAGCAGATCTGCCGCATGGGCCTGAACATAGTTGGCTTTTTTCAAGGCCCGGACAATCATGTTTTTTTCCACAAGGGCCAGGGTGTCGTACAAATTTGCATCCACAGGAATGCCGTCCATATGCAGCGTGCTATGGGCATTGTCGATGAAGTCCTTGGGTAGATCAGACACCTGAATGATTTCCTCCGGACTCAGCACGACCGCCCGTTCAATAACATTTTCCAATTCCCTTACATTTCCCGGCCAGTCGTATTCGTAAAACAACCGCTCCACTTCCCGGTCAATTCCGGTCACCGGCAAACCCACGTTACGCTCGCCGCTGTATTTGGTGATAAAATGTCCCACCAAAGGCCGGATGTCCTCAAGCCGTTCACGTAACGACGGCAGGGTGATGGGAACCACATTGAGCCGATAAAACAGGTCTTCCCGGAAATTCCCCTTGGCCACTTCTTCCTTCAGTGATTTGTTGGTTGCCGCAATTAATCGGATATTAACGGGAATCGCCTTGACGCCACCCACCCTTTCGACCACCCGCTCCTGCAGTACACGAAGCAGATTCACCTGCAAGGCCGGCGAAAGTTCTGCAATTTCATCAAGAAAAAGTGTCCCTCCGTCTGCGATTTCAAACCGCCCTTTTTTCATCGAAACCGCACCGGTAAACGCCCCTTTTTCATGGCCGAACAGCTCACTCTCCAACAGTGTCTCGACCAGAGCGGAACAGTTAACCGCCACGAAGGGTTTGTCCTTTCTTGGACTGTTAAAATGCAGGGCGTTGGCCACCAGTTCTTTTCCCGTTCCGCTCGAACCTTCGAGGAGGACCGTTGCCGCAGCCGGCGCGACTTTTCGGATGATATGAAAAACATCCTGCATGGCCTTGCTCTTGCCGATAATATTGTGGAAGCTGTAGCGGCCCTCTACCGCACGTCTGAGTTGGCGGTTCTCTTTGACCACACGGTACATGGAAATCGCCTTGTTCGTATAAAGAACAAGCCGCTCATTGTCAAAAGGCTTGAGAATATAATTATATGCGCCTTTCTGCATGGCTTCCACAGCCTTTTCAACGGTGCCATGGGCAGTCATCATGATTACCGGAAGATCCGCATCTTCTTTCTTGATGCGCTCAAGAAGATCAATGCCATCCATGGCTGGCATTTTCATATCCGTCAGCACCAGATCGACGTCGGATTCGGCAAGGGTGGCCATCGCCTCTGGGCCGCTGTTGGCAGTAAGCGTCTCAAAACCCTCATCTTCCAGCACGGCTGCAAGGATAAGCGTATAATTTATTTCATCGTCAACGATGAGGATCGTTTCCATTATTTGGCCTCCTGACTTAACGGAAATTTTACGGAAACCCGGGCCCCTTTTTCACTGCGGTTATCGATCCGAATCATTCCATCATGGCCTTCGATAATGTTTCTTACGATCCCCAACCCCAACCCAGTCCCTTTTTCCTTCGTAGTAAAAAACGGATCCCAAATCTTTTCCATGACCGGTACGGAAACACCCTCTCCCTCATCTTCGATATAAACCCATAAAAAGCCATCACCCGCCTCAATGGTCACGTCAATGGCACCGCCTCGGGGCATCGCCTGCATCCCATTGATAAACAGGTTGAGAAAGGCCTGATAAAGCATGTCTCCATCGGCCATGATAACGGGAATCTCGTCATCGACAAAAGTCCTGATAACGTATCCGTTTTCTTTTATCTGATGTTCGAGGAAATGGATATTTTTGGAAATCACTTCATCGACTCGGCATGCACGCCGGTTGGGCTTTTTGGGTCGCGCGTAGTTTAAAAAATCGGTGATGATATTGTTCAGGCGCCGTGCTTCCGTAACAACAATATCTGCGATGGCATTCAGGTTGTCCTGCGGGGCCATTTTCTTTTTCAACAATTCTGCAGAACTGCTGATTATCCCCAGCGGGTTTCTGATCTCGTGGGAAACACCGGCGACCATCTCGCCAAGGGAAGACAAATGCTTGGCTTGGGCCAACTGATCTTTGAGCCGTATCCGCTCGAAAGCCCGCTTTTCGATGATCCCCTCGCCCCGTTTGACTACGTAAATCAAAGTAAGCAGCAAAATCCCCATGACAACGCTGATAGTGCCAATCACAACTACCTGAAACTTAAATATTTTCCGGTAATCGCGGGATAGATCCTGCCTGATTTCGACGACACCCAATACCGGTCCAGATATCGGAGACAAAGGCTTCTCCGCCCTTAATGGGGCAAAGGTGATGATCTTAATCTCCTTTGGAATCCCCAGAAAAATTTCCCAGAAACCACCGTTTTGAACGAGTTTTGAGGATGATTGCCCGTCCAGCGCATTTTTATAGAACGTTCCTCCAAGATTTTCCATTCCCACCAGTTCAGGTGAAAAACTGTATGCAATGATGTCATTTTTGCTGTAAATATTAACCATTTCAACCTTGAAACTGTGCAGCGTACTGCGGACGACACTGTCCATTCTTTCGAATTGTTCCTGGTTCCTCAGTTCGATTTTTCCATACTTTAACCCCACGGGAAGAATAAACTGCAAAAAAACCTGGTGATTCAGGTTTTCGATGAGCAGTAACGCATAGTCTTCGCTTTTCTGGTATTGCATTGAACGGACCCAGTGGGTGTTGAGCAGGGAAAGGATGATGGTACCGATAAAAATGACAATGAGACTGGTAAAAGTAAAATATTTTACCAGACGAAAGGGTTTTGCCCGTTCTGCAATGCTGGACGGTTTCATCATGTTTCCGTGGCTGCCATGAATGGCAGGTCAGCCGTTGAATCTGATGGTGAATCAATCTTGACGGATTCGTAAAAAGCCCGATATCTGCGTTACGCTTCATCCCTCGTCACTGCGGCGTACCATCAGTCCGCTGCCTTCGGCACCCGCGACAGCGGTATTCTCGAGATTTGCAAGCCTTGATCTCGGGCTTCTTACGAATCCGCCGGAAATGCGACTTGTTACGAGTTCATCAATCTTATGGGATTGATCAATAAAGCATTATGCATGCCGGCCGATTACACCACTTCGTCACATCAATCACCATATGCTGGAAACACCGTATTTCAATTTTTTTTGGGAGGAATCGATATTGTCCTAAAGTATTCGATGTTAGTGCCGAATTAGATGGCTAACAACAAGCTAACGTATAGTGCCATATAAAGAAACCTGAGGATCATGTCAATGTGCTGTGAAATAAACACCCAGATCCATTTAAAAAAGGCCTTTAGGTAATGAATAAAATGAGGTCCATTTTAAAAATGAAAAAAGTGACTCCGATGCCACACAAGATAAGGGTAATTATCGATATGGAGCCACAATATATATTAAATATACAAAATTATGCATAAAAGTCGTATAATTTTACTTGACAACGACTTTTTTTCGGTCTTAAATCGGAAACAAGGATTGGCGTTTCCGATCAAACCGACAAACAGAAAACCCAATCCTTCTTTGAAAAGCGAACGCTGTTATTACTTTTTTGATTGCCATAAGACGATGGATCAAATGGTTAAAAATTCGTTAAAAAAAATAAGAGAATCCCTTTTGATGAGCAAATCGGAACTGGCGAGAGAAGCGAATGTCTCTCCTATTACGATTACGCGGATTGAAGAAGGGAAGCCGTGTCGGCTGGAAACCAAAAGGAAAATCTTGCTGGCGCTAGGTTACAGCCTTTCGGACAGTAAAAAAATCTTTGGTGAATAAAAGAGCTAACCATGTTTTTTGGAAAAAAAGACCGAATAGTTGGCCTTGACATCGGGTCCAGATCTATTAAAGCGGCGGAAATCTCCGAAACGAAGAAGGGAATTTCTCTTGAACGGTTCGGAATCATCGACATCGCACCGGGCCTTATCGAAGATGGTGCAATAAAAGATGCCGAACAGGTTTCAGAGACTATCCGTCAATTATTTAAGAACTATGGCATAAAAGGCCATAATGTTGCCCTCTCAGTTGGCGGATATTCGGTCATTGTAAAAAAGATCAATGTTCAGTCAATGCCGGAGGAGCAGCTTCAGGACACCATCAGTTTTGAGGCGGAACAATACATCCCATTTGATATATCTGATGTAAATTTGGATTTTCAAATTCTGGGTGAAAATGAGAGCAACCCCAACCAGATGAATGTACTGTTGGTTGCTGCAAAAAAAGAAATGGTCAATGACTACGTGAATCTTGCCCAGATGGCGGGATTGAGCCCGTGCATCATTGACGTTGATGCTTTTGCCCTTCAAAATATTTATGAGTTTAATTATTCCCCCGCTGAAGATGAGAACATTGCACTGATCGACATCGGAGCAAGCAAGACCTCACTGAATATTTTAAAAGGCAAATCCTCGGTCTTCATGAGAGACGTTTCACTCGGATGCAGCCAGATCAACCAGAAAATCGCATCGCTCATCGACTGTTCCATTGAGGAAGCAGAGCAGATTAAGTTTGGCGACCAATCCGAGAAAATAACCGCTGGAGATCTTTCCGACATAGTTTCCTCTGTCGTTTCAGATTGGTGCACGGAGATCAGGCGGGCATTGGACTTTTTTTATTCAACCTATCCCGATGATCAAATAAAAAAAATAATTCTTAGTGGTGGTGGTGGCAACATAAAAGAGTTCAGACAGTTGTTATCTGTCGAGACCTCTGCTGAAGTGGCCACCATAAACCCCTTTGATGGGCTTCAAATAGATGAGAACCGGTTTGATGTGGAATTTCTAAAACGCATAGCCCCCCAAGCCTCAATCAGCATGGGACTGGCAACGAGAAAAGTTGATGACAAATGATACGCATTAATTTACTCCCATTTCGAGCCGCAAGAAAAAAAGAGAATATCAGGCGACAAGTTTCCATATTCCTGTTGTCACTTGTCTTTGTTGTGATTGTTGCCGCCTGGTTCAACTATTTATTGTCCGGCAAAATAGAATCGCTGAACCGCCAGGTTGCAGAAACCAAGGCACAGGTTGAAAAGTACAACAAAATCAACCAAGAGATAGCGGAAATAAAGAAAAAGCTGGCGATTCTGAACCAAAAAATTGAAGTCATCAAATCCCTGGATCTTACCAGAAAGGCACCCGTCGAGCTGCTCGCTGACATGTCAAAACTGGTAATAGAAAAGCGAATGTGGCTCACGGGATTGGAGGAAAAATCCGGAAATGTCAAGGTAGTCGGAATCGCTCTGGACAACCCGACGATTGCGGAATACATGACCCGAATTGAAACGTCTTTAAAATATGTGGGTGTCAAACTTCTGTCCATCAACCAGGACACCTCCGTCAAGGGATTAATACTGAAGAATTTTGAAATTAAGTTTCGCAAGGCTCCTCTTAAAGATCAACCTAAATAGGTATTGAGGAAATGAAGAAAGGCACAGCAGTTTCCATAGAAAAATCCAATCCGGTATTAAATAAGCTTGAGCAGCTTTCCAAAGTCCAACGGATCGCTATCTGGGCAGGTGTGTTGATATTGCTTATCGGTGCTTTTGTCTACTTTTCATATCTGCCAAAATTTAAAAAAATCGACCAACTCAAGGCCAATTTGACAAGAATTGAAAAAGAATTGGAAATCGCCAAAAACAATGCCAGGCAATTGAATGAATTTAGGAAAAAAATGCAGGATGCTGAAGAACAGTTCAAAATCGTAATGCGGGCACTACCTGAAAACGAAGAAATTCCAACCCTGCTGACCGGTATTTCAAAAGCCGGAACAGACTCAGGACTCAATTTCATTCTGTTCCAACCCAAACCAGATGAAACAAAGGATTTTTACGCCGAAATTCCTGTAGCGATGACAGTAACCGGCGATTATCATGGGGTTGCAACCTTTTTTGAGAGTGTTGCCGGGTTAAACAGAATCGTAAACATCAGAAATATCGACATGAAGCCCGACAAGGAAGGCACCAACCTGACGACGACCTGTACGGCGGTGACATATAAATTTATTGAAGCTTCCGATGCGCAGCCGGAGGCGTCTGGAAAGTTAAAGAAGAAGAAGCGGTAAAACCATGCGAATTCAATTTAAAAAAGTTGGCAATAGGTTAATCCTGGTTCTACTGGTTTCGTGTTTTCTTTGGAACTGCGGTGATCAAAAAGAACCGTCCAAAGCGCCGGTAGTCAGTAAAAAGATTTCGGCTCCAAGCAAGCCCGATCCTTCCAAAATAAACGATGATATGCAAACAGACGCTTCTTCGAAAACGCCCGAATCGACAACCGTTGCCGACAAAGAAGAAGCAATCGTGGCCAAACGAGTTTACGATCCCAAGGAACGGCTAAACCCGTTTATACCCTTATTTAGGGATGATAACAAAGAAACTGCAGCTGATCAAACGGACAAAAGTAAAAGAAAAAAACGAGTCCCACAAACACCTTTGGAAAAAATAAGCCTCAACCAGCTTAAGTTAGTCGCAATCATTCGAACTTCATCTGGAAATAGAGCGCTTGTAGAAGATAACACCGGCAAAGGGTTTATTATAAAAAATGGTACATATATTGGTCTAAATTCAGGAATCGTGACGCAAATCAACGCCAGTAGCGTGATTGTCGAAGAAGAAATAGAAAACCTTATGGGTGAGCTAATTCTTCAAAATACCGATATAAAACTTCAGAAACCAGCTGGAGAGTGATATGCACAACTTCAGGATCAAATTTTCAAAGAGATTAACACTTGTTTTTTGCCTTGGGTTGTTTGTTGCCTTCCTTCTTACCGGTTGTGCAACCCAGAATGCTGATCGAGAAACAGGTGTGGCCGGCCTTGATCCGTCGCAATCCATGGAAATCACTTCTATTGGATTATCTGAAGAACCAGACTCGATAAACGTAGTGATTAACGGAATCGAACCGTTGACATACACCTCGGTGAAACAGCCGCTTCCTTTAGGTGTGGTTCTTTATTTTCCAAACACCCGTTTAAACGTTTCCCAAACCGATGTGCCGTCCACCGGCAACCCAGTCACTTCAATTCATGCGGGCCAAATCGAGGCTAAAACCAATACCACGCGCATTGAAATTCTTCTGGCCGCGGATGTCCCCTACAACGTCGTTCAAGACGGCAATTCACTCAAAATCCAGTTTCCAAAAAATATCTCCGAGTCAACCAGCGACAGCAGCGAATCGACAACGGAATCAGGCGTTGCTCAACAACCGGTGATGACCGAAGAAACACAAGTTATCCAGGTTGCCCCCTTTACCCCCGTTGAGCCATCAGGCGCATTTCAAGGCACGGGCGCCAGGATCGGCAAAGAAAACCAAGTATGGGTGAATCGTATCGATTTCCTTGGAGAAAAAGATGGACGATCAACACTGTCCATCGAAACGACATCCCCCATCGACTACGATATCCTAAAAGTATCTGATAAAATTCTTGAATTGCGCCTGATGAAAGCCAACATTGCTGATTTCAGGCAACGTCCGATGATAACCACACGATTTGAAAGCGCTGTTAATCGAATTATGCCCATCCAGTTGCCATCCATGAAGGATTTCTCCCTATTCTCCATCGAACTCCGGGAACCCGTGCCCTACTATACGGAACAGACCGGGGGACTGCTGCTGGTCCACTTTGAGGCATCCTCTGTTCCCCCGGCGCCGGCTGATGAGACCAATCTGCCGGCCTGGAAGAAGGCACTGGAGGAAACGGTCGGGCCTGCCGATATTGCGCCAACCAACCCCAAAGCAATCCAGACCACCGGAAACAGCCAGGCCGCTGCGGGGACTAAACTAGCTGAAACAACAGTCGACAAGTCTATAGTTCCTCTCGCTGAGATGGCTTTTGAATCTGACGAGGCCTTGGACGAGAACTTGATTTTAAAGAAAACGGTCAAACAGTACACCGGTGAAAAAATCGCGCTGGATTTCTTCCAGACCGATATCAAGAATGTCTTCCGGATCCTTCGGGAAGTCAGCGGAAAAAACTTTGCCATCGACGATGATGTCAGCGGCAAAGTTACCCTGACACTTGACAAACCGGTTCCATGGGATCAGGTGATGAACCTCGTGCTGAGAATGAACCAGCTCGGCATGATCGTGGAGGGCGACATCGTTCGCATTGCCACCCTGGCAACCCTTAAACAGGAAAACGATCTTCGTAACGCGCAAATCGCCTCCCTGCAAAAAGAAAAAAAACAGATCAAAGCGCTGGAACCGTTGGAAACGCGGTACATTCCGATCAACTACTCCGACGCAACCACAGAGGTGCTTCCCCATCTCGAGACGATCGTAACCAAAGATCGCGGGTCTGTTTCTGTGGATGTCAAAAACAATCAGATCATCATCACCGACACTGCGGATAAAGTTGCCCAGGCGCTGGCTATTACCAAACAGATCGACAAGGTCACTTCCCAGGTAATCATCGAAGCCCGGGTGGTTGAAGTCAGCGAAAATTATTCCAAGGAACTGGGGTTTGCGTGGAATTTAGGTGTGGGTCCGGTGACGATCAACAACGGCGGGTCTCAATATACCACGGGTGTTGCCATGAACTATCCGGCGGCGACCGGCAATGGTTTCACGCTCGATTTTGCAAAAATCACCGGCACCCCATTTACCCTTGATGCCACGCTGACAGCCCTCGAAGCCAATGGAAATGGTAAAATTCTGTCTGCACCCAAAATCGCAACCCTGAACAACAAAAAAGCCAGAATCCTACAGGGGCAGGAAATTGGGTATTTGGAACGTGATTCATCCGGCGGGTCTTCCATAAAGTTCAAGGATGTTAATCTTTTGCTTGAAGTCACACCCCACGTCACACCGGACAACCGGATTGCCATGGATATCCTCATCGAGAAAAATGATGTGATCGAATTTGTAGATGGTGTGCCAGTCATTGGCACCAACGAAGCACAAACCCAGCTTCTGGTTAACGACGGGGATACGATCGTTCTTGGAGGTATCATCAAGTCAGCATCAACGAATCAGAAAAAGGCCTTCCCGGGACTCCACAAGATCCCCGTGCTAGGCTGGCTGTTCCAGAGTAATCTGGAGGAGGCGGACAGCAATGAGTTGTTAATTTTCATGAACCCGAAAATTGTTCAACTGGAACAGCGTTAG
>NZ_JASJGN010000088.1:0-2890 GCF_033791525.1 Desulfosarcina sp.
AAAAGACCAACTGCACACAGACACCTCCCGAGTGTCGGTGATCGGCGGGGGTGAATAAGGCAAACCGGGCAAAGGGTTAATCGTTGGAAAGATCGTAAAGATGACTGCCGGTGGGATCGCCATCACGCCACGGTCATTGAATCAGGCGAACCGTCCTATCCCTTGGCGCCCGGTTCCAATGGCCGTATGTTGCCCGGCCGGTCAACCTTTGCCGAGTTGACCTGTCTGGACACGCGAACACTTTTGAGTTCGGTATAGACCTCGTTCTGGATGATATCCTGGAGCAACCGGACGTCCTGGTTGTCGCGACTGAGCCAGACATCAAAAGCTCCCGGTTTTAAAATCACCGGCATTCGGTTGTGTATCGGCATGACCGATTCACTGGCTTCTCTGGTAAGGATGCTGCCGGAACGATAGGCGGTTGGCTCTTTTCCCCTGTCATCCCAGGCCTCCCACAGGCCTGCAAATGCGAACGGGCGGCTGTCGGGCAGCGTCAGAAACATTGGCTGCTTATTTCCTTTTTCCCCCTTCCACTCGTAGAATCCATCGGCGAGGATCAGGCATCTGCGCCACTTGAATGCCGTTCGAAAGCTGGGTTTGGCAGCTACGGTTTCAGACCGGGCGTTGATCATCCGGCTGCCGTTGGTGGCATCCTTCGCCCAGAACGGAACCAGTCCCCAGTGAAGTTTCTCCAGGTGGTTCCGGTCGTCATGCCGGACAATGGCGAGTATCTCCTGGGTGGGAGCGACGTTGTAGCTGGGCGAAACGTTGACGTTTGCCACATCAATGGGGAAGTGTTCAATCAGTTCTTCAAGTCTTCTGAATCCAACGAATCTTCCGCACATGTCACTCCCCAGTCACCTGCATTGAAAATATTCTCGTCAATTGGTTTGTCGAACTTGACCGCAAAGCCCGTGGCATTGCACCGCACCACTGTGCCCATCAAACTAAGCCTTTTATTGAACACTAAAATCGGGAATTGGACGTTAATGGTGCGGCCCTGGACGATCTTCCGCCTGGTGCATACAAACACACCGCCGGGACAAACATCTTGGATTAAATCCCGATAAGCTCCCTCTTTGGCTGTATATTTCGCACTGAATAGCGCCTTGTGGCGAGGATATCGGCGGCGATTGCGCGCAGTATTCATTTCTCGTCCACCTTTTCCCTTAATTTGCCTGACCACTTGAACGTCACCACCCGCCTTGGTTTCAACATCAGATCTTCACCGGTAGCGGGATTGCGGCCTTTTCGTTCTTTTTTTTCCTTCACGCAGAATTTGCCGAAGCCGGAAACAAGGACATCATCGCCGGATTCCAGGGTTGCCTTGATGAGTTCAAGAAGGGATTCGGTGATCTCAACGGATTGGTTTCTGAGAAATCCGAGTTCCGCCTGCATCCGATCGACGATGTCTTTTTTTGTCAGTGCCATGCATAAATCTCCAATCTGTTATATCCAGGTCAGAATGACGGTTCCAAAGACGATGCCGATGATTCCAAACAATCGGTTCGTCTGATCAGATACATTCTGAAAGTACCAGTCGAGCATTCGGCTGTAGATTTGTTGAGGGTCTGCAAACGCCACGGCCGCTTCACAAAAGGCCAGCAGGGCGATGATACGGAATACCCATGGGTAGGTGGTGGATGATGCGGAGACGAGGAACAGGAGTCCAAACACGGCTGGGATGGCTGCCAGGTATTTAAGCGAGTATGTCTGGAACACCCCTTTGAGTGCAGCGACGGTCTGCCTGGTATACAGAACCCAATAAGAACAGATGGCGATGTGCCCGAAGCCGAGCAGATAGACGATCCCCTTCATGGTCACCGACTCCTTTGGTTGTTGAATGGTCCTACCGACGGCAAGACGTCTACAAGTTTGCAGAGATTCCTTTTCTTGTCAAGGAGTTGCTGCGTTGTTGACAATCAGGACGATGCAGGATTAACTATGGAAAGTCATCCTGTTATTAGGCGCTACCGCCCATCCGGATAATAAAAGGGTTAAGATCCATTTAATCACTAAGGAAAATAGTTAAAATGATCAAGCCACGCGGTATACCATTCATCGTTTTTATCATATTGCTTCTGGTCGCAGTTAACCTGTCGCCTATCCGCATCGCTCAAGCTGGCGAATTTGAAATCGATGAGATAATCACCGCCATTAAAAATGAAATCAATACAGCCAATATTTCTGAATTGGGGAGCCCCAAGTTTACCATCGAGACGGTTAAAGTGGCCTTAACTGTTGATTCAACAGAAACAGAAAAGGGTGCAATAGCTGTTAAAATTGTCGGATTGAGCAATGGGTTTGAAGATGAACCGTCGACATCTAAATCATATCATAATCTCAGTTTTTCATTTCAGCCAAGCGACTCATCCGGCTTTTCCCCTGAAATTTCCCGCGGCCTGGTTGAGCCCATAAAAAGAGTTAAGTCCTCATTGAAAAAAGCTTACAATACGCCTCCGAGTTTTCAAATGGAAGGCTTTACATTGAAATTAGAATTCGCAATCCAACAACATGCGGATGGCGGAATCCGTTTCAGAATTCTCGAAATTGAAGACTTGAAAGCGCAGAAAATAGCTACGCATCAATTAAAATTATATTTAACGATAGCGAATTAAATCCTGGCATCGCTATTTATCCAATAGATATTGACTTCAACCTGTCACCCACTCATTTCCTGCATATTTTAGCCATGAAGCCTAAGCCGTTGGCCTGGAACCGTTAGCAAGTGTCGATCCACAAATGGCCAATTTGCCTGATATCTGCGTTATCCTCGAAATATCAACTATATGTCGGCGGTAAAATTTTTCGCATGCCTTGATCTCAACCAAATTTGCCTATTTCTGGATGGGAACTATCAAATGGATTTTTCTGCCACCGAGACTCACGG
>NZ_JASJGN010000089.1:0-3596 GCF_033791525.1 Desulfosarcina sp.
GCTCAACGCTTCACGCTGGTCATGGGTGACAAAGATGGTGGTGACGCCAAGTATTTGCTGCAGGTTGTCCACCTCCCGCCGCATCTCCTCTCTCAGGTTTTCATCCAGGGCGGAAAGGGGCTCGTCCATCAGTAGGACGTCCGGTTCGATCACGATGGCCCGTGCCATGGCGATGCGCTGCTGCTGCCCGCCAGAGAGTTGGCTGGGCATGCGGTTCTCCACGCCTGGCAGGCGGACCATTTCCAGAGCCCGGGTCACTTTCTCTTTGATGTCCCCCGCAGACACGTCACGGTACTTCAACCCGAAGGCCACGTTGTCAAATATGTTTTTGTGGGGAAACAGGGCATAATTCTGAAAAATCATTCCCAGGTTGCGTTTGTGGATCGGCGTGTCGTTGATCCGAACCCCTTTGATGAATATGTCGCCTTCGGTGGGTTCCTCCAGCCCGGCCACCATGCGCAGCAGGGTGGTTTTCCCGCACCCGGAAGGGCCCAGCAGGGTCACCAGGCTGCCCTCTTCGATATCAAAATCCATTTTTTCGACAGCAACAACTTCGCCGAATCGTTTTAAAATGCCTTTGAACTGCACGATGGGTTGTTTTTTGCCGGTTGCCAATTTAGTCTGTCTCCCTGTTTCAGAGGCTGTTTCTATTATGCAAATCGCCTTACATTTATTACTGCTGAGGCCGGACCATTGCCATGACAACGGCCCGGCCCGGCGTTTTGAAGGTTGATTGCCTTGTCCAATACTAATGACAATCCAAGCCGTGTTCATTTAGAATGTGTAGATTGCGCTCGAGTTCAAGGCGGGCGTCAGATTCGAACCGGAGGCATATCTGGAATATGTCGAGGATTCGAATCTGACGACCAACGCAGAAATCGGGTGCAAGATGCGCGTTCTGGATGGATACTAACTGCCTGCCTTGATCCTATCCCACTTCTCCGTCCATTCCAACTGGTTGGCATTCCAGTAGGACGGATTGGCAAACAGGTATCCGTCCAGTTTGCCGGTGGGGTCGAAGGCCGGCATCTTCTTGATTTTCTCGGTCAATTCCACTTTGGTTGGATCCAAGCTGGGCGGATAGTTCTGTCCTTCGGAAACGGCAATGGCCGCCGCCGGCTCGAGCATGAAATTGAGCAGCTGCTGGGCGATTTCCAGATCGGTGTCCTTGAGGACGAAGAGATATTCCATCCAGGAGTAGGTGCCCTTGGGAGAGAGGTAGCCGATGGGGTTACCCTCTTGCTGAAGTGCGGCCACGCGTCCGGACCAGGCCACCGTGGCATAGATCTCTTCATTGGCCAGCAGGCTCATCAGTTCGGCACCGGAGCTCCAATATTTCTTCATCAGGCCGCGCTGCTCGCGCAGGGCCGCCCATATGCCTTTGAGGTCGGTCATATTGTTGGGACTCTGGCCGGTGTGCAGGGCCGCATACCACATGTTGGTCCGGAAATCGCCTTCCCAACTGCCCAGCTTGCCTTTCAGGTCTTTGTCCCACAGCAGGGCCGCGCCCAACTTTTCGGCTTTCTCCTTGCTGATGTGCTTGGTGTTATAGGCGATGCCGGTTTGTCCCAGATCGTAGGGGACGGCCGAGAGGGTGCCTTTGGTGATCTCCCTAAGCGGTTTGATCATGGCGGCCATGACATTCTTGAGATTGGGGATTTTGGCTTCGTCCAGTACCGACGCAAAACCCAAGTCTGCATAGCGGGCATAATCGAAAACGGCGCTCAAATGGGCGATGTTGAATTCCCCACCAGGTGGGAAGGAGGCTTTGACGCGGGTCAGGTAGGAATTCATGTCACCGAATTCGCCATCGATGACCTCGATGCCCGTGGCTTTGGTAAAGGGCTTGAAGGCGTGTTCTTTAAATGCCTCGGAAACCGAGCCGCCCCAGCCATCGAAGCGGATGGACTTGGCTGCCCAGGCGTCCTTGACGGCATTCCCAAAGGGCGAGCCGACCAATCCGATGGACGCGCCGGCAAGGCCGAGATATTTAAGAAAGTGACGCCGGCTGAGTTTGCCGGTTTTATACGCGTCGTAAACCCGATCTAGTTTTTCTTTCGTTACGATGGCCATGGGTACTCCTTTCAGCTGATGGTTGTCAGGTTAAGACCTTAATCCTTAATCTTTGAGAACTTGCGGGACAGATAGCCTGCAAGCAGGGGGGTGGTGACGGTCAGTACGATCATGACGGCGCCCAGGGCATTGATCTCCGGGCTGATCGAATTTCTCAGCATGCTGAAGATCTTGACCGGAACGGTCTGGTTCTGGGCCGTAGCCCAGAAAAGCGTTGCCGTGATGTCATCGAAAGAGATGGTAAAGGCAAAAAGCGCACCGGCCAGAATGGCCGGCAGCAACAGCGGGAAAGTGACTTCCCTGAAGGTCTGAAAAGCGTTGGCGCCCAAAGATTTGGCTGCCTCTTCGTACTCTTTTTTAATCCCCACCAGCCGGGCCTGGACGATCAACAGCACGTAGGGCAGGGTTAATACGACGTGCCCGATTAGCAGCAGCGCGAAGCTCTTGGGCTGTTGCAGAAATCGCAAAAACAGCAGTAGCGCCACACCCAAAACCACTTCCGGAATCATGATCGGTGACAGCAGCAGGGTGTTGAGGGTGTTTTTGCCGGGAAATTCGAAACGGATGAAGGCCAGGGCGGCAAGGATGCCGATGCCGGTGGATATCACCGCGGTCAGAGATCCAAGGACAAGCGAATTCTTAAACGCATCGATGATCGATTCATTTTGGGCCAGCTTGATGAACCAGCGCCAACTGACGCCTTCCATGGGAAAGATGCCGAACTGTTTGGGGTTGAATGCCAGCACGATAACCACGACAATGGGCGCGAACAAAAAAAGGTAAACGAGGAACGTGTGAATTCTGATCAATGTCCATCCCGGTGAGAATTGTTTCATCGTCTAATTTCCCTGAAGGCTTTTAAAGATCTGATTGATTCCTAGGTACCGGTTGTAGGTCCAGACGATCACAAACAACAGGGAAAGCAGGATCACGCTGATGGCCGAGCCGAAGGGCCAGTCCAGCGTGCCGATCACCCGTTTGAAAATGAGGTTGGCGATCATGTCGTTGCCCGGGCCACCCAGTATCATGGGAGGCAGATAGGTGCCGGCGGTGAGCACGAAGACCAGCAGGCAGCCGGCACTGACACCGGGAAGGCTCAAGGGCAGGGTCACTTCGCGAAAGGCCTGCCATTCGGTGCAGCCCATACATCGGGCGGCTTCGAGAAGGCTTTTGTCGATGCCTTCCAGGCTGACATAGATATTCAAGACCATGAAGGGCAGCAGGTACATGAGCAATCCCATGAGTACGGTAAACTCATTGTACAGCATCGATATGGGCGACTGGATCAAACCGATCTTCAACAGGAAATGGTTAATCAGCCCCGAATCGCCCATGATATTGATCCAGCTCATGGTGCGAATGATGAAACTGACCCAGAACGGCAGCATGATGAGCAGAAGAAAAACTTTTTTATAGCGGCTTTCGCTGCGGTAGAAAAAATAGGCGGGAATATAGCCCATGACGACGCAGAGAAAGACCGTCTCAAAGGAAATTCGAATGGTTCGAATGAGGATTTTCGGATA
>NZ_JASJGN010000090.1:0-6009 GCF_033791525.1 Desulfosarcina sp.
GGGTATTTTTTTGCATAGGCGTCGCCATCCTGTCGGGCGCGGCAGTCGAGGACCAACAGGTTGCCGTTTCCGGAGGACCATTTTTCGGCAAAGTCGTCGGCGTCGATGGGTTTGAATCGGCCGTCGAGCATGTTCTCAGCCGCGTTGGCCAGGGCGTTGAGAACGTCCATGGCCGATGAAAATGGCGGTGAATAGGCCAGCTCCAGGTTGCTGAGCCGATCGATGGTGGGACGGTCTTCCAATATTGCGGCCACCATATTGATGCGCCCAACCACGGCGTCTCCTTCCTCCCCGAAACCCTGGATCCCGAGAATGCGTCGAGATTTTTTCTCCACGACCAATTCCAGGTGCAGCATGGCCTTGTCCGGGTAAAAGTGGGCGCGATCCAGCTGGGCCACTTGGACGCTGACAGCATCGAATCCGGCTCTGCGGGCGCTTTCCAGGCTCAATCCGGTTCCGGCCAGGGCCGCCTCGAAAGTCTTGATCACAAAGGAGCCGACAGCGCCCTTGAACACGGCGCTTCCCCCGGCAAGGTTTGTGCCGATTACCCGGCCCTGCCGATTGGCCATAGAGCCCAAGGGATAGTAGCCAGGCTGGCCGGTCACCAGATTGCGGATCTCTGTGCAATCCCCGCCGGCGTATATCGCCGGGTCGGAGGTGCGCATGTGTTCGTCCACCACTATGGCCCCGGTTGGGCCGATCCGCAGCCCGGCTGCCCGGGCCAGCTCCACATTGGGGGCGGCTCCGATGGCGATTATAACCAGGTCCGCCTCCAGTCGGTGTTTGTTGGTCACCACGGCCTCAACGGTGTCGGTGCCTTGAATGGCCTGCACCTCTTCGTCGAGGAAAAAGCGGACACCGTGTTTTTCCATTTGCCGCTGGGCCATACGAGCGAATTGGGGACTCACGAATCCGGGCATGATCTGACTGAAATATTCTACAACGGTGGTATCCACCTCCCACATGTCGGCCAAGGCTTCGGCCATTTCAAGTCCGATAAAGCCGCCGCCGACGATAACGGCCCGCTCCACCTGACCTTTGGTGACCAGTTCCTTGATCGCCTGGGCATCGTTCAGGTTGGCGGAGGTATGAACCATGGGAAGGTCGGCGCCGGGGATGATCAGGCGCCGGGGACGGCTGCCGGTTCCCAGTACCAGCTGGTCATAGGCCAGGGTGTCGGTGGTGCCGTCCAGTCGGCAGATATGCAGCTGTTTGTTTTCCCGGTCGATCCGTTCCGCGCGGGTCTGGGTAAGCACCTCGATATCTTTGCAATCCCGAAAAAAGGCCTCGTCCCGCAGCATGTGGAAACTCGTTTTGCGCAGATCGTCGACATCACTGACATCGCCGGAGACATAAAAGGGGATCCCGCATCCGCCGTAGGATACAAATCGGTCCTGATCGATGATGGTGACGTGGGATCGCGGTTCCAGTCGTTTAAATCGGCAGGCCGCCTTGGATCCGAGGGCGACGCCGCCAACGATGATGATGTTCTGGGCCATGTTGAACCTCTCGTTTAACCGGTTTTCAATGATCTGACCTTCAGATCAGGGTTATTTTTCAATTGTTGTGGCGATGCCTCGCACGGACGTCCGCCCGGCGTACCACCGCACACCTTATCGAGTTAACGCGCATAAGAGAATATAAATGGTCTCTTTTTTTTGTTTGTCAAGGATCGGTCAGGCGGAATTGGAAACCGATGACGCCTGGAATCCACGAGGTGGGCGGGTGTGTTCAGGCGCATGCAATAGAACAGGGACCAATGGAACATCATACGCCAAAAGGTATTGTTGGCGATAGGAAATGGATATCAATCCCGTCGGACCAGCCGAAGGGTGTTGCCGATGACGGTCAGGCTGGAGAGCAGCATGGCTGTCGCGGCCACCAGGGGGGTCAGCAGTCCGTTCATGGCGATGGGGATGCTGACCAGGTTGTAAATCCAGGCACACCACAGATTCTGCGCGACGCTGCGGTTGACCCGCCGGGACAAGGGGAAAAAGTCCAGCAGTTGGGCGGGGTCTCCGCGCATGAGGGTGATGTGGGCGGCTTCCCTAGCCAACCCCTGCCCGGAATGTACAGCCACCGCCAAATGGGCCCGGGCCATGGCCGCCGCATCGTTGATGCCGTCTCCCACCATTGCCACCTGTCGCCCTTGTTCCTTCAACCTATCGATATAATCCGCCTTGTCTGACGGCAACAAACTGCCCCTGGCTTGGTTCAGGCCGATGGCCCGGGCCAGCTCACGGGTGGCGGCGTCTCCGTCCCCGGAGACCAGGTGAATCTCCCGAGACGCCCGTTTCAGTGTGTCAACCATCGATGGTACCGTCGGCCGGATCGTATCGCCAAAGATCAGGGTTGCCGCCGGACGATTGTTGGCACTCAGAAAGACGCGGGAAGTCAGTGTCTCTTCGGATTCCGTCGGCGCGCCACCACCAGGCGTCCCGCTGCCCCAGGCGAACCCCCGGTTGCCGATGCGTACAATTTTATCATCCAGCCGCCCCTGCACCCCATCCGGATAAACGATGATGTCCGTTGCCACGGCCGGTGTGATCGCCTGGACGCGGACATAGGCGTCGATGGCCCGGGCGACTTCGTGATCCGCCGACTGCTCCAGACCGGCGGCCCAGGCGGCGATGGTCGCCGGATGGTAACCGGGTTGGCATTCGATATGGCTCAGATGCCAGCGGCCGCGGGTCAGCGTGCCGGTTTTATCGAAAACAACGCTGTCGATGGAAGCGGCCCGCTCGAAGGATTCGATTTCGCGAACCAGTATACCCCGGCGGGCGGCCAGGGAAATACCTGCCAGGCATGCCATGGGAATGGCCACACCCAGGGCACAGGGGCATGAAATGACCATCACGGTCACCGCTCGCACCACTGCTTGGTTCACGGGTAAGCCGATCATGATACAGAACAGTCCCGTTCCTACGGCCAGGGTGATGATCATGGGGACGAACCACCTGAGCATTCGATCCGTGCGGCCTTCGAATGCGCTTTTCTGCTCCAGGCTGCGGGTCATGATGGCGATCATCTGACCTAAGACCGTATCGTTGCCCACCTTTTCAACCCTGGCGGTCACCCGGCCGTCGATCACCCGGGCACCGCTTTTAACGGGATCACCGGTTTTTACGCCTACCGGCCTGGGTTCGCCGGTCAGTGAGGATTCGTCGAGCGTGGCGGTTCCGGATTCCACCCGGCCATCTGCCGGCACGATCTCATCCGACGCGACGGCAAACCGGTCTCCCGCTGCCAGTTGGCCGATGGACACATACCGTCCCGTGGGTGAGGTGTCGGTGATCAGGCGTACCTTAGCGGGCTGCAGGGCGAAGAAACTGTCCAGATCCCGGCGGACACGGTTTTTCGCCTGCTGCTCCAGAACTTTCCCCAACAATACGAGGGTGATCAGCATACAGGCGGTGTCGAAATATAGATGAATGCTGCCTGTCAGCCAGTTGTAGAGACTGTAAACAAAGGCACATCCGGCAGCCATGCCCACCAGGGTCTCCATTCCCGGTGCCCGGTGGATCAGGCCGAACCAGGCCTTGCGCAGCATGGGACCGCCGCCATAGACCAGGACCACCGCCGCCATGGCTACGATGGGTAGGGAAAGCTTGGATATGGCATCTCCCGAAAGGCTGGTAAAAAAGCCGGCGTAAAGGGCCCAGGAGAGCATCATGACGTTAGCAGACAGCAGGCCGGTGATGATGAGGCGGACCAACTCCCTGCGCTGGGCGTGCTGCCCCGTTGTGCCTTTATCGGTTTCCCGGAGGCCATAACCCAGACGCGTTACGGACGCACGGATCTGGTCGGGAGCCACCCTGTCCGGACGATAGCGGCAGCGCATGCGGTCCGTGGAAAAATGACAGGTCACTTCCGCGACGCCGGCCAGTCGGGTCACCGTCTTCTCGATCACCCAGGCGCAGGCCGTGCACCACATACCGTCGACGATCAGGTCCAAGGCCAGGGTGTCTGATGGATTCGGCGATGTTTCTCCATCTTCAATCAATTTGTCAGTGGCCTGGGTCTCCTGTTTTTCGCGCCGGGCAATACGCCGCAGATCCTCCTCGCCGGCCGGGATCACCCCGGCAGCCACACACTGCCGGTATAGATCGGTCTCTTTGAATTGTTTCGGATCAACGGTCTCGGCCGATTCCAGCAGCATGCTGTAGACCATCCGACAGCCCTGGCAGCAGAACCGCAAGGGTTGATCGTTGACGGAATGGGAAACGGTAATGTAGCGCAGCGGAAGGCCGCATAGATCGCAATTTGCAGGCGTCATGGAAATTTAACCGGGCGTGAGGAGAGTGGTGCCTGAGAAAACATTAGATAATGAAAATGTCAAAGGCCAAATATCAAAATGGTGGAATTCTATCGATCTAAATAAGATCGACCCCATCCTTCAATCGTCATTTGGATTTTGTCATTTTATATTTGCCAGGGTCACTGACGCTGGCCGAGGCTCTTGACGTAGGCGATGGCTTGCCAACGTTCGTCGACCGTCATGGTTGTGGCCAGGGCCGGCTGGCGTCCGTCGGGGATGCCGTAGCTGATCTCCTTGAACAGCATGCCTGCGGCCATGGATTGGATCTTTGCCGTGCGAAGATTGCCGGGCGGCGGGGCAAAGCTCTGGCCCACGGTGCCATAGCCGTCGAATTTCTGGCCGTGGCACTGTATACAATAGCGCTGGTAGGCGGTTTTGCCCGCGGCGATGGATGCCGGATCGGTGAGCAAAAAGGTTGGTGTGATCGTTTCTGCAGCTGCAGCACGGTAGAGCGCCTCGCCACCGGCAACGGGCATACTGCCGTCCGCCATTACCGGGATGGGCTTCTCATAGGGCTTGATGGCTGGGGTTTGCCACATGCGTCCGACAGAGAGATTATAGTCATAGAGCGTAATCACACCAACGGCGATGAGAGCAACGGTGGACACGATCAGGCCCAGGGCTAAAATTCGTTTCATTTACTCCCCCTTTGCGCCGCGAACGTGCTGGGGAAATGGCAGGCTGGGATAATAAGAATATGCCGACTCGCCGGGCACATCCTTAACCGGTCGGTAATCCCAATCGGGTTGTCCCAGATCTCCAATGACAAAGTAGGCCAACCCACCTTTGAACAAGATAAAAATGACCAACATCAGGACGATCAACCACGCCTTAAAGGCACTGTGGCTGTGTTCGGTTTCAGCATCGGTGCTCATATTTTGACTCCCAATACACCATAAAAGATGATGTACAATACACCCCATATAACGGTCCCGCCAATGATCAAAACCAGGACCAGCGGAAAGGGGGCGTTGCGCTCCTCAATCCCACCGACATAAGTGGTATGGACCTGTTGCATGCGTACATCGTCATCCTTATGGCGAAAATGGATTCGCGCCAGGCCGATGGCGAAGATGAGTACGCCCAACACCGCCGGCAGCAGATACAGAACGAAGTGCTGGATGTTGCGCAGTTCGAAATAGTGCATAATCGTCTATCCCTTCCGATGGACCGGCATTACTCGACCCGCAGCAGCGCGAAAATAACCACCGCAAAACTGCTGCACAACCCCACACAGGCCAGGCCGAACAGGGTGTAAACCTCAATGCGGCTGATCCGGGTCGCCCTGGCGCTTTTCTGTTGCGGGGCATCAAAGAGCGGCAGAAAGCGCGCACGCTGCTGATCCCGGAATTGATTGTTTCGCATCGCCCAGGCAAAGACCAGCAGCGCGATGAACAGGCCGGCCAGCATATAACTGATGAAATAGGGGTAATACATATATTCTTACCGATTATGAATTTCAAATTTTTGGTTTTGAATGAAGGTATTCTATCATTTAACAGTCAGCAACCATCAATTCAAAATTAAACATTAAAAATTAACAATTGCATCGCACTTATGGCTCGTTGGCCGCATCGATGCCTCTTGGTTCCGTGTTGGCGTCGCTGTCGTTGATAAAGTATTCGGCGACGTAATTGCCGACTTCCCAGATTTTCTGAGATTCGAGCTCATGCTTGAAATAGGGCATGGCC